>JAFXZW010000039.1 GCA_017541035.1 Eubacterium sp. | reverse complement strand
CACCGGGGCAACGGTAAAACAATACAGGGAAATGAACGTGGGTACAACCACGAAAATGTGAAAGAGTAAAATCTACTTGTGAAAGACTAAAATCTACACGGGGCAAGCGGAGTAGAATTTTGAATTACATTTCTGGGAAATGCGCCTTTTTACTATTTGGGCTTGTATCATTTTTTCTTATATGTTATAATCTTGTGGCTTGTGGGATTTTGGTATTCTGCAGGCCACATTTTATTCGATCCATTCCGTCACGGGAGAGTGACGGTGCGCGTATTAAGGAGGAAGAAGCAATGAGTTTAGCAGTAGAGAAGCTGGAAGGCAATATGGCGGATCTGACCATCACTGTACCGGCAGAGGATTTTGCAAATGCACTGAAGAGTGCATACAACAAGAACAAGGGCAAATTCCAGATGGCGGGCTTCCGGAAGGGTAAGGTGCCCATGGCGTATATCGAGAAGGTTTACGGACCTGAGGTATTCTATGAGGATGCGGCAAATGAACTGATCAACAAGACCTATCCCGAAGAGATTGATGGTATCGAGCTGGACATTGTATCCCGCCCCGAAATCTCCGTAACACAGATAGAGAAGGGCAAGGATTTTATCTATGTTGCAAAGGTAGCAACAAGACCGGAGGTAAAGCTGGGTTCCTATAAGGGAATTGAAGTGGAGAAGGAAGACATTTCCGTATCCGACGAGGAAGTGAAGGCTGAGATCGAGAAGGCACAGAAGGAGAACGGAAGAAAGGTTGATGTGACCGATCGTCCCGCAAAGCTTCAGGATGAGGTGAAGATCGATTTTGACGGCTCCGTGGATGGCGTTGCTTTTGATGGCGGTAAGGGAGAGGATTACAACCTGGTTCTGGGTTCTCACACCTTTATCGATACCTTCGAGGATCAGATCATCGGCAAGTCCGTTGGCGATGAGTTTGATGTAAATGTAACTTTCCCCGAGGATTACCAGGCAGAGAACCTTGCCGGCAAGGCAGCTGTCTTTAAGGTAAAGCTGAACAGCATCAAAGAGACACAGCTCCCTGAGCTGGATGATGAATTTGCTTCCGATGTGTCTGCTTTTGATACTTTTGCAGAGTATGAAGAGGATGTAAAAAAGACACTGGAGCTCAGAAAGAAGGATGCAGCTGCCCGTCAGAAGGAAGCAAAGTGCATCCAGAAGCTGATCGAGACCTCCGAGATGGAGATTCCCGAACCCATGGTAGCACTTCAGCAGGATCGTATGCTGGAGGATTTTGACATGCGCCTTTCCTATCAGGGACTGAAGCTGGATCAGTATCTGCAGATCACAAAGATGACCAGAGATGACCTCAAGGCAGATATGCGCCCCGAAGCTTTGAATCGCATCAAGTCCAGTCTCGTTGTTGAAGCTGTTGCGGAAGCAGAGGCTATCGAAGTGAGTGACGAAGAGGTAGACGAAGAGATTAAGAAGATGGCCGAGTCCTACCAGATGGAAGTGGAGAAGTTTAAGGAAATGGTAGGCGAGCGTGAGATCGACGCCGTTAAGCATGATCTGAAGAACCGCAAGGCTGTCAAGCTGATGGCTGAAAGTGCCGTAGAAGTAGAGCCTGCCGAGAAGCCGGCAGATGAGGCAAAAAGCGAATAGACAGAGCTTCCTGTCCTGCGGGACAGGATACGAAAGATTTTTGTGAGTTAGGGGGTTACAGTATGGCATTAGTACCTACCGTCATAGAGACCAGCAGCCGTGGGGAGCGGGCTTATGACATTTATTCAAGACTTCTTAAGGAACGTATCATTTTTCTTGGGGACGAAGTGAATGACGTAACTGCCAGTCTGGTGGTGGCGCAGCTTCTTTTCCTTGAGTCGGAGGACTCTACGAAGGATATCAATCTGTATATCAACAGCCCCGGTGGTTCCGTAACCGCCGGTATGGCGATCTTCGATACCATGAATTACATCAAATGTGACGTATCCACGATCTGCGTGGGTATGGCAGCCAGTATGGGTGCTTTTCTTCTGGCAGGCGGAACCAAGGGCAAGAGATTTGCTCTTCCGAATGCCGAGATCATGATCCATCAGCCCCTGGGAGGTATGCAGGGACAGGCTACCGATATGCAGATCGCTGCGCAGCACATGCAGAGAACGAAGGAGAAGCTGCACCGTATTCTTGCCGAGAACTGCGGAAAGACCTACGAGGAGATCCTTCAGGATTGCGAAAGAGATAACTGGAAGACAGCGGAGGAGGCATGTGCCTACGGATTGATCGATCAGGTTGTCATGAACAGAAAATAGCGTGAGCCTGACGGACAGTGATTGGCCGGAGCAAGGCTCAGGAGGAGAAGAATTTGTCAAATCGGATAGATGAAAAGAAGGTGAGATGTTCCTTCTGCAATAAGTCTCAGGATCAGGTGCATAAGCTGATCGCCGGTCCGGGCGTCTATATCTGCGATGAATGTGTGGATATCTGCACGGAGATCATCGAAGTAGATAATGCAAAAGACCGCGATGCCGGAGAAATCAATCTTCTGAAACCAAAGGAGATCAAGGCTTTTCTGGATGAATATGTCATCGGGCAGGAGACGGCAAAGAAGGCTCTTTCCGTGGCGGTATATAATCATTACAAGCGTGTGCTGTCCGGAAGAACATTTGATGTGGAGCTCCAGAAGTCCAATATCATTATGGCAGGTCCCACCGGTTCCGGAAAAACCTATCTGGCACAGACACTGGCGAAGCTGTTGAATGTGCCTTTTGCCATTGCCGATGCGACCACGCTGACGGAGGCCGGATATGTGGGTGAGGATGTAGAGAACATCCTGCTCAAACTGATCCAGGCTGCGGATTATGATGTGGAGCGTGCGGAAAAGGGCATCATATATATCGACGAAATCGATAAGATCACGAAGAAAAGCGAAAATGTATCCATTACCCGTGATGTATCCGGTGAAGGTGTTCAGCAGGCACTGCTGAAGATCATCGAGGGTACCATGGCATCCGTTCCGCCTCAGGGCGGCAGGAAGCATCCCCAGCAGGAGCTGATTCCCATTGACACCACGAATATTCTGTTCATCTGCGGCGGCGCATTTGACGGCCTGGATAAGGTGATCGAGAACCGGATCGGCAAAAAGTCCATCGGCTTTAATGCGGAGATCGAGGATAAGAAGCTGGGGGACACAGGTGATATTCTGAAGCAGGTTCAGCCCCAGGATTTTGTCAAATACGGCATTATCCCGGAGTTTGTGGGACGTGTGCCCATGATCGTAACGCTGGATCAGCTGGATGAGGAAGCCCTTGTAAATATCCTCGTTAAGCCGAAGAGCGCCATCACGAAGCAGTATCAGAAGCTCTTTGAACTGGATGGCGTTGAACTCAGCTTTTCGGAGGAAGCGCTCAGAGAGATCGCAAAGGAAGCGATGGAACGTAATACCGGAGCCCGTGGTCTGAGAGCGATCATTGAGAAGTCCATGCTGGATCTGATGTATGAGATTCCGTCGGATGATATGATCCAGAGCTGCGTAGTGACGAAGGAAACCATCACGGACGGTGCCGAGCCCGAGAAAACTCTCAGGGATAAGCCAAGGACCAGAAAAAGCAGGATCCGCCAGGCCGGTGTACCTGTGGGATAGAGATAAGGAATAATAATATGATCATTAAGCAGGCGGAATTGGAGACCGTATGCGGCGTAACCAGTAAACTTCCGGAGCATGATGCTCCGGAGTTTGCTTTTGCCGGGAAATCAAATGTGGGAAAATCCTCCCTGATCAATGGCCTCATGAACCGGAAGAATCTGGCCCGAACCTCGGGACAGCCCGGAAAGACCCAGACCATCAATTTCTACCGGATCAATCAGGAATTTTATTTTGTTGATCTGCCGGGATACGGCTTTGCCAAGGTCTCCGAAACGGAGAAGGCGAAGTGGGGGAAGATGATCGAAAGATATCTTACAAAGAGCCGCCAGCTTAGGATGGTTTTTCTTCTGATCGATATCCGGCATGAGCCGGGGGCCAATGACAGACAAATGTATGAATGGATTAAGGCGAATGGCTTTACGCCGGTGATCGTTGCCACAAAGCTGGATAAGATCAACCGCAGTCAGAAGGATAAGCAGCTGAAGCTGATCCGGACCACCCTGAACTGCGATTCGCTGATCATTCCCTGGTCCGCGGAAACGAAACAGGGAAGAGAAGAACTGATATCGTTGATGGAAGAGTATCTAAATACAAAGTGACGATTCTCTCATGAATTCCCCAAAAGCTGATTCATCAGGTAATCATAGATTTCCGTGCTTTTGGAACGCCATCCGTCACAGATGGAGATCGCCAGTCCCCGGCTGGGAACATTGAACTTCAGGTTCAGAAGGGTTTCCTTCCGCTCCTTGATGAAGCATTCTACGGTGTATTCCTGATTATCATTCTGATAATAATCCGCGTAGATTTCGGATTCATTTTTCAGCTTGATCTTCTCGGCCTTGAAGTAATCAAGAATCTCCTGCTTGATCTTGTTGGGCAGGCGGTTCTCGAAATAGAGAAGAGCCTCCTCACCAAGATTGGTGATCTTATAATGCTGGGTATCCCGGATCGTGCTGACGGTTATGAAACCGGAATCGATCAGCTCCGAAAGGGATTCGTGGATATTAAAAAGGGTTGTGTATCCGTGATCCAGAATGAAACTGTTCAGCTGTGTATTCGTCAGTGTATATTCATCGATGCGGTCAAGCATATAGAGGATGATCATTTTGTAGAGAAATAAACCGTCCATTGACGCCTCCTTCAGGGGGTAGTGAAGATAATCATACTCCACACCGGGTAAAAATACAATGAAAATGTGATATGGTCGGGCTCTTCTCTATGATCATTGACTACAGCAGCTTATATCCTCTGTTCAGGAGACATTCTTCAACTTCGGCATAACCGGGGGCGTGCAGAATCGCCACAGGGGTTGCATCCTCACGGCTGTAAGATACGTAGAGATAATCCAGATTGATGTTGCTGTCCTCGATATCACACAGCAGTGTATTCAGGCTGCCCACATTATCCGGAATCTTCACGCCGATCACACGGGATATCTTGCAGGTGAAATGATTTTCCTGCAGAAGTATATAGGCGCGTTCTGTTTCATCAACCAGAAGACGCACGATACCATATTCGGCACTGTCATTGGTGATGGCACAGTATATATTCAGGTCGTTTTCCGTAAGAAGCTGTGTAATCTCCCGCATGGAACCCTTTCGGTTCTCGGCAAAAATCGAAATCTGTTCTACCATTGTAATCCTCCAGAAAAATGTAAAAATGATATTAACATTTCACATTTTATATGAATCAGGCCGGAAAATCCACTGTTTTATTTTTAATTATTCGTAACGATTTACTGAATCAGTTCCTCCGGCAGCTTTTCCGGATCCAGCAGGGTTCCGCCTTCGGTGATAAAGTAAACCAGACTTTCCTTACCGTCATAACGGGTAAAGGTACATTTCCAGAAAACAGCCGCATAGGTTTCGAAGGTCGTATCAACGGCCTTATAGGAGGCGGCATTCCAGGTGTACCATTGCTGATATTCGGAGACAATCGGGAAAGGAAGATGCACTGCTTCAAATTCCGACAGAGTCCGTTCCGCGGGCGTGGCGGGAGAAATAGTGCTTTCCCATTCACCGTAGATTAGGGAAAGCCGTTGTTCCTCCGTCAACTGGCGGGATGCATTCCGTACGACAGCCTCGGAAGGACCGGAGTAATAGGCTGTGGGAACAGCGGATACGGTTCCCAGTTCGGCATTGACTCCGCTTCGGATGAAGTATCCCGGCAGGAAAAGGGCGGCGAAAATAGCCCCTGCTGTAAGGAAAAGAGCGGGTATGAGAAGATATTTAGCTTTTCTTTTTTTCTTATTCATAGCTTCTTCCTTTTTCAGTCAACGGTATCCGGAACACCCGGGAAAGTGACGGCAATGCGGGTTCCCTGTCCCGGCTTGCTGGTGAGGGAGATTTCGGCTTGGTGTCTTTCCAGGATCACGGCTACCAGAGAGAGGCCGAGACCTGCACCGCCGGCTGCACGGGTGCGGGATTTATCAGCCATATAAAATTCATCAAAGATTCTTTTCTGATCCTCTTCGGAAATGCCGATTCCGTGGTCCTCAACGGTGAAACGGTAGGAAAGGGGATCTTCTTTTTTATCCGGGGCCTGTTCCCTTACTCCGGTCAGGAGAATCACATCATTTTCCTTTCCTGCTTTTCGTGCATTGTCAATCAGATTGATGAAAACAGTCTTCAGAAGGTCGGGATCTCCTTCCAGAAAACCGGGATCGACATGGATCTCAAGTGTCTGCCCGGCATGATTCAGAAGAGGAAGCATGCTGACTCTGACACTCTCGGCCAGTTTCTCGGCAGAGATCCTTTTTTTCTCGATGGGATGATCCTTCAGATAGAGCAGATCAAAAAGCTTCATGGACATCGCCTCCAGACGTTTCCCCTCAGAAAAAATGTAATTCAGGGACTGCAGCTGTTCTTCCCGGTCGAGGTCCATGGAACGGAGGGTATCCGCATAACCGATGATGCTGGTCATGGGTGTTTTGATTTCATGGGTGAAATCAGCCACAAACTGCTCACGCCTGTGTACCATTTCGTTTAGCTCCTCAACATGGGTTTCCACGGAATCTGCCATGGTGTTGAACTGTTCGGAAAGCTGACCGACCTCATCGGAGGTATGGATTTCGGAGCGGGCGGCATAATCGCCCGAGGCGAAGGTTTCGGTCGTCCGACTCAGCTTTTCCAGAGGCCTGGTCAGAAGGCGGCTGAGGATATAGATCAGAAGAGCGGAAACGGCGAGGATCAGCAACGTAATCTCACGGTATTCCCGGATGCCTTGTGAAAGCATAGCCTGAATGTCCGAAGCATCCCGCCGGGTAATGATATTAAGAATCTTTTGATCCAGAGTAGAATGGGTTATGACATACAGGAAGTATTTCCCGTCTTCTTCTCTGAAAAGATAGTTTTTGCCGGTGCGTCCGTCGAAATTATAAAAATCTTCGGGAAGAGAATCCGTAGGAAGATCGGACTCGCTGGTATAAACATAATTTCCGTTGTACCGGATCGCCAGTGCTTCCTCTCCGGAAATCATTCCGCTGAAAACCTGCCGGCCGATTTCCGGAAGAGAGCGATTTAGGTTATATCCTGGAGTGTTGACAACCTCCAGTAAGGCATATTCCACGGAGGATTGTACCAGATTATTTTCCGTAACGGCAGATTTGACCGCTGTATCAAGAGTCAGCCGGTAGCTTCGTTTCATCAAAAGAAAGCCCACAACAGCGGTTGCGAGCGAGAGAAGAAGCAGATTCAGAATGAGGACTTTGTATCGGAATTTCATTTCTCATCTATCAGCCTGTAACCGGTATTATAAACGGATTTCAGGCTGTCCTTCAGATTCAGTTTTCTCCGGAGCCGCTGAATATGCAGATCCAGAGTCCGGGTATCACCCATCCAGTCCGTCTCCCAGACAGTCTCATAGATGCGGTCCCGGTATAGAGTGATATTGACATTACGGACAAGCATGAGGAAGAGATCGAATTCCTTAGGCGTGAGAGGGATCACTTCCTCTCCGCGGGTAACGGAACGGCTCTTCGTATCGATGGTCATATCCTGAAAGGTGAGGACATCCTCGCTCTTATGATAACGGCGCAGGACAATGCGGATACGTGCCAGCAGCTCCACGATCT
>JAFXZW010000038.1 GCA_017541035.1 Eubacterium sp. | reverse complement strand
GGAACGCCGTGGTAATGTATGGACGCTCAAGAACACCAGAAAGAAGGACCTTGCGATTCTTGAGAAGGTTGGATTCATCCCACAGCAGTCTATACCGGTATGATTCATGCATATCGGTAATAACCTAAATGATTGTGTTTAGGATATCCTGCCATATTTATAGTGACCGTGACCATCCCCATCCTTCTTTGACGAAAGGAAACGATCCAGCCGGGATGATTCGTGGGATCCGGGTACATATCATATTTCTTCAACTCTGTGTCCGTGATATCCGCCTTAAGGTTCAGGCGAGCATCTACCTGCGTCTTGGTATAGTATCCCGTAAGACTATCCAACGCTCCCTGTTCATTTTTCTTTTCGACCTGTCCGTTCACACTTGTTTCTTTGGTCATTTTCATTTCCTCCCTTCGAAAGCCCATTCTACTTGCACCCCCATGCGTTCAATCATCAAAGGCCTGTTGTTTCATCTCCATTCATATACGTAACAGATCCATAACAACCGCTATTCACAGAATCATACACCCTCACTGTTCCATTTGTAAGAATCCCCACACATCTTTCTTTATTCTGAAAATCAGCCGCCATATAATACACATTTGCATTTGGCCGAAATCTTGATGGAACATTGGTTAATAAATCCTCAAAGCCTCCCGAATGAGTTGCCGGATAACTGACCAAATGAAGCGTAGCCGTGACAATACCCGCAGAAAGCCGATGGAAGGTTATCTTCCAGTTGGAGTGTGATGGATCCGGCAGATACTCTACAACCTCCAAGTCTGCACTTGTTCGATTCGTTTTTAATCCCAGAAGATTGTTGGTTTGTGACTTCGTGTAATAATCAACATCCATTACCGCTCTTTCCCCGTTCGGATCTACTTCTTTTGCTTCCGCTACCATTGTTTTATTCTCTTTTTTCTGACTCATATTTCATCTCTCCAATCAATTGATTCAACTACTTCTTCAACAATTCCGACAGATTTTCCGGCTCCTGAGGCTGGCACCATAGATCCCTACATGTAGGCGCTAAAAGCGCAGCAAGCATCACCGAAAAAGCACATACCTTTGTTCCGATTACCAATAACTTCGTTTTCCAGTTTTTCATTATAATATCCCCCTTTTATGGATTTTAAACCGCAATCCTATTATAACGCGTTTTTTTCATGCCTCATAAAAGTTGTGGATGAGCGTATAAAAAACGCAGATGAACGTCATTTTGAACGTTCATCTGCGTTTTTTATACGCTCATCCGTTTATTAATTATGAAAATCGAATACTATGATATACTGCACTGGGAGGGTTATATTATGATTATTTCCAAGAAAGCCAGTGAATCTCTGGTATCCTGTCTGTGTCATGCTGATGCCATTGACTCTTCATATGCAGCTGCATATCAGTTCACTTTGGAACAGTTGTTTGATATTCTGATTTTTCATATGAGCATTCTTATAATCGGTCTTCTATTTCACCGGTTGTCATATACATGCGTGTATATTCTTGCCCTCACGCCTACGAAAATGATGGCAGGCGGAGCGCACGCTAAAACCCGGGGATTATGCAGTTTGATCTCGTATTCCCTTTTCCTGATGATTGTCTTTTTGTGCCCG
Organism: Eubacterium sp.; assembly: GCA_017541035.1. Classification (GTDB taxonomy): domain Bacteria; phylum Bacillota; class Clostridia; order Lachnospirales; family Lachnospiraceae; genus Eubacterium_Q. The sequence goes on along the minus strand of JAFXZW010000038.1, from coordinate 8,885 downwards.
ATAATTCCTATTTCAACCACAGTATTCTTTCTTCTTCTGATTCCAATCACCTTTTTGATCGTTGCTTTTGCTCCGGTAAATCATCCCAACAAAATCATCGATCCACATCAAGGTAAAAAAAGAAAGCGACACATATTGATTTATCTGTCCGGAATCACTATAATCGGAGTTGGTCTCGCCATTACCGGCCGATGCGATCTCCTCGTGGTCATTCTTTTTTGCCTGATCACCGTTCTCATTAATCAGGCAATCGGAAGAATCCTTTACCGGGAAGTGAATTATCCCCTATTTTCACATAAGAATACAAAACAAAGGAATACTCAATGAACCTCCAGATTGCCATTTGTGATGATCATAAAAAAGATATTCAGAAGCTATATGATTTATTAACAGCCTGTTCCATCCAAATGGACATAGATCTTCATTCTGCTCTCTTTTTATCCGGTTCAGAACTGATCAAGTCCATAGAAACAGCTCCGACTTTTCCGTATCAGCTTATTTTTCTTGATATAGAAATGCCCGGAGAAAATGGTATTGAACTTGCCCGGACGCTGAACCGAATCATGCCTACGGATGCTTTTTTGGTATTTGTCAGTCATTTTCCGGAATATATGGGAGAGAGTTTTTCTGTACATCCCTTCCATTTTCTTCAGAAACCGGTATCCGCCAATGATCTGACTCAGCTTCTCTCAGATGTCCGAAGTCGTCTGGCCAAAAGAGAGCGACAGTTGATCATCGCTTCAAAAGGTGGAGAAGAATTTTCTCTGTCCATCGATAAGATTCTCTACATCACTGCTACCAATGCCAAGCTTCTGGAATTGACCATCCATACATGGAATGATTCTTATTTGAAAAAAGGGACCCTTTCCGAAACAGAAGCTTCCTGTTCGGATTTCCTGTTTCCTCTGAATCGCACAACTCTTGTAAATCTCTTTCACATTCATTATCTTTCCGAAAATAACGTTGTGCTGGATAACGGTGTATCCCTGCCTGTCAGTGTGCGATGTAAAAAGAAGCTTATAAGTCTTCTGAAATCAAGCCCAATCTTTCTGATGTGAGGAATTACTTCTATGGATCTCTTTCTTGACATTATCTCATCTACGATAGATGCATTCCTTCTCACCGCGTATTTTCGTACGGTATTGGGACAGTTTAAAAAAGACCGCCTGTTTCTTTACATCGCCTCCCTTCTGTCTGTGGAGCTGATCCTGTATATCAACCAGACCTATTTGACTTCTCTAAGCCAGATTGCCGCCAGCAGGCCATTCACCATTGCTCTAAGTGTACTGACAACTTTTCTGATCAGTCTTTTCTTCGGTTCAAAAATGGTTTCCCGTATTCTTTTTGCTATCGTATTTCAGTTTCTATACTCCTTCAGCGAATCCTCCTTTACCTGGATCATCATGCAGATACAGCCGGATATACTGACGATAGATAATAAGCAGATGCTCTATGCAATTATGTGCTTTGGAACCGCCACTTTCATGTTCCTGCTTATTCTAATACTGAAAATTTTACTTCCGCACAATGATACCCGACCAATCCGCTTTCGCCTGTTACTGCTTATTACGCCGATTCTGTCACTTCTTATTTCTTTATTCGTAAATGTCCACAGTTTCTTTGTCTCTGGACAGGGAACCATTTACATTCTGTTTAATGTGTTTCTTTGCCTGATCAATATCATCAATTACATTGAGATCGAATGGTCCGCGCGATTCCTTTCTGATAGGGAACGGATTAAACAGAAGGATCAACAGATCAGGTACCAGAAGGAAAAATATGAGCAACTGAGCAACACCTACCGCCAAAGCAGACGTTTCCTGCATGATACGCGATTGCATTTCTTTACCATGCAGGAGTATATCCGGGAAGGGAAGATTGATGAATTATCTGATTATATCGAGCATTCCTTCGGTGAACTGGAGAAGCTTTATGCTCGATATAACACCGGAAATCTTGTCATTGATTCCTTTTTGACCAGCTATGCAGCCATGTCTGCACAATACAATATCCGATTTGACACGAATCTTCATGTTGACAAAGATCGAATTCCGATGACTGATTATGACCTCTGCATCGTACTTGGCAACATTCTTGATAACGCGATCAAAGCCTGTCTCCTTGCTCCGACGAAAGACCGTTATATCCGGGTATGTATTGACACAACGGAAAATGATTTTTTTCTGATCCGGGAAGAAAACTCCATGGACACTCAAACCCGGAATACCGCGGTATCCAATGATCTGGAGCATGGTTTCGGACTGGAGAATATTGAAAGAACTACGACGAAATACCATGGGATCATGAATTATCATGCCGAAAAAATCTTTCACATTTTTGTTCGCATTCCCATCACTGATCCAAAACAGCGCATTAACCAGCCCGTTATACCACCACTTCACACGTCGCCGGAATGAAAGGACCGTCCTTTCGTTCCATTCATCACTCCCCTTGAATCGAAAATGAGTCCCGCTTTCGCGAGACTCATTTTCTGCCTGTCTATAACGATGGTTTTACTCGGCTGCCAGTGATGCCTTGATATCCTCCAGCATGGCCTCGTCGAAGGGGCCTTCCTTCAGCTTTTCCCATGCCTTCTTGCAGGCTTCGCTGATCTCCGGCGGGAGCAGCTCCTCATGATCCTTGTAATGACCGTATCCACGGTACTTATCGGTATAATGTGCCACTTCCTGGCCTCTTCTGACAACCCATACCTTCATGTTCGGCTCGCCTTCATGTGTAAGGTTGCGCGGGCGAAGCTCGATCTCCCAGGAACCATTTACAAGGATCACATAATTATTCTCCATGTCTGTAATACCCCCTCCGTAAGGATTATTTTTTGAAAATCTGCAGCGTCCGTGCAGAATCTGCACTTTTACTACGCCATTACGCTGTCGCAAAAAATGCTGAAATCATTATAACACAAACATGCCCTCTGTGGTAGTCGAAAACGAAACTTTTTCGGAAGGTTTTCATTTATCGTCCTATTTTACATGATGCATTTTCTTTTCTGAATTTCAAGCTATCATACGGCTGACATTTTTACTTTGAAGGAAATGTCCCGCGGCGTTTCCACCCGGTCAAACTTCACCAGATAGCAGGAATTCTTCCCATCCAGGGAAAGGATCGTCCCTTCCCCGAACACAGCATGCTTCACCCTTTGCCCCGGTTCAAAAAGGGATCTCTCCTCCTTTGCTTTCAGAATCCGGCTCTCACTCTCGATAAAGCCCCGCGTGGTCTCGATCAGGCTGTCCGCTGGCTTTTCCGCGTAGTCAAGCAGCTCCTGATCGATATCCAGAAGGAAGCGTGAAGGATAACGGGGAATCCCGTCAAAATGTGTTCCTCCCGCACAACAAAGATACAGCCGGTCCCTGGCCCTGGTCATGGCAACAAAGGCAAGTCTCCGCTCCTCTTCCATTTCCTCCAGGGTTCGGATCTTCCGTGATGGGAAGATTCCCTCATTCAGTTCACAGAGAAAGACGTATCTGAATTCCAGCCCCTTCGCTGCGTGGACCGTCATCAACCGAACCCGGTCCTCCGATTCCGCATCGGCATCCGCATTTGTATAGAGGGCAATGTGCCGCAGATAATCCTCCACTCCTGCTTCTTCTCCGCAGGTCGTTTCGTATTCGAAAACCGCTTGCTTCAGTTCCGCCAGATTATCCAGCCGTTCCTGCGCCCCCTCGGTCCTGAGCATTTCCTCGTAGCCGCTCTCATTCAGGATCTTCGAAAGCAGCTCCGAGGCGGAAAGGGTATCGACCTGCTCGGCGTATTTCTCGATCAGACTGACGAAGCCTGAGGCCCGTGTACTGCGGAAAAGCTCATGCTCTAAATTCTCTCCCAGTGCCATGTATAGCGTACAGTCATTATTCTTCGCATATTCCTCCAGGAACTGCATCCGCCGCTTGCCCAGATTCCGCTTCGGAACATTTACGATCCGGCGGAAGGAGAGATCGTCTTTGTAAAGCAGCATCCGGAGATAGGACAGGGCATCCTTGATCTCCGCCCGTCCGTAGAAGGGAACGCCGGAATAAATCGTGTAGGGGATGGGCTTTCCCGTAGCCGGTTCCGAAAGCAGTGCCTGCTCCAGGGTTCGCGTCACATAATGTGCCCGGTAAAGCACGGCCATATCCCGGTAGGGAACACCGGCTCCGCGCAGAGCAAGGATTTCTCCTGTCAGCCAGTCTGCCTCCTCCTCCGCATTTTTCGCAACATAACAGAACACAGACGCTCCGTCCTCCCGGACAGGGATCAGATCCTTCTCGACCCGCGTCTTATTCTTTGCGATCAGGGAATTCACCGCCGAAAGAATTTGCGGCGTGGACCGGTAATTCTCATTCATAAAGATGGTCTTCGTCCCCGGAAATTTCTCCGGAAAACCAAGCAGAAACCGCGCATCCGCGCCCCGCCAGCTATAGATCGTCTGATCGGGATCCCCCACCACAAAAAGGTTCTTATGATAATCCGCCAGCACCTTCATCAGCTCATACTGCGGCGGATCGATATCCTGAAATTCATCGATCATGATGTATTCCAGACGCTTCTGCCATTTCTCCCGGATATCCGGGTGTTCCCTGAAAATGTGCAGCGTGAATACGATGAGGTCATTATAATCCAGTCCAAAACACTTCTTTTCCTGGTACAGATAACCGTAAAAGAGGATATCTCGCACCGTTTCCGCACTTTCGTATTTCTCCTTCAGAGCATCGAGGGACATGCCCAGCATATCCTCATAATATTTTGGTTCTTCCTTCAGCTTCCGCATTTCGAACATATCCCGCGCGTTGGCATAGGTCATATCCCGCAGCGTCAGATTCCGTTCCTCATAGATCAGCTTCAGCATATCGTCGATATCCGCGTTGTCCAGCACCAGGAAATTCTTCGGATAGCGGATTGCAAAGCTGTCCTCCTGCAGCACGGATACACAGAATCCGTGGAAGGTATTGATATATCCCGTATCCTGATCTCCGGTCAGGTTATGGATCCGCTGCCGCATTTCATTAGCGGATTTATTCGTAAATGTGACGCAGAGGATATGTCCCGGCAGGATCCCAAGCTCCTCCACCAGATAGGCAAAACGGTGGGAAAGCGCGCGGGTCTTGCCGCTGCCGGCCCCGGCGATCACCCGGACAAATCCCTCCGTAGATGTGACTGCATCCAGCTGGGAGGCATTCAAGATGTCCGTCTTAACGGACCCAGATTCATTTTCCATTATTCATATCCTCGTCAGATTGATTTGCTTTTTGTCCCTGTTTACGGTAAAAGCATATTCACCACATCCCGGTACTCAGCAAGCGTTTTCACCTTCCATAAGGGCCGCATCGCTTTCGCATCCTTGCCGATATAGACCTGAAGATAACTCCACAGCTCCTTCAGCTTCATCAGTGCCGGACCTTCGCGGGTCATTTCCTGCCGGTAACCATCATAAAGCAACTCCAGAAAATGCCGCAGGCGGTCATTCCGGTTTCCCACCGGCACATTTCCACAACCATCTTCTACCGCGGACATAGCGCCGGCTCCATCCGCTTCCTTCCCTTCCCTTAGGCCACAGGACCGGTCCTCTCCCCGGACCGCCGGTTCCGGTTCTATGCCGACATTCGCATACCGGCTCCTTCCGTCTTCTCTCCGGATCTTCTCTGCCAGCTCCGGATCTATGCCGGCATTCGCATACCGGGTCTTTCCATGTGCATCCTCTCTCCGGATCTTCTCCGCCAGCTCCGGATCTATGCCGGCATTCGCATACCGGGTCTTTCCATGTGCATCCTCTCTCCGGATCTTCTCCGCCAGCTCCGGATCCCTCAGCAGACCACGCCCCAGCATGACTCCGTCGATTTTGGGAAAATCAGTGACCAGTTTTCGGTAATCCTCCGGCGTACAGATATCCCCGTTGTAGATCAGCGGGATCCGGGTAGATCTGTCCGGAAAGCTCTCCTCTCCGCATAGCCTTTCGTATACCGTGCGGAAGGCGGAGAGATGCACCTCCCCTCTGTAGAATTCCTTCTGCAGGCGGGGATGAACGATCAGCTCCTTCATGGGAAAACGAAGCAGCACATCCAGAATGTCCTCCCACTCATTTTCAGAGGAAATGCCGATCCTGCATTTCACGGATACCGGCAAGGGAGAAGTACTGAAGATCCCGTCCAGAAGCCGCTCCAGTTCCTTCGGCTCCCGCAGTGCGCCGGAGCCTCTCTGCTTTGCCACCACCGTTCCGGAAGGACAGCCAAGATTCAGATTCACTTCCGGATACCCGTAATCCTTCAGTGTTTCCGCAATGCTGCGGAAATTCTCCGGCCTGTTCGCCAGGATCTGGGGGATCAGGCGGATCCCCCGGTTATTTTCCGGAAGAATATCATGCAATTCGATCTGATTCAGCACCGGATTGGACAAAAAAGGTGTATAAAAAGCATCCACGCCGCCATAACAGGCAGCGTAGGCATTTCGAAAAACATATCCGGTGATCCCCTCCATAGGGGCAAAGCAGAGTTTCATTTCCGTTGCATCTCCCAAAGCACTATATCTGTGCCCGTCCGGCAAGGATATCCTTATAATCCGCAAGATTCTTCCTTAGCAGGCGGGGAATATCCAGTCCATAAGGGCATCTGGTCTTGCACGCCCCGCAGTCAATGCATTCCTCGATCTTTCCCATCAGTCCCTGCCACTCCTCCGAAAGAAAGTTCTCCGATGGAGAACGGCGGATCAGCTGGGACATCCGGGCACAGTTATTGATCTGAATTCCCACGGCACAGGGTGCGCAATACCCGCAGCCCCTGCAGAAGTCACCCATCAGGGACTTCCGGTCTTCCTCAATGAAATGCTTCAGTTCCTCCGTCATCTCCGCATTTCTGTTGAAATAGGAAAGCCACTGAGCCAGCTCCTCTTCCCGCTGGATCCCCCAAATGGGAAGCACAGGATAACTGCTCAGGAAAGCCATGCAGGCATCACTGTTGGTCAGCAGTCCGCCGGCCAGTCCCTTCATGGCGATGAAGCCCATGTCCGCCTTCGCACAGGCTTCTACCAGACGAATGTCCCTCTCCTGCGCCAGATATGAAAATGGGAACTGCAGCGTTTCGTAGAGTCCACTTTCCACGATCTCCTCCGCAACGCCGATCAAATGCGCGGTGATCCCTATGTGCCGGATCTTCCCCTCCGCCTTTGCTTCCAGCATTGCTTCGTACATTCCCGTTCCGTCCCCAGGCCGGAAGCACCTCTGCACGCAATGGAACTGATAAATGTCCAGATAATCCGTCTTCAGATTCGTAAGCGTGGTCTCCAGATCCTTCCAAAACTTTTCCGGTGTCGTCGCCTGTGTTTTGGAAGCAATGTAATAGTCTGCCCGCGTGATGTTCATCTCTTTCCGGAAGGCTTCATCGAAAGCAGCCCCAAGCTTCACCTCACTATCCGAATAGGCTCTTGCCGTATCAAAGAAACGCATACCTCCCTTGAAGGCTTCCCGTACCAGATGAACAGCCGTATCCAGACTGACCCGCTGGATCGGCAGCGCTCCGAAGGCATTCTGGGGAACCGTGATCCCGGTCTTTCCCAATGTAAGCTGATTTACCATATTTCCTCCTCCTTCGCCCGCAGTTACAATTCCGGGAGCTCGTCAAGGGTTATGACACGCTCGCTGTTATACACATCGGAAAGATTCTTCACATCATTTCCCTTAATGTAATCTGTGTGCCATATCATAAACCATGACCAGAGATCACCGTCACTCTCAAAGCTCTTTAAATCCGGCAGATTGCCGCACTCATGAAATGCCAGGGGCTTCCCGGTATTCAATGAGGCAAGTCGCTTCCACCCCTTCAGGTTGGTCGAATCATCATAGGTGTCAGAACCAATTATATCACAGTATTCATTCCCGGGATACCAGCCATTCTTCACATCTCCCGAGTAACCCAGCACCCAGATCAGATTGTTCAGGCCTTTTTCATTTGTGAAATAATCATACATCATGCGCCACAGAGTAATAAAATTGTCACTTCCGCCCTTCCCCCACCAGAACCATTTTCCGTCGAATTCGTGGAACGGCCTCCAGAGCACCGCTACCCCGGCGTCGCGAAGAACAGCCAGCGCATCAGCTGCCCTGTCCCAGTTGGCGATCATTCCGTTATATTCATCCGTTCCCTTTGTCAGCAGCTTTTCGTAGTCCGGATCATCATCCAGGCTTTCCTGATATCCCTTTCCATTCACTCCCGTGTGCCAGCAAATGGTTACGATCCCGCCCTTCTTATGCCATTCCAGAGCACGTTTCGTAACGCCGTCAAAATCGTCATTCATGAAATCAAGCCCCCTCATCGCCGGGAGCTTCCCCGTTACTTCCTGAATGTAATTCATTTCATAATCCGGTGATCCCATCCAGGTAGATTCCTGCTGGCAGGAAAGCATGACTTTTCCAAAATTCTCGCAAAGATAACTATAGGTCTTTTTCGCCTCCTCATTCGCATTCGGATTAGACAGCCTGAAGTCACCGTCCTTTTTCTCCGTACTATCCTTTATCTCAGTGCTATCCTTTGTCTCAGTGCTCTTTGATATCTCAGTGCTCCCGGTGCTCTCTGTCAGTTTTACCGGCGGAATATCTTTCTCACAGGCAGATAGCCCCGCAATGATCCATATAATGCACACGATTGAAATGAATTTTTTTATCATAATCTGACTCCCGAAAAAAAATACGGTACGCTGTTTCGTGCCTGAAAGCGCAGACTGCAGAGTCTCTTACCTCGAAACGATACATATAATGTATAGCTACTTGAATGCGGAATTAACTTCCGCATACGTGTGGATCCAATAAGTGTGCGATACTAACGTCTGCTTTCGCATTTGTTTTTCTTGATTTTTCTGTTATAATTGTTCCTACAGAGCGGTTTTTTCCGGATTTTGAGTATGCT
>JAFXZW010000037.1 GCA_017541035.1 Eubacterium sp. | reverse complement strand
GTTACTTTTGATAATACCATGAAACACATCCTGCTGGAGCGGTATTAAAAACTGTACATCTCCGACATTTTGTGCATAAAAATCAGATTTTAGTTTCATCTTCTTTCTCCCTATAATGTCAAGTGATTTTTCCTTGAAAATCAAGGATTTTTCAACGCTATACCTCTTCTGAATGAGCCGAATAGATGGGCATCTCAGAGTATCTGGTACGAGAATAGAGGTGTTTTGGGTATACGAATCAGAACGTCACTTGTCCTGATATTCATGGCCGTTATATAACCCTTCCCTCTATGGCAGCGCACCTCCCGTATCTACCAGGATCACCTTCGGTTCCCCGACGGGTCCTCACTTCCTTCGTTCCGCCTGCCCATAACCAGGGTGTCAGCTTAGCTCCTTTACTGGGTCATGCCCGATGGACAAAATTCCTGCCGACTACTGGCTCATTCTTTGTTGTTTGCTGACTCCAGTTCCTGCTCACCAGCACCTTTCGGCGGACGTTTCCCTGGTGAACCTCTTCCTTCGTCACTCCCATACGGGAGCCGGTCGCCTGCTTGTGACCGGAACCGGATCTCTGATGCCGGATCAGATGCCCGGCTCTGGCCACAAGCAGTAGTTGCTCTGTTGCTTTCGGCTTCTTACGCCGCCACTGGTCTCCGGATATCCCCCATCAACTTCGCCGCGTCATAGGTCGCTCCGGTCTGAAGGATCAGGTAGAACACCCGGATCAGCTTGCATGCCACCGCGATCATTGACTGCATCTTCTTTAAGGGATTCTTCTCCCTTGTCGTGTAATACTGATGGATCGACTTAAATTCCGGACTGTGGCTTACCACGCTGACCGCCGCTTCATACAGCACATATCTCAGCCGCTTTCTTCCACGGTAGCTGATGTGGCTTTCTCCCTTATGCTTACCGGACTCGTTCTTCACGATCGCATATCCGGCCAGCTTCTGGAGCTGTCTGGGGTCATCGAAACGCGTAATGTCCCCGACTTCTGCTACAAACCCGATCACGGTTTTCAGTCCTACGCCTCTGATCTCCAGAAGCTTGTCCACGTACGGAACTTCCGCGACCTTTTCCTCGATCAGCGCCATAAGCTCCGCTTCCCGCTCTGTCTGCATCTCATAGTCCGCAAGCAGGATCTTAAGTTCTACTCTGGCTGCTTCCTGTGCGTCCCGGCTCCCGATGCTGTGCTCCGCCGCCGCTACCAGGGTCTTTGCCCTCTTTAATCCGACGCCTCTTAACTTTGCATCCCTCCAGATCCGGTTTACACCGTCCACACCAAGCTTTACGATATCTTCCGGCAGTGGCGCTGCCTTCAGTACCATCAGACCGCTGACTGCACCGCTGTTCCCGTAAACGTCTTTATAATTCGGGAAGTAGATGCTGAACCATCTGGCGATCCGGTTCTTGAGCCTCGTGATCTCGCACTGTGCGAGCACCTGCAACCCGGATAATGCTCTGATCTCTGCATAAACCCCTTCCGGGATATACGGCCGGAAATACCTTCCGTCTTTTACCAGACCGGCTATTACTTTCGGGTCTTTGCGGTCATTTTTATCCGGGTTGTTATCGTCCAGTTCCTTCGATTTCTTGACATGGTGTGGATTTACGTGTACTGGAGTCATACCATTATCCTGTAGGAACTTCCCGAGATTGTACCAGTAATGACCTGTCGGCTCCATTCCCGGCATTACCTTCTCCATTCCGTGCTTTTCCTTCAGTTCATCGATCCAGATCCGGAACGTCTCGAATCCTTCCTCTGTGTTGCTGAACTCAAGTGGTTTCCTGGAGAACTCATATCCCCGCCAATTGAAAGCCCGCGCAAAATGTGTTTCACTCCCTACATCAATGCCAATGATCAAAGTTTTTTCCGTAATAGCTGCAATTTTTGCGTTTTGTGTGGTAGACTTCATCTCAGATACCTCTCTCGTAATAGATTTGCTAACTTCCGAGGGTCAGCAAACCTTATTTTACATTGAGGTATCTTTTCTTTCACCTGCTTTCTCTCGAGTTCCTATATTTGAATCATACAGGAAGCTCCTTCTTATGTGATTCCGAATAGCTTCGTACAAGCTCTTATTTCTTCGGTAGCCACATAATGGCACAAAATGATTGATTAAAACAGGACATGATTATGTCGGCATAGATTTGGCGTAAATACTGGGATTTTCATAGATCAGTTTGTAGGGTAATCGCATTTTTGCTGAGAAAACCCGGATATGACCCGGACATGTTTATGTCAGCATTTCGGAAAAATTTTTGAAAATCAGTCCGGAAATGTTATACAATATGAATTGTAGGGATAGATCAGGCTGGAAATAATAATGATTGAAAAGCAAAAACCATGGAAGATGATGGGCTTGGCATAAGACACATCATCTTCCATAGCAGGAAGAATCCAAAGAAACCTGGGTTGCGTGGCATGGGTTTCCAAAGGGAACAGCGTTCCTTTTGGCGCACGATCTTGCTTGCAAGGTCTAGTGTGTTATACCTTTATTCTGATGACGGATGCCGGGAACGGGGTGCGGCGCTTCGGCGCTCACTTCGCTCCCGGCGTTTTTGCTGTGAAAGGTAGCCGCGTAAGCAGGCTGCCCAAACAGCAAAAGGCTCAGATGATCGATTTGTATCTATCGTCATCTGAGCCGGTCCGGCAGAAGAATAAAGGTATATAAAAACAAACAATTGTTCACTTACAACCGAAGATACTCTTGT
>JAFXZW010000036.1 GCA_017541035.1 Eubacterium sp. | reverse complement strand
TCCGAAACACTGATCTTATCTGCCAGTAAGCGTTCAACTATCTTTACTTTTTCTGCTGAGTCAATCTTGCTTTTTCTGGACATAAAAATACCCCCAAGTAGGTTTTATATTTCAGTGTCCTACTTGGGGGTAGCATATCATTCCGTATCCACCGGCTTCTTTTTTGCATCTATGTCACTTCAACGCTTCCTTCAGCACAGACAGGTTCTTCTCCATTAAAGTCAGGTAGGTCACTCCGTTCTGCACATCTTTCATGGAGGCAGACTGCATGGAATCCATTGACATCAGCTGAGCATCCTTCGCTGTTGTATTATTGATAATGGTTTCCGCAATCCTGTGGTCCGTCCCCTCGATCGTCATTACCGCATGAAGCGAAAGCTCATCTACCTTATTTGCAAGGAAAATAATGGTCTCAAAGCTGGCTTCCGTCTCTGCGGAGCACCCCACAAATGCGGCATAATAATCAAGACCGTAATCATCCACAAAATATCGGAAGGGGAATCTGTCTCCAAAAAGCAGCGTCTTAACAGAAGCGCCATCCACAACCTTTTTGAATTCATCGTCCAGATTTTTCAGCTTCTCCTGATATGCTGTACAGTTTTTCTCATATACCCCGTCATGAGCCGGATCGATCTTACGAACCGCATCGGAGATGGCCTTTACGGCAGCTGAGGCATTCCGCAGGGAGAGCCATATATGCTCATCATACTCAATGTCCCCGCCTTTATGCCCGTCTTCATGATCGTGATCTGCATCTTCTTTGTGCTCGCTCCCGCCTTCGTGGTCATGATCTGCATCTTCTTTGTGCTCGCTCTCGCCTTCATGATCGTGATCCGCATCTTCTTTGTGCTCGTTCTCGCCTTCATGATCGTGATCTGCATCTTCACCATGATCATGGTCATGGCCCTCCATGCCCTCAACGATCTCCTCTTCCTTCACAGAATCTCCGAGAGTCTCCATAAGGTTGATCACAATCATATTCTTATTCGTAGCTTCCTTCAGCGCATCCTTAACCCATGTATCCGACTCTCCTCCAATGTAGATGAAGAGATCACAAGTGGATATCTTCAGGATATCCGCTGCAGAAGGCTGGTAGCTGTGAAGATCGACGCCGTTATCCAGAAGCATGGTCACCTCCGCTCCGGCAGGATTCTCCCCCAGGACGTTCAACGCCCAGTCATATTCCGGGAAAATGGTAGTCACGATCTGCATTTTTCCGTCTTCCGCCTTCGTTGACGCCCCTGCAGAATCTGGTTTTTTTTCGGAGCCGCAGGCTGAAAGACTTCCCAGCATCAGCAAAGCAGCCAGCAGGATTATAATTCCCTTTCTCATTTCTTCCTCCTACAATAAGCTTGTGGTGGTTAGATACCTAACAACCAGTTAGGACTAACCGTTTCATTGCTTTTGAAATAAAGGCTCGCCGGCCGGTATGATTCAAATGTCACGACCACACCTCTTCCGGGAGATCCTGCGATTTTACTGAACCGCTCCTGCACAGGCTTCACACAATCCATAGAAAACCGTTCGCATGGGATCCAGCTGAAAATGATGTTCCTCATAGAGATGCCCCTGGATCTCCTCCAGCTCATCGCACTGCATATGGATCAGCTTTCCGCACTTTTCACATTTGCAGTGAAAGCAGACATCCGCCTTGACATGGCTTTCCTTCCCCATATATTCAAAGCAGGCCGGGCTGGTTGCATCAATGACATATTTATTGATTATCCCTTCATCCACGAGGTTTTCCAGCTGACGGTAAACAGTGGACTGCCCGATATTCTCGCCCTGGGCCTTAAGATACTTACATACATCATTTGCGGTAATATGACCGGGAGCCTTTTCCAGATATCCCAGGAGCGTATCCCGCTGTTTTGTTTTATACTTTGACCTTGAATTCATTTCATCCTCCTGTGGTAAAAATGGGAACGATTCCCAATTATAGAGAGTAAAATGTTTTTTGTCAAGCAATTTGAGAATCATTTTCATTTTTGTGCAAAAAAAACAGGTTCCTTCACAACTGACAGCTGTATAAGAACCTGTCCTTCCGTTACCTGATATTGATCTGGCACATCCGCATGGTGGTAAGCGCGGCTTCATGACTGTCCGGCGTTACTCCTGCGCAGCATGAGGAGTCCACCGAAACGGGTATTTCCGGATACAGTGCCTTGATGAGCAGTGCATTGGAAACCACACAGATATCCGTACAGAGCCCGATCAGTTCCACATCCTCAAAGTTCCGGCCGCCCCATCCGGTATAGCCAAAGGCAGGTTTATTCACAATCTCTGCTCCCTCAAACCACAGTCCGTCCCGTATCTCCCAGCCTGCGGTCCCCTCAATACAGTGCTCGATCGGAAGGTGACGTCCTTCATTTGTCCCAAGATAATCCTTCTGATGGGTATCCCGGGTAAAGATCACCTCATCTCCCCGTTCCCTGTACTCTGCGATCTTTGCGCGTACCGCATCCACTATGGCAACTGCCTCCGGTGTTCCAAGGCTTCCGTCGATAAAATCATTCTGCATATCCACTACGATCAAAGTCTTCATTTTTATCCTTTCCGAGATCATTCTCTCCTGCGAAGAAACCCGCCTTCAGGGGGGGGGGGGGGAATCCCCGATGCAAACCGTAAAATGAAACCTTCGGGCGTTCACCCTTTTAAAAAGATATCATTTCATGTGTGCCTGATCACTTCAAACCGCTGCAAGGTGTAATCCTCCGAGGGACGGATTCCTCCCTTTCGCAAGGCAATGTGCACCTGCGTATCCACATCATCTACTCCCTCCAGATCCGGAAGCAGCAGTCCCCGTTTTCTCCCACTGGTGACAATCACACCATAACGCTTCACATCCAACTGATCCTTCGAAACAATCTCCTCCGGTTCTCCCAGAATATCCACATTTACCTCCAGCCAGGGGAACTCATCCTCCGTAATAGGGGAGAACCGCGGATCTCTTGTGGATGCACTGATGGCATTATTTATGATTTCTTCAGCAATGTTGTCCTCTGTCGGTCCTATGGTACCGATACAGCCACGGAGCTCGCCGTGCTTGTGAATCGATACAAAAGCCCCCGCCCTATGCCGGAACATTTCCTCCGGAAGCTGTTCTTTCAGTTCTTCGGAAATATCCTCAGGGATTCTTAGCTTCCGCCCGGTCCGAATGTAATATTCCAGAGACGCTCTGGCCAGCCGTACATATCCGTCCGACGTCTCTTCCAACCGTCTGGTAAGCTTGTCGTAGAAATGCCTTTCCCCATCTTCTCCCTTCGGGTAAAATGTACAGATTCCATAACCGACGCCTGTCACATCCTGATGCGAAAGCGTTCTCGCCTCAACCGCGGTTCCATCCAATGCTCCGGCCATGATCACAAAGGATCTGTGCCCGCACTCCGCCGCCCTATCACAGAATTCCTCATCGAATTCCAGCATTTCATCAAAAGCAGCCCGGCTGCAGACATCCATGATCCTGCGGTCATATACCGGCCCCTCCGGTGAAAAACCGTACGGTCCGTAATCCTGAAGCTTATGGGAAAGATCTCCGCTGGCTACAAAGACCGCCCGACGCCCCAGCTTCTCAACCGCCTCCCGGATGATCATACCCATCCGATAATGCTCCGCCAGTGAAAGACCGGAAAGACCGATGCGAATGATATCCCCTTCACTGTAGTATTTCCGGATGAAATATAACGGTACCATGGTTCCGTGGTCAAGGCTTTTTCTCTTCTCCCCCTCAAAACCGGCAGGAAAGTCCAGGTCAAAAGCAATCTCCGTAATCTGATTCACCAGTTCATGATCATATACTTCATCGAAGCGTACCTTCGGAGCACGGAACTCGCCGAAATCTCCTTCCGCATGAACCCCCGGTGAGATGTGGAAATAATTCCTGTACATGGTAGCATGGGGGCTCGTGATAATGATCGTTTCCGGCTTCAGCTCCGCAATCTCACGCGCCACCTGCAGATAAGCTTCCGTTGTCTCTCTGATCTGCTCTTCGCTTCCCCGTCCGACATCCGGAACGATCATCGGCGGGTGAGGTACCATAAATGCAGCAAGAACCCCCATATTCTCTCCTCCTTTGCTTCCCTGCACTCCGTGCAGGGTCATATCTTCCTGTCATACCCGGCAACCCTCTTCGGTCAGCCCTTCAGTTTTCTGCAGATCTCCACATATTCATCAATAAAGCCTTCACCGTTTTCTTCGATAAACGCCACATCATTATCTCTGGCCGCAAATTCATGCTTTCTGGCCAGATCACTGAGCCCCTGAAGTCCCAGGGTGGACATGGTACTCTTTATGGTGTGAGCATCGATCTTATATGCCTTCAGATCCCTTGCCGCCAGATTCTTCCGCATTCTTTCGGAACGCCCGGGACACTCTGATGCAACATCAGACACGATCTCTTCAAGTATCTTTTCATCGCCTGCACAGTAGAGCAATGCCTTATCGAAATCCAATCCTTCTATGGCTGTAAGCCTTTTTCTAAGGGGGGATACCTCCTCAGGCTTCGTCCAGTCCTCCGGAATATTCTTCAGTTTTATAAATGACGGAACGGCCTTTACCTTGTTCTTCGGAAGCATGCTCATCACCGTCTGCTCAAACCCCTTTGCATCCAGAGGCTTGGTCAGATAATCGTCAAACCCTTCATCCATATATGTCTGACGGCTTCCGGCTACTGCATTGGCAGTAAGAACAATTGCCTTCGTATCCCGGTTCAGCGAATTCACATCCTGTTTGATCATATGCAGTGTTTCTATTCCATCCGGCTGTGGCATCATATGATCCAGGATGATCAGATCATATTTCTTTTCTCTGCACATTTCTATCGCGTGGGTTCCCGTACTGCAAAGATCCGGCACGATACCCGTTCTCTTCAGGAACAGCTTTACGATCGTCAGATTCGACTGATTATCATCAACCGCCAGGATCTTCGCATCCGGAGCCATAAATGTACCCGAATCGGAGTCCGTATTAGATTCCGTCCGATTCTGCATGAAATCCTCCGGAATCGGTTTTCTGTCCGCGTACCTTACCGGAAGAAAGACACTGAATTGTGACCCGGCTCCGTACTCACTTTCGACGTTGATGGATCCTCCCATGGAATCGACTATACTCTTAACAATCGCAAGCCCCAGACCGGTTCCCTCAATATTCGCATTGGACTTCAGGTCTGCTCGTGAGAAGGCTTCAAAAAGATGCTCCCGGTCATCTTCGGAAATGCCCTTTCCGGTATCCTCCACAGCAAGGTGAAGTTCAAATCCGCCGTCACCGGTATCCTTTCCGCCGAGACGAAGGGTAACGGAGCCTTTATCCGTATATTTAACGGCATTATTAAGAAGATTAACAAGGATCTGTCTGATCCGGAACTCATCACTGATCAGTTCATTCGGGATTTCATCATCCAACTCCGTCGCAAGTGACAGTTGTTTCTCATCCGCTCTTTCCTTCACAAGAGAAAGCACATCATACAACATGTCAGACATCATGAAATGTGTCTCATGGATTTCCAGCTTTCCTGCCTCGATCTTGGAAAAATCAAGCACATCATTAACCAGCATGAGAAGCATTTTACCGGAAGTTTTTATGCTCCGTGCATACTCTCCGATCACCTTATCCTCGTTCTCCCGGAGGATCATTTCATTCATACCCAGTATGGCGTTGATCGGCGTCCGGATCTCATGAGACATACTGGCCAGGAAACGGGTCTTTGCTTCCGAAATATCGATTGCACGCTGTTTTTCTAAATTGATCATCCGCAGGTCATCCACCTGCTGAATAACAACAAATACCAGGAAGAGAGCGAGTCCCGCTACCATGGGAAGGGCCTCATTTGTCGTGGTCGTAGAAAGGATGATCGTTATTTCGATCAGGCAGCAGACAAGAAAACCCAGGAAACCGATAAAGGTATAACGGTACTCTCCAATCTTCTTTTTCGCAGCATCGATGATCAGGATGACAATGGCCGCCAAAGTAAGAAGCGCCAGTATGATATTGATGATATTTGTCGTGTGATAGAACGGAAGGATACCGGTGAA
The DNA here is from genome assembly GCA_017541035.1 of Eubacterium sp. Classification (GTDB taxonomy): domain Bacteria; phylum Bacillota; class Clostridia; order Lachnospirales; family Lachnospiraceae; genus Eubacterium_Q. The sequence goes on along the minus strand of JAFXZW010000036.1, from coordinate 10,048 downwards.
ATGCAGGAGCGGCCAGACGATGGCGTTGACTGAGGAAATGATCAGGATGATCGACATACTCTTCTTATACCGTCCGCGTTGAACTGCATTCAAATAGATCGAAGGACCAAAGGGAATCATAAAGCAGATCATGTAATTCATAATCCCATTCACATGGAAAACGCCAAAGAAAAAGGGGAAAAGAAATGAATCCGTGATGATCCATGAGGCCAGTACCGCGATGCCGATGGCACCGTACATCATGTCTATTTTCAGCTTATATACAAACCGGAGAACGATGCTGACGATGATCACGACAACGGCAAAGATCAGCACGATCACCGCCAAGATAAAAGAAAGCCCCCATTGATGCATCAGAAAACTGTATGCCCCGAAGGTAGTACTGATAAATGTCTCCGGTACGACCTGCCCGTCTTTTATTTCGGACGTTCTGACCATCTTCACTTCAGCACCCGCATCCGCCTGCGAAAGCGGAATCATCATATAGAATTTTTTAACGGATCCCCCGGGGATATTAACGTCCCTGTCCTCAACAAAATCATCTCTCAGTTCTCCGTTGATATAAACCTCGATATCCCTGCGGGTATAGAAAAAAAGATACTCATTATCTCTGATATCACGGGGAAGGGTGGCAATGATGGTATAATCCTTCTGATCGTCCTGATCAGTCACATACGTCCTTCCGGCGGGAAATTCCTTTCCATTGCTGTCGATCACAGTCCAGCTTTCGATAAACTGCACGGAACCCTTTTCCAGTACTTCTCCCTTTCTGATCATGCCGTAATACACAAAAACAAAGACAGTAAAAGCAATCAGCACAAACAGCACGATCTTCGCTGTCAGCTCGCTTGCCTCTAAAAGTCTTTGCTTTTTCTCTGTGCCCATGAATGTCTCCCCCTTGTTATACGGTGACTTATCATCTATTGTATCACAACACCGGAAAGCCCACAACCATTCGTAACCGCATAAAAAAGAGACGCCTCCCGCCGGGCGGAACCGTCTCTTTTTCATCCTCTCTTAAACCGGCAAAGCAGGGACAGCTTCGGGCACTGGTCAAAGCCGTCCCTACTTTGCTCAGAGGGTTCTTTTCTTTTCTCTTCTTTTCAGTACCACGCTCTGCAGGATAATAAAGAAGCAAAGCATTCCGCCGGTGGTGATGCTCTGCCACCACGGCTGGTTCAGACCGCTGGATACAACGATTTTCTTGATCGTTGTAAGGGTCATGGTTCCGAAGAAGGTACCGACAACGCTTCCGACACCGCCGGTCAGAAGTGTTCCGCCGATGATGGACGATGCGATGGCGTTCATTTCCATACCTGCCGCATTGGTTGCATTGGCAGCTCCGGTATGCATCATGAAGCAGTAACCTGCGATACCGCTCAGAAGGCCGCAGATGACGTAGCTGAGGAAACGGGTCCTCTTTACGTTGATACCAAGCATGAGGGCGCTCTGCTGATTTCCGCCAATAGCGTAGAAATTACGGCCCAGCCGGAATTTCCTCAGCAGAAAGAAGACTGCGATCACACAGACGATCGCGATGATCACGCCGATCTCGAAACGAAGAGGGATCTTATTTCCGTTATTCGCGGTGTATCCCAGCCAGGGGATCTCGATCCGGCTACTCATGAGATCCTTGAAGCCTTCATGCTCCACCTTCTGCGGATTACTCGACAGAATGGTCGTCATACCACGGGCAAAGAACATACCCGCCAGAGTAACTATAAACGGCTGGATCTCCAGATAACTGATCAGGAAGCCCTGTACCACACCGAACGCAAGGCCGATACCTAAAGCAAGCAGAACAGATACAAAAATATTTCCGTCGTTGTTAAGATACAGAGTACAGCTCATAACTACAAGCGAAGTAACCGCGCCGACACTGATATCGATACCGCCACCGATCATTACGATCGTAAGTCCGCAGGATACGATTATCAGGCTGGTATTATCATTCAGTAGATCGGCGATCTGCTGAAAATGCAGAAAACCACCCTGCAGAAAGATCATTGCCAGTATATACATTCCCACAAAGATACAGATAGTGATCGTCATAAGAAGCTGAGTATCGTTAAAGGGTTCTCTGCGTTTTTTCATAAAATCTGTCATTTTTATGCAGCTCCTTTCTCCGATTTTTCAGCTTTCTTCCTGCGTAAATCTGCCATAAACTTCGCAAATTTTTTCTTTACGACAGGAGATCCTATAACTACCAGGATAATGATAACGATCGCTTTATACGCCTTTACGTCTGTTGAAGGAACCTTCATGGCGTAAAGTGTGATGGTAAGCATCTGGATAACGTAAGCACCGATAATACTTCCGCTGAGCCTGAAACGGCCGCCGCCCAGGCTGTTGCCGCCAATGGCTACGGCAAGGATCGTATCCATCTCCACATCCAGGAGCAGCGTCTCATGGTTGATCAGGCCCAGACGGCTCACACCGATGGTTCCTGCCACTGCCACACATATTCCCAGAATGATAAAAGAAAGCAGCTTGATCCAGGTCGTATTGATACCGTTCAGTTTTGCAGCGCTCTCATTGATACCGACAGACTGCGTAAACAATCTCAGTGAAGTAAACTTGAAGATCAGGCCAAAGATGATCGCCATCAGGATAACGATCAGAACCGGTGTTGGTATCGGGATTCCGGGGATAAAGCTTCCCCAGGCATTAATGATCGGGCTGGTTACGGAAGGTGTCGCACCACCGTTGATCCAGTAGGCGATGGATCTTCCGCAGGTATACAGGATCAGCGTCGCGATCATCGGTTGTATCTTAAACACCGCAACAAGAGGCCCGTTAAATGCACCGAAGATCATTGCGATAAGACATGCTGCAAAGAACGCAAGAATGACTGTTCCACCTGTGATCTCGGAAGCGGATTTCAATACCTTAACGAACATACTTCCGGCGATAGCTGCTGCAGCACCCACGCTGATATCCTGTCCGCCGCAGGCTGCCGTTACAATGGTCATACCCATGGCAAGGATGGCCAGTTCGCTGGCACCGTTAATGATACTGATCAGGTTACCTGCGAGAACCGCATTTCCGTCATTATTATGCGTGATCACGATCTTGAAGAACTCCGGATCACGGATCAGGTTAAAGACCACCAAAATACCGATCGCGATCAGCGGAATCGCCAGAGGTCCGAGAATCTGACTTATGCTTCTTTTCTTACTCTTCATTTCTTGCCTCCCCTCCTGCGATCGTCTTCATTACCTGTGCCTGGTTCAGGTCATCGCCGGTAAGCTCACCCACGATATGTCTGTCGCGCATTACGATCAACCGACTGCAGGTACGGAGCATTTCTTCCACTTCGGAAGAGATGAATGTTACACTCACGCCGTCCTCTGCCAGCTTCAGCACCAGCTTTTGGATCTCGAGCTTTGTTCCCACGTCAATACCACGGGTGGGTTCATCCAGAATCAGATAGTCCGGGTGGGTGAGCAGCCATCTTGCAAGAATCACCTTCTGCTGATTTCCGCCGCTCAGGGAACCGATGGGCGTCTCACGGCTTGCCGTCTTAATGTTCAGCGCCTTGATGTATTCATCCGCAAAGGCTTCCTGCTCGCTGTGGCTGATGGGCTTCCAGAAGCCGTTCATTACCTGCATGGCAAGGATGATATTCTCTCTTACACTAAGCTCGGAAATGATACCGTCTCGCTTTCTGTCCTCGGCAAGATAACCGATCCCGTTCTTCATCGCTTCAACGGGCTTCGTGATCTTCACCGGTTTTCCCTTGATCTGTATCTTTCCGCTGTTCACCTTATCCGCACCGAAGATGGCTCTTACACTCTCGCTTCGGCCGGAACCAAGGAGACCGGTAAAACCATTTACCTCTCCTTTTCTGATGGAGAAATTAAAAGGAAATGCTGCGCTGCTGGAAAGATTCTCGGCCTCGTAGAATACTTCTCCCTCTTTAACCTGTCTTTCTTCTGTTTCAGACAGACTGTTAAGTTCATCAAGCTCCTTACCCATCATCTTCGCGACAAGCTGTACCTGAGGCAGATCCTCGATCAGATACTCTCCTACCAGTTCGCCGTTCCGAAGAACGGTAATCCGGTCACACACCTCATAAACCTGCTCCAGGAAATGGGTAACAAATATGATGCCTACTCCTCTGGACTTCAGGTCCCGCATAAGAGTAAAGAGCATATTTACTTCTTTATCATCCAGTGAGGAGGTGGGTTCATCAAGGATCAGAACCTTACACTGCATATCCACCGCACGGGCGATCGCCACCATCTGCTGAACCGCAAGAGAGCAGTTTCCAAGCTGCTGGCGCGCTCTGGCAGGAATCTGAAGATTTGTCAGGATCTCATCCGCACGCTTCTCATAATCCTTCTGCTTAACCATCAGACTTTTACTGCGGCCGATGAACATATTCTCGGCAACGGTAAGGTTCGGACAAAGGGTGATCTCCTGATAAACCGTACTGATACCGCTGTCCTGAGCATCCTGGGGAGAACCTATACGAACCTCTTTTCCTTCTACCGTCACGGTTCCGCTGTCCATGGGATATACTCCGGTCAGCATCTTGATCAGCGTTGATTTGCCTGCGCCGTTTTCCCCCATAAGCGCGTGGATCTCACCTTTTTGAAGGGTAAAATCCACATTATTGAGTGCAAGGACTCCGGGAAACCGCTTTACGATCCCCCTCATCTTCAGCAAGCAATCCTCCTGCATACCTCTTTCCTCCTGTTTTTCTCATAAAAAGAGCGCAGTCCGCTGTCATTTGACTATACAGCTAGACCGCGCCCTCTCCGATCACTTATGGATTAGTCGCCCAGTCCGTAAGTATCAATGTCTTCCTGAGTAATAGTCTTAGCATCAAAGAACTTTTCTTCATTGATGATGATCTTGGATTCAGGAGCCTTGCCGCTCTTGATCAGGTCGCTGATGATCTGAGCCTGGAACGGGCTGCACTGTCCATCATAGTTCCACTTCTTTGCAAGGAGTTCTCTAAGAGCCCACTTATTGCAGTCGAAGCCCATAACGATAACCTTGCCGTCAACACCGTGTGTGATACCTGCTTCGTCAAGTGCTGCTACAGCACCCTTAGCCATACCGTCGTTCTCTGCGTAGATTACGTTGAAGTCTTCACCACTGTTGATAACGGACTCAACGATCTTCTTAGCTTCTGCCTCGTCCCATGTAGCTGTCTGCTGAACAACCTTCTTCATCTTGCCGGACTCGAACTGCTTGTCAAGCGCGCCTGTACGTCCGATCTGTGCATCACTGGCCATAGCGCCCTGGATGTGGATTACATTGTACTCAGGCAGGTTCTGATCAAGGAGCCACTGAACCGCTGCGTCACCTTCCTTAGCCATATCGGAAACTACCATTGCTTCGTAAAGATCTTCGCTTACATCGATCTTACGGTCGAAGATGTAAACCTTGACTCCGGCTTCCTTAGCCTTCTTCAGAACCTCGTCCCAGCCGGTTGTCTCAGCTGCGGAAACAAGAAGATAATCAACGCCTTCTGTGATGAAGCCCTGAGCTGCCTGAAGCTGCTCATCGTTCTTCAAACTGTAAGCTGTCTTAAGCTCATAGCCGTTGTCCTTGGAGAATACCTTCTCCATATCCTTAACATTGGCTTCACGATAGCCGGACTCTGAAGGCGGGTTGTTAACAACGCCAACCTTGATTACCTTGCCGCTGGTTGTTGCTGCCTCAGTAGCTGCTCCGCCACTGGCTGCTGTTGTGGACTTGTTATCAGACCCACATGCAGCCATACTGAACATCATTGCACCTGTCAGGACTGCACACAAATACTTACGAAACTTCTTCATTTCACTCCTCCTTATTTAAAGATCCGTATTAACCCCCTATGGGTCGTCTGTAATAAGGAGTTTACTCCGAGGCGGGTTCAAAGTAAATCAATGATCATTTTGACATGGTTCAAAATGATTTTGAAAATGAGCATACGGTTAATAATTATTCTATTCCGGTTGATTTTGATTCTGCTGCCTGTATTCGGAGGGTGTTATTCCCGTATTTTTCTTAAAAATATAACTGAAATAATGAGCGTCATTATAACCTGTCTCATGGGCGATCTGTGAGCTCTTCATATCCGTCGTCCGCAGCAGCTCCTTCGCACGGTTCAGCCGAAGGTAGATCAGATACTCCGTAAATGTCTGTCCGCTCTGCTGGGAGAATACGGTTGAGAATCTGCTATTGCTCATATTTACAGCCTTTGCCACATCCTGAAGCATCAGGTTCGGATCACAAAAATGCTGTGACATATACACCTTCGCATCACTGATCACGGAAGGCATTTCCCCTGCGGAATCCCCCATCTCCCTTACTCCGAGGATCAGAGGCTCCTTGTCCGGACGTTCCTCCAGGATATGTCGGATATGTCTTGCGGTTTTAAAGCTCTTCAGAATATCCGCAGGCTTTTCCACGATATCACCGATACCGGTCCTAATCTTTGAGCAGCCCGTACGTTCCAGCTCCATGGCCAGAGAAGAGGCAAAAGCATACGCTCTCTCCTCCGTATCCCGGGCAGAGTCGCCGAGGGTAAGAAGTCTTGTGCCCGTGCGACTCCCCGAAGCATGCACGACCCCTCCGCTGCCCTCCGCCAGAGTTGCCGCCGCCTCCTGTCCTTTCTCCACCGGAGAGAAGGCCGCATCGATCACGGCATAAAAGGAAGCATTTACCGGGCTTCCCATGGCGTGAAGCTGATTCAAAGCGTTCTGCGCATCAGCCTCCATCGCTTCATCGGAGAAAAGGGAACCGATCAGCTTTTCCTTCAGGAAACGTCCATCCGCATTACTGTTCATGCGGGCTCTGAGACTTTCGGCATGCTCTCTCTGCTTCTTCTCCTCCTCCAGCTGAGCTCCCACCTTGTCCAGGATCTTTCTGAGATCCGCCGAATCAATCGGTTTCAGAAGATATTCCCTGACTCCCAGCTGCAGACACTGGCGGGCATACTCAAATTCATCATATCCACTGAGGATAATGATCCCGATCCATGGCATCTGTGTACGAAGTACCCTGCATAGTTCAATGCCATCCATGAAGGGCATTTTAATATCGGTGATCACGATATCCGGATTCGTATCCCGGATCATGGGGAGAGCCATTTCACCGTCCGGGGCCTCTCCAACCAAAGTATAGGGTGTATCATCCCACGGAAATGATTCTCTGATCCCTTCTCGGATCACTACCTCATCATCAACCAGGAATACTTTCATTTTCGGAAATCTCCTCTCTCGACCTGCAGGGCACCCGGAAGCTGACCGTCGTACCCTTTTCATCACTTATTATCCGTAAGCCCTCCGGCTGGTTGTAGTAAAGCCGGATACGCAGGTTCACATTGACAAGGCCGAAGCCGCCTGCGCCTTCACTGACAGAAGGCTGTCCCTTCATCATTCGCTCCCTCAGATTCCTCAGCTGTTCCGCCGTCATTCCGGTACCCGTATCCGATACGGAGAATTCCAGCATATCATCAACCAGCCTTCCTGCCACTCTGATCGTCCCGCCTCCGCGTTTGATCTTGATCCCGTGATACAGGGCATTCTCCACCAGCGGCTGAAGCAAAAGCTTCAGGATATAGTATTCACCGATGTCCTCCGGTATATCGATCTCATAACGCATGATATCCCTGTAACGTGTCTGCTGAATCGTCAGGTAACCTTCAATATGCTTTCTTTCCTGCCGTATGGGAATCCAGTCAGCTCCGGAAGAAAGGCTGATCCGGAAGAAATTGCTGAGGGCGTTGGTAAGCTGGATAACTTCATCCTTCTCACCTGCCTCCGCCTTCCAGATGATGGCGTCCAGTGTATTATAAAGGAAATGCGGATTGATCTGTGTCTGCAATGTACGAAGCTCCGCTTTCCGGAGATTTCTTTCGTCCTGATGGCTCTTGTCCATCATTTCCTCCAGACGGTCTGCCATGATGTTGACCTGATGGGTCAGATTCCGGAGCTCCGCAACCTCCGTTTCATTCAGTCTTGCATCCAAAGTTCCCTCAGCCAGCTTCGCCGCCACTTCCTCCAGCCTGTCGATGGGCTGTCTGACAAAAGCCGCGGTACGCTTCATAGAGCGATTTCGAAGAAGCCAGGCCAGAACAACAATGATGCCCTCCGCCACAGCAGTGATCAGAATCAGAAACCGAAGAGTCGCACTCCTGTTTGCAGTGGAATTGATCTCTCTGGCAATGTATTCATTCATCATGCTGTCCACCAGACTTGCCACATCCCTGATTTCGTTCATCACTTCTTCATTTTCCACCACGGGACGTCCTGTCTCGATATTATCCCTAATTTGGTTTACATAATTTTCCAAAGTCTGCATTGTCCGGTCAGCAACCACAAGCGACAGTCTGTCTTCATCATCCGCCCTTTCCATGATCTCCCCAATCGTTTCATGGACTTCATGAATGCTTGCATAAACCTTACTTTCCACAACCGTTTCCCTGCCGCTGACGATAGCCCAGACGCTTTCGGGAATCTCTTCGGAAACGACAGCCTTCAGGTTCGCAATGGTCTCCATCCTCTTTATCGCATTATGATAACGGCCTGCATATACAAGCATCAGCACAAGACTGACAAAGATAGGAAAAACAAGCATGATCACCAGCTTCTGGCTCATACTGTCGACCTTGCCGATTATACTTTTTTCCTTTCTGATCCTCGCCATACTCTTCCTCACTGCTTACGACTTCCCGCAACCTGTGCGCAGGGAACCGGCTATTGGAGATAACATGGATACTCTGACACTTGCCTCCTCAGGCAAGAAGGAAATCGGGATATCTTCAACATCATCAATAACCTCTCGGTTCAAGACCGGTAAGGTCCTGTTCATCACTGAAATACCGCTCCTCAGGATGGATCAGCTTATCAACTGTTTCCCCATTTTTTAGCTTCAGTGCCGTTTCCATTACCGTTTTCCCCAGCATGGGCGTGCATTCCACGATACAGTTGATCTTCCCTTCCTTCAGAACATTGATGGCATCCTGCCCACCGTCTACGGAAATGATCACGATATCCTTGCCCGGCTTAAACCCTGCCTGCTCAATCTCCGTCAGCGCTCCCAGTGTCATTTCATCATTATGGCTGTAAACCACATCGATCTCACTGCCATAAGTCTCCAGCAGCTGACGCATGCACTCGGCGCCCCGGCTTTTCAGAAAATCTCCGTTTACGCTTTGGATCACTTCCAGTCGGCTGTCCGCTTTTATGGTATCCATGAAACCTGTCTGCCGCTGCCTCATCGGGGTGGAATCCTCCGTACCGGTGATCTCAACGATCTTCAGATGATCCTTTTTCAGGGCATCAGCTTTTCGGATCAGGTATTCCCCTGCCATAACCCCTTCTTTATAAAAATCCGCACCGATCAGACAGGTGGTAAGCCCGCTTTCCTTCGTATTGACATCCCGGTCCACCAGGATCACCGGAATTCCCGCTTCCTTGGCTTCCTTAAGTACATTGTCCCATCCTTCCTCCACGATGGGTGAGAAGGCGATCACATCCACTTTATAGGCGATGAACCTCCGGAGGGCAGCAATCTGATTCTCCTGCTTCTGATTTGCATTTTCCAGCATCAGACTGACACCGTATTCTCCTGCCTTCTTCTCAATGTCCCGTGTATTTCCGATCCGCCATGCGCTTTCGGACCCCAGCTGGCTGAAGCCCAGCAGCAGTTTCGGCTCCTCCGTCCCTTCCTTTGCACCGCATCCGGAAAGAAAGGCTGCAGAAAAGAATGCGCATGAGATCACCATGAACATCATCAATGCCTTCACTCGCATCCTTTTTTTCCCGGATCTATATCTCTCACTCTTATTCACGAGGATCTGTTCCCCCCTTTCTTTTTTGACACCAAACGTAACTATTGTACCATCTGAGGGAATGAATGAACAGGGTGAACTTTACGCAAACCGTGAAGTGCTGCATGGAATCATTGATACTGTCAATAGTTTTGCGCACATTTGATTTTGCCCTGCCGTTCAGTTGCCGACAACCGCTTAACCTGTAGTGTATTTATTTATGCGATACCCTCGGCCTCAGCGATTAGCATGGAGGTCAGATGTTCCATGTTGAGG
>JAFXZW010000035.1 GCA_017541035.1 Eubacterium sp. | reverse complement strand
TATATCTGTTTGAGGCAGGCAGGAATGCCTGCCTGATAGGCGTGTCTAAAGGAAAGCAAATCGTACGCTTTGGGGGCTGGAACTAAAACAAACTGTTCACAACCCCTTTATTCTGCTATTATTATGAATGAACATGATTATGAGGCTATGGGGCAGATGAGAGACATCGGTTCGGAAATCAGGAGGTGTACGGAAATGATAGCGATATCTTCTGAGGATCCGGTGATAGGAGTGGACACGCTATGGGAAATCCATTTTAGGAGGAAGTTAACAAAAAACCGTAATGTTGGCAATCAAACGGAAGGATGAGACGATGAATGAGAAAGTAACAAAAGTGATAGATAACGACTTGACATGTTAGCTGAGACTGACTATACTGTGTCATGGTTAGATAAGACTAACTTATCTGTGGCGAGGAGATTGAAATGAAAAAAACAATTGTAAGGATCGACGGCATGATGTGTGGTATGTGTGAGGCACATATCTGTGATGTGATCAGAAAGACTTTTTCAGATGCGAAGAAGGTATCCGCTTCCCGTAAAAAAGGAGAAGCGAGTGTTCTGACGGAGAAGGAACCGGCTGAGAGTTTACTCGTGGAAGCAATCACTTCTATGGGATATAACTACATTTACTCGGAAAGTGTGGAGTATAAGAAAAAGGGATTGTTTGGACGTTAGGAGACATGAAATGAAAAAGAGAGGATTGTTTTCCTGTCATGACTTTATCATGGCGTTCCCGGATGGTTATGACACAGTGATCGGAGAAGGAGGAGCCACCCTGTCAGGAGGAGAGAAACAGAGGATCGCCATCGCCAGGGCCATCATGAAGGATGCACCCATCATCATACTGGATGAAGCCACGGCAAATGTGGATCCGGAAAATGAGAAGGAGCTGACGGAAGCCATCGGGAATCTGACGAAGCAGAAGACGATCATCATGATCGCCCACAGACTGAAAACGGTAAGAAATGCGGACCAGATCCTGGTAGTGGATAAAGGACGTATCGTTCAAAAGGGCAGACATGAAGAATTGATGGAGCAGGAGGGCATATACAGGAACTTCATCATCGGAAGAAAACAGGCGGTAAGCTGGAAACTTGCATAAATGATAATACAGCACAGTGGGAGAATCTGGCAGAAAACGACGGCAGAGACAACCATTGAGGGCCTTGGAGTGACACTTAACATAATGTCAGATCAGGCCCTCTTTTTTTGTTCCTCATAATCCGTTATAATGGGATTCGGGAGGATTAGCACATGACAGTATTGGAAGTATTATGAATCAGATTCGTGTATAATAATGTTATCTGGATTGAGCTTGAAAAGAACTATATACAGGAGGGGAAAACATGAGAAGAAGGCTTATTGCAATAACAACGACGATGATGATTTTGGTAATGTTATTTGTTGTTCCGGCCGAGAATCTATCTTTTGCGATAGTAGCAGGCCCGATAACGGATACAGGGGTGTCATCGGTTGATCGGACCGGAACAGAAGAATTTACCGGTATAGCACATGCAGATAATATCTCGAAATATGGGAATGTCATGTTGAATATAAAGTGTACGGATTTTTTAAATGCCGGTTATGAATATGGCGATGTTTTAAATCTGTCATTTTTGGATCAGGAGCTGGAAGTCCCATTTTGCAACGATTTTTCGGATGTGGGTAACGGAGAAACGGCTGTTCTGGCAAGAGATTCAGAAGAATATATTACAATTGCGATCTATATGGGGGATTTTGCGACAAACTATGGACTGGCAGTAAAGAATATAGCAAGTGATAAATCCGTTACGTGGACTCCGGCGGAAGGTGTTATTTTTCCTGTTGAGTTCAGGATCTCAATGAATAACCCGGGTGGATATTATCAGGAGTATATAGTACATCAGCTGAGATACACAAATGAGAGGGATGACTACCCGTATCTGAGTGATGAGCAGTTTGCAAATTTCCGGGTGGTTACAACTACAGGAATGGGAAAGGACAGATTATACAGGTCAGCATCACCGATTAATCCGCAATATAACAGAAACACATATGCTGATGCCGCAATACGGGATGCAGGGGTCACTGTTATCATGAATCTGGCGGATGATGAGACTGAGGCAGTAACATATGAAGGCTATGAGGAAAGCTATTATTCAAAGCAGAAATATATAGCGCTCAACATGTTGCCGGATTTCGCACAGGATGATTTCAAAGAAAAACTTGCAAAAGGACTTAGGTTTTTTATCAACAATCCCGGTGTCTATGAGGTTCATTGCACGGAAGGCAAGGATAGGGCAGGGGTTGTATGTGCACTTTTGGAGTGGCTGATGGGTGCCGGCTATGACGAGGTTTTAGCAGATTACATGGTATCCTTCTACAACTATTATGGAATAGAAAAAGGGGACGAAAGATACGATACCATAGTTAGTAACTTTGAGACAAGTCTCAATAAAATATTAAAAATTTCGGATCTGAAGGAGAAAGATCTTCAGGTTGTGGTCGCCGAATATATGATGTCCATTGGCTTGTCCGAGAACGAGATAACTGCATTAAAGAAGAATCTTGGAGCGGACAGAAATACGCTAGATACGGATCACCGGGATGAATGGGTAAATGGTCAGTGGTATGATAAGAAGGGTAAAGCAGGCTACAGACCTCAGGGTGCCTGGAAGGAGAATATAAGAGGCTGCTGGTATGAAGATTCTTCAGGCTGGTATGCGAGGAATCAGTGGCAGAAGATCGATTCAAAGTGGTATTACTTCGATAAAGAAGGATACATGCTGAAGAACACGTGGAAGCGAGTCAATGAAAACTGGTATTACTTTAAGGCAGACGGTCATATGGCCCTGAACGAATTTATTCAGGGCTGGTGGGTGAGCGGGACCGGCGCCTGGAAGGATCCGGTACGCTATCGCTGGCATAAGTCCGGCAGCAAGTGGTGGTATGGAACAAAGGACGGATGGTATGCAAAGAGCAAATCCTACACCATCGACGGCAAGAAGTACACCTTTGACAAGAAGGGCTACACGTATTAAGCTTTATGGCAGAACCCGGCATTATATACGCCGGGTTCTGTTCATTTGGAGAAAACGATAAGGGCTTTCTAAGCTTACGATCTTGATCAGATAATTCAGTGCACGGATCACCTCGCTGATATTTTCGCAAAGGATGCGATATCTGCCAGCTGGTTGCGGATCACCTGCCCCACGAACTGATCTACAAAATCATTTGCAGGATTTTGGAAGATCTCCATGGGGGTGCCTGTCTGCTGGATCACACCTTCATTCATTACGATAACCCGGTTGGACATCGTCAGGGCCTCGTTCTGATCGTGTGTTACGTATATAATGCTGATCCCGAGTCGCTTCTGAAGGTCCTTGATCTCCCTTCGCATACTGTCACGGAGTTTTGCGTCCAGATTCGACAGCGGCTCATCCAGAAGCAGTACCTTCGGCTCAGCCACCAGAGCCCGGGCCAGGGCCACACGCTGCTGCTGTCCGCCTGACAGTTCATCCGGCATGCGCTCGGCTAGATCCCGCATATGAATGATCTCCAGTATATGTTCCGTCTTCTCGCGGATTATTTCCTTCGAAAGCTTACGCAGCTTCAGGGGATAGGCAACATTTTTGAATACATTCATATGGGGCCAGACCGCGTAGGACTGGAATACCATCCCGAGGCCCCGCTCCTCCGGCGGGATAAAGGTCTCTGCTGTGCTCACCGCCGTTCCGTCAATCCATATCTCCCCGTAGGTCGGCCGTTCAAAACCGGCAATCAGGCGGAGAAGGGTGGTTTTCCCACAGCCGGAAGGCCCCAGCAGGGTGATGAATTCCCCATCCCCAAAGGTTTCCGTGAATTCCTTCAGCACTTCCACTTTGCCAAAGTTTTTTCTGATTTGTACGAGTCTGATTTCTGACATATTTTTACTCCGAATGATATCTGTTCCGTATTCAGGGCCTGCGTTTCTTTCGGTCCGGGCCTTCAGACCGACAACTTCCCCTTCGTCAGTTTCCGCATGATGAGATACAGGAGCGTGACCAGAAGCAGGATACAGCAGGCCAGGGCAGAAGCCGTCTGCTGACTGCTGTTTACCTGATACAGGAAAAGCTCCACGCCAAGAGTCATGGTATTGGTGCTGTACAGGATGTTGGACATCGTCAGCTCATAGAGGGATGGTATGAAGATGAGGAACCAGCCGCCTGCGATGGACGGCAAAAGCATGGGAAGTACTACATCTTTCATTCGGCGGGACCACCCGGCTCCCGATACAGCCGCCGCTTCCTCCAGTACGGACCCAATCTGGGAGAATCCGGACACCATGGTCCTCATCCCCATCATCATATATTTTGTCATGTATGCAACCACCAGAATCATCAGTGTGTTGTAGATATTGATTCCAAATCGTCCCGACATGGACATGATCAGGGAAAGTGCGATCACTATACTCGGCGTCCCGGAGCCCAGGGCGATCAGGAAGTCGGGGATCCTGCGACCTTTCACCCCGGTCCTTTTCATCATATAGGCCATGATCACGCAGATGATCATACCCAGCGTAGCCGCAAGCCCCGCGGTAAGAAGACTGTTCAACGCGGACTTAATGATGGTGGAGCGGGTAAAGATATTCTGCCAGAACCGGAATGTCAGATTCCCTTCCGTAAAAAGGGATTTTCCCATGTCTTGTTTAAAGGATGTTGTAACGATCGAAAGAAACGGGATCAGAACAGCAATGACCGCAAAGAGAGAAGCAAATATGGTCATGGGGATCCGCCATTTTCGAAGATCGATGGTGTTGGACCGAACAGATTTGCCGCTTATGGTAATACGATCTTTCCTCCCCATCACAACGTTCATAGTAAAGAGTAGGATCAGCGAGAGTAAAAGCAGAAAGGCGGAGATCACCGTGGCGTCTGTCAGACCCTGGGATGTGCCCGTAGCTACATATTCCGAAATCCTGGTTGTCACAGTATAGATCTTGCCCGGTGTTCCGATGATGGAAGGGATACCGAAACAGGACGCTGCGGCCACGAAGACCAAAATGGCTGAAGCTCCGATGGAAGGCAGCAGCATGGGCAGCGTAACGGTGAAAAAGGTTTTTCGCCCGGAGGCCCCTGAGATCCGTGCGGCCTCCTCCAGAGAGGTGTCCATATGCTCCAGCGCACGGCAGAGAATGATATAAGCAATGGGATAGTAAAATGTTGTAAGTACCCAGACCATTCCGCCAATGGTATAGATATTAAATGGCGCTTCCGAAAGCCCGAACAGTTCTTCCAGGACCTTGTTGACCGTACCGACCTTCGGGTTTAGTAACCGTATCCAGGCCATGGCGCCCACGAAGGGAGGAACCAGATAGGTCAGCAGAAAGACTCCGTGAAAGAATCTCCGCCCATAAAGATTCGTCCGGGTCACCAGCCAGGCCAGCGGAAAGGCGATCAGCAGGCCGAAGACTGTGGACAGGGATGCAGTAAGCAGGGTGTTCAGGATACAGTTCCAGTTCAGGGAATAGCTGTAGATCCTTTTCAGAGCATCCAGGGAGAAGGAACCGTCCGTAAAGAAAGCCCGAAAGAGCAGATATAATAAAGGGAAGACAAGGAATACCAGAAGAAATGCTGAAATAAGCAGGATAAAAATCCATTTGGCATCAAAATGCAGACGCTTTGATTTCATTTCCGGTTCCATGTTCTTCCCTTTCTCAGGAGTTATTTTGCAACAGATCCTGTCAGTTTTTGATCTCCTTCTGGATCAGCGCGCGGATCGCATCACGCTGTTTCAGACACTTTTCATAATCCACAGGAATCGTATTCTTCATCATCTCGGTGAGTGTCTTTGAATGGTAGGGGTGTTCTTCCATATCCGTCCGAACGCCGTACATCCATCCCTTGATGATTAGCCTCTGTCCGGCAGGGGATAGGAAATACTCCTGCAGCGCTTCCGCAGCCCTGATATTATTATTTGCACTGTACTTTGCGTCGACGATCATGATGGGAGAAGGGACGGGTACGGATCCGTCCTCCGGATAGATCACGGTCAGCGGGGACTGTTCTTCTTCCTGCTTCTTCAGGATGGACTCTTCAAGGATCATGGCAGACCGTATCTCACCGGTTTCCAGCTTTGCAATCGCATTTGCTCCGGATTCGAGGGTCACATCCTGATGTCCGAGAGACTTGAAGTAACCGTCGCCATACTTATCCATCAGACCGACCATCGAGCAGTAGGAGGAACCCGAGGTTAGAGGATCAGTCATGGAGAGATCCCCTTTATATTTCTCATCCTCCGCAAAATCCTTCATGGTATGCGGTACTTCGGCTTCCTTGTATTTCTCCGGATTATAGGCCAGAACCATGTTCAAAGAACGTACCGGATACCAGTAGCCTTCCTTATCATATTCGAAAGCAAGCTTGTCCGCATCCGGGAAGATATGGGGATGCAGCATGCCCTGCTCCTTCAGCTCCATGGCGTAGGACTGTTCAGCCACCATCAGGATATCACAACCAAGTTTTCCGGAATCCTTCTCCGCTGCCACCTTGGACTGTAAGGTGCCGGTTCCCCCCTGAAAGAAGTCCACCTCCAGATTCGGGAATTCCTTCTTCAGTTCCACCTTCATATTTTCGATGATATCATTATACATGGAAGTATAGATCATGATTTTTCCGGTAACATCCGCATTCCCTTTGCCTGAATCAGGGGATTCTCCTGTCTGTCCGGAGCTGCTGCCGCATGCCACCATACCCAGTGCCATTGTCATTGCAAGGACTCCTGTCAGTCCTCTTTTCAGCCATTTCTTTGTTTTCATATTCGTCTCCTGTCAAATCATATTATTCTTTTATTTTGTTTCGGGCATATGATAATACACCGATATTTACAAATCCCTTACAGAATCCGATCATAATGCGTATGTATTTCCTGTGGATCCCGTCACCTCATGCTCACGAGCTTTCTTGATTTTATCATAAAAATCCGAAAATGTCATTTCCAAAATAGAGACGTGTCGACGGGGACGGTTCTGGGACGCCCCAATGTCATTAAGTTAAGAAAAATGACATCGGATCAAACAGGAACCATCCCCACTTTTCATCCCTATCCCTTGCGGTTTATGCCCGCCCTCTGCAGTTTGGTGCGTGTGAAGGCGGTGG
>JAFXZW010000034.1 GCA_017541035.1 Eubacterium sp. | reverse complement strand
GCCATATAGAATCCCAACAGCCAGAAGGACATTCCTTCGAGGTAGATGAGCAGGATCCACACCAAAAGGCCTGTCACGGCAATGACGCGCCTCCCTTTCAGATTGAGAAGCTCCTTCACCGCCATCAGGCCTATATAAAACGAAACAAGCAGGAGTATCCGGAGGGATACTCCTGTTTCAGTCAATTCATTCAATACGCCGCAGACACTCAGCACTATCAGGAGTGCCAGCCTGACGAACACAAAGTAGCTGTTTCTGATCCGATCATTCATTGTTCCTGAATTTGATCCCCACGCTTCCGAGACTTAGAATAATGACCATAAATGCTGCCGTTACACATACCAGTATTATATAGCCTTTATTGTCTCCTGTCATCAGTCTTTCCGTAATATCCAAAAACCATTTCTGAGGCATGAGGTAGGAGATTGCCTTTACCGTGTTATTCGTGGCATCCAGCGGAAAGTAAAGCCCCGCCAGCATGGAGGAAAGGCTCCATAAGGTAAAGGCTGCAATATTGGCGCTCATAACATTTCCAAGCAGGATACCCAGCAGCAGACTGAGAGAGCTGAAGATCAGTCCCAGGAAGAAGATCATCATCAGAAATGTGGGGCGTGCCATTCCCAGTTTCTCTGATGGGATAAGGAACAGGCCTGCAGACATCACTGCAGTGAGCATCACCGATACGATTGCACCTGATAGAAATTTTGCGGCAAAATACCGGGCTTCGGTCAGGTTAGTCAGCCGGATGCGGGTCAGTACCATATCCTTCTGTTCGTTGATCGCCGTATGCGCAATAAAGATACCGGCAAATACAAAGCCGAGAGTCATGATAGCCAACGCATATCCGATCAGGGTTCTCTGGTCCACCTGTTCATTTGTCAGATTCAGGGAATCTTTGCCGGCCAGTATTTCCACCGACTTTTCGGGAATCGCCCTGTTCATTTCCTTCAGTACCGCAATGATATCTCCATCGCCTGCAGAAGCCGACGCGCTGCGGATCTGTCCGAGAATCATCTTCAGTTCGTTGAAAAGCACGTCTTTTCTGGCATCGTCGGACATGATAAAGACTTTCAGACCATCCTTTATCGTTCCTGTCTCCGCTTCGCTGTCGAAATTCCTGCCAAGCCGGAGCACTGCGCCCATTTTGTCCTTCTCCCCGTCCGTTCTTACCGCTTCCATCAGCGCTTCCTCTGTCATATCAGGGGTCTTGGCACGGCATATCAGAAAGGCTCCGCTTTCCGTGAGTTTATTCAGAAGGTATTCGGACAGTTCCGATCCGGATGCATCATAAACCTTGATCACATAGCGCCCCTTTCCTCCGTAATAAGCGACCTTTCCATCGATTGCATCCAGCTCCGTAATCTTTGCGGCGCCCTCTGCTCCTGCCACTTCATAGGATGACAGATTGGTTTGTTCCGTCTTCAGAATAAGGGATGAAAGTAACGGTGTTGCGATCAGGAAGAACCAGAAGCCAAGATTCCTGAATAACAGCTTTAATGTGGATTTTATAATGATTCTCATGCTCTGTCCTTTCTCCGGATGGTCCCCACCAGGACTGAGATCAGCGAAGTTACTATGGTGATAGCGGCCAGATAATACACCGCGATGATGGTATGATCACTGTGTCCTGCTCCGGAAAGCTCCACCAACGCCCGGTTGACATGGTACATCGGAGTTGCATTTTTAAAGCTGTCAGAAAAGGCAGAGAACATATATGTCTCAAATGAGCCTCCGATATATCCCATGATCCATACTGCAGCAAAGCTTATGATGATCGTTGCGATCATGCTCTGCGATATCTCATAGATCATCATTTCCAGAGTCGTCGCTGCTATGACCGACAGCAGGAGCAGCAGGGCCGAAGCCGCTATGTTTCCCCAATGAACTCCGAAGATTAAAGCCGAGAACAGGGATGCGAATCCGATTCCCACGGAGACCACTGAAATCACAGGGATCACTCTTCCGAGATAGATCTTCAAAGATGAAAGATTGGAAACCCGGTATCTTTCCAGTAAGCGGTTCTTCTTCTCCTGCGAGAACAGTCCTGCCGCACAAATGATCGGGCACCAGGCAAAGTAAACCAGTTCGATCAATCCGTAATAATCCGTAGAATTGACGGAGGGTGCAACCTCCGGTGTCTCTGTTGGAATCCTGATGTCTGTCACATCCCCGCTGATGGAGCTGTTGAAGACTGCCGAGATCATATACTCCAGCTTGGCCCCTTCCACCGATGTGTCCTTGGATTCATAGATGGTATAGCCTTCTTCCGTGAATTTGACAAATCCGCCCAGAGAATACTCTTTTACAAGCTGCTCCGGCTCTCCGCTTTCATAGAGAACGAAGGTTACTCCGGAACCCTTTCCCGCCTGACTCAGGGCTTCTGCCACTGCGGCATATCTGCTGCCCTCTTCAACGCTGTATCCGACGCTGAAATCCGCCGGTGCTTCGTAAGATTCCAACAGGGAAGAGAAG
The DNA here is from genome assembly GCA_017541035.1 of Eubacterium sp. Taxonomy (GTDB): domain Bacteria; phylum Bacillota; class Clostridia; order Lachnospirales; family Lachnospiraceae; genus Eubacterium_Q. Next base: position 2,478 of record JAFXZW010000034.1, on the reverse strand, counting down.
GCACTGATCAAGATCGATGAAACCAGGATCGGACATAGCACATACAGCAGGATATTAACCGGGTTCCGGAACATGATCTTAAAATTGTTTTTTATCATATATCGGATCATTTTTTCACTCTGCTCTTTCTTTAATAATCTCTCAGTTTCTTACCGGTCAGTGTCAGAAAGACTTCTTCAAGGGTTATGGATTCCGTGTCATCCACCACAAGCTTCTTCAGTTCCTCTGTGGTTCCGGTTGCTATGACCTTTCCGTTATCCATAATGGCGATCCTTGTACAGATTGCTTCCACTTCCTCCATGTAGTGACTGGTGTAGATGACCGTCGCACCCTTCCGGTTGGATTCCCTGATCTTCTCAAGAATAAAATTCCTGGATTGCGGATCGATCCCCACCGTAGGTTCATCGAAGATCAGCAGATCCGGATGATGTCCGATGGCGCAGGCTATATTCAGTCTCCTCTTCATTCCACCGGAAAACTTCTTTGCGTAATCATTTCTTCTCTCTGAAAGGCCCACATATTCCAACGCTTCATCGATACGTGCCTTCAGTTCATCGCCCTTTATGCCGTAGAGCGAAGTGAAAAGCTCCACATTCTCCCAGGCCTTCAGGCTCCCATGGATCGCCAGATGCTGCGGGATGTACCCCAGCTTGCTTCCCAGCTCCTTTTTGTTCTTCCGGAAATCCTTTCCCAGAAATTCCACAGATCCGAAATCCGGCTTCACGATATTGCAGATCATGTTCATTGTGGTGCTCTTCCCGGCCCCGTTCGGTCCCAGGAGGCCGAAGATCTCGCCCTCTTCAATCTCCAGGTTCAAGTTATCCACCACAACCTTATTATCGTATTTTTTTGTAAGGTCTTTGGTTTTCAGAATGGTTCCCATAGCATCCTCCTCCGGATCATCTGCGGTGATCTACGTTTATCAAAAAAGAGTGTGTCCGATGAAGCATTTCATCTGACACACTCATTGTATCGTTATGATCTTTTCATTTGTAGTGAAAAAAGGCACATTTCCGATATGACTTTAGTCACATTATTTTAATACGTCGGATCGATGGGCTTTGCGACCTTTCCCTCTTTGGTAACCGTTTCCACCTCTTTTTTAGCTTCCTCAATGGCCTTCGGAAGGACCTCCAGGAATCTGTCCACTTCCTCTTCGGTATTATAGATTCCGAAACTGATACGGATCATGCCGGGCGTATGTGCAGCTTCGCAGTTCTCAAATCCCCCGACCTGATCATCCGAAATCCCTTTCAGCCGCCATACATAGGTATGCGCACAGAAAGAGCCGCGTCGCGTTCCCACTCCGCCATATTCCTTCAGCGCTACTGCCAGATAGTAGGAATTCAGATCTGAAAAATCAAATGTTACAACGCCGACACGGTCATCGATCTTTTCCGAATCCCCATAAATAATGATATTGTCAAACTTCTTCAACCCGTCGATCAGCTTCCTGTTCAGAACCTTCTCATGCTCTTCTATCTTATCAAATCCCACTTCCTGAAGGATGTCAATGGCCTTGGACAGACCGACGATACCGGGATAATTCGGCGAGCCCGCCTCCCAGCTTTCCGGAGGGTTTTTATACTCCTGACGGCTGTCAGCCACGATCTGCACCGTACCACCGCCGTAAACTTCCGGCATTGTACCGTACATAAGATCCCTCTTGCCGACGATTGCCCCGCCGCCGTAGGGGGAATACATTTTATGTGCGGAGAATACCAGGAAATCCACATCCTCTTCCGGAGTCGCTCCCTTCATCACGAACTTACGATGTGCAACGATCTGCGCACCGTCCACAACCAGGATCGCACCATACTGGTGGGCAAGCTTTGCCACGCGGTGAACATCTGTCACATAGCCTGTCACATTGGACGCTGCCGTGATGGAAACGATCTTTACCTTGTTTTCCTTCAGAAGCTTCTCGATATCCTCATATTTTACACGTCCCTTTTCATCAATCTCCGCATAAATGACCGTCCCGCGCTCACGCCAAGATAGATCATTGGAATGGTGCTCGATCCGGGTCGTCAGAATGATATCATTCTTATCCTTAACCAGTGCCGAAGCAAGCTTGTTCAGACCGTCTGTTGTATTATCGACATAGACGCAGGTATATTCATTCTCAACCGCATCCGCTCCCACAAACTGAATAACCTTCTGGCGTGTGTTGTACACGAATTCCGTGGAATGATCCGACTTCTGGGAGAATCCGCGCCCTACGGACGCATACATCCTCAGCTCTTCCTCAACCTTTTCCGATACCGGAGTCAGGGCCGGCGTGGTTGCCGCATTATCGAAATTGATCAACGGTCGCTTTGTCCCATCCTTCAATTCCACGGGTTCATCGATTCCCACCACATAGGAACGGATATTCTCCAGTGTAATGGCACTTCCTTCCGTCGTTCCTTCCGTTATCTTCTCGGTGGTTACACTCTCGGTGGTTGCACTCTCGGTTGTTGTACTCTCGGTGGCTGC
>JAFXZW010000033.1 GCA_017541035.1 Eubacterium sp. | reverse complement strand
TGAACCCCAGACTGCCGAAATGGATATGGATGCATACTATGAGGATATCCTGGCCAAGAGCGGTGCTGCACAGGGTGAGGAGGAATACGACAACGAGGAATACACGGATGAGTACGCGGCTGAAGATGCTGCGGAAACAGCCGAAGATGCAGTGGAAGTAAGCTCGGAAGCTGCTTCGGATAAATCAGAGGCAGCCGTGGAGGAAGAGAATGCAGAAAAATAATGTTCCCATGAGGCGCTGTATCGCCTGCGGAGCGAGTCTTCCGAAAAAAGAACTGTTGCGGATCGTGATCAGCGAGGGTGTCCAGACTGCGGATCCTACAGGACGGAAGAACGGAAGAGGCGCATATCTGTGTAAAAATCAGAACTGTTACGGACTGGCAAAGAAGAAGAGACTCATTTCCGATGAACTGTATCAGGAACTGATGAAGGAGTAAGCTTTTGAAAGATGACCGTTTGTCCCTGCTTGGAATGGCAGCCAGAGCGTGTGCCGTAACCAGCGGATCGGATCTCACGGAACGGGCTGTACGAAGCGGAGAAGCCCGGTTTGTGATCCTTTCGGAAGATGCATCGCAGGGAATCCGAAAAAGAATACAGGATAAATGTAATTATTACCATGTTCCCTGTGTGACAGCAGGTACCAAAGAGGATCTGGGGCACAGGATAGGTAAGGAAGCCCGCAGCTGTGTGGCTGTACTGGATGAGGGCTTTGCGAGAGAGTTTAGAAAACGCTTCGGCATTGAGACACTTTAGGAGGTGTAACACATTGCGAGTACACGAGTACGCAAAAGAATTATCGGCGGAAACCGGTAAAATGATTACCAGCTCACAGGTTCTTACGATCCTGAGTAAGAAAAAAGAGGGACTTAGGGCGACCAGTACCATTGATGATGAACTGATGGCCTATGTTCGTGCGAAATTCATTAAGCCGGTTGAGAAGAAACCTGAACCGAACAAGCATTTGAAGCCCGCACCTCGTAAGCCCCAGCAGAGGACGGAACCGCCGCGCCAGAGACCGCGTCGTCCCATGCCTGTTACCGGTGGGCCCATTAAGCCCAGTGAGATCCGCCCCGCGCGTCCGGCAGTGAAGAAGCCGGAAACGGTAAAGCCGGTGACGAAACCCGTAATTCCGGAGGAGGAGCCGAAGACCGAACCGGTGATCACTCCGGTTGAGAAGGTTGAGCCTGTAATCCCCGCAGTACCTGAGACACCTGTTGTAGTGGAACCGGTTGCTCCGGTGATTCCGGAGAAGGTGGCTCCTGTTGAGGAGAAGACAGTTGAAGTTCCTGTCGAAGTAAAAGAAGAAGCACCGGCAGAAACACATGCAGAAACTCCTGTAGAAACTCCTGCGCCTGTGGAAGAGAAAGCTCCTGAAGAAAAGAAAGAAGAACCTGTAAAGGAGCCTGAAAAGCCGAAGAGAGAGCAGAGAGTGATCTCAAGTCCGATTCAGGAGCAGCAGCGTCCTGTGAAGATCCTGGATGCGAAGACCATTGCGGAACGTGTGGCAGCCAGCCAGAATCGCAGAGAAGCCGCGAAGAAGGATCGTCCTGCACGTCCCGATAACCGTGAGAATCGGGATCGTGATAATCGCCGTCAGGAGAACAGAGGCGGTGAACGACCGAATTTCCGGAATGAAAATGGACGTCCCGATGGCGGACGCGGCCGAGGTGAAGGAAGACCTGAAAGAGGTCCCCAGACCGGTGATTCCCGTTTTGGCGCAAAGCGTCGTCCCGAGGCAGCTCCCGTAGAAGCACCTGCTGAAAAGTTCGGCAAGGATCGTCGGGATCGTCATGAGAAGAACCGTCAGGATAAGGACAAGTTTGACAGAAAAGAAAGCAGAGAAAGAACGGACATTAAGTCCAGGGAGGATCTTCGCGGCAAGAAGAATCAGAGACCGGACAAGAAACAGCAGCATGTTGCACCGGCTCCGAAGGCTCCGGAAGAGCCTGTAATCCGTAATGTGGTCCTTCCCGAGAGTCTGACGCTGAAGGAACTGGCCGACAAGCTGAAACAGCCTGTCAATGCCATGGTAAAGAAGCTCTTCATGGAAGGAAAGATGGTAACCGTGAATACCGAACTTTCCTATGAAGATGCGGCAATGATCGCTTTGGAATATAATTTTATCGCTGAGGAAGAGGTTAAGGTTGACCTTGTTGAGGAAGCCCTGCGCGACATTGAGGATGCGCCGGAGGATATGACTCCGCGTCCGCCGGTTGTCTGTGTTATGGGTCATGTCGATCATGGTAAGACCTCCCTTCTGGATGCCATCCGCAATTCTCAGATCACAGAGGGCGAGGCAGGTGGTATCACCCAGCATATCGGTGCGTATGTGGTTAAGGCAAATGATCAGCGTATCACCTTCCTGGATACTCCCGGACATGAAGCCTTTACGGCCATGCGTCTCCGTGGTGCCCAGGCAACCGATATTGCAATCCTTGTAGTCGCTGCAGATGATGGCGTGATGCCTCAGACCGTTGAGGCTATCAACCATGCAAAGGCAGCCGGAATCGAGATCATTGTAGCAGTCAATAAGATTGATAAGCCCAGCGCAAATGTTGAGCGTGTTAAGCAGGAACTTATGGAATACGGGCTTGTGGCTGAGGAATGGGGCGGCAGCACCATTTTCTGCCCGGTATCCGCCCGTACCCATGAGGGTATCTCCAACCTGCTGGATATGATCCTGCTGACAGCAGAGGTACTTGAGCTAAAGGCCAACGCAAACCGCAGAGCCCGCGGTGTTGTTATTGAGGCACGTCTGGATCGCGGCCGCGGACCTGTAGCTACTCTTCTGGTTCAGAAGGGCGTGCTGCATGTGGGTGACTTTATCGCTATCGGTGAGGCTCACGGACGTGTCCGTGCAATGCTTGACCATAAGCAGAGAAATGTTAAGGAGGCGTCTCCCTCTACACCTGTTGAGATCATTGGTCTTTCCAGTGTGCCGAATTCCGGAGATACCTTTGTGGCAACCGAGACAGAGAAGGAAGCCAAGTCCATCAGCGAAGCATTCATTACCCGCGGTAAGGAAAACCTGATCGCCGAAACCAAGGCAAGAATGTCGCTGGATGACATTTTCAGCCAGATGCAGGAAGGCAGTCTGAAGGAACTGAAGCTGATCATAAAGGCGGATGTTCAGGGCTCCGTGGAGGCTGTAAAGCAGAGTCTGCTTAAGCTTTCCAACGACGAGATTGTGATCAAATGCATACATTCCGGCGTCGGCGCCATCAACGAATCCGACGTGACCCTGGCTTCCGCATCAGGAGCCATTATCATCGGCTTCAACGTTCGTCCGGATCCTCAGGCAAAGCAGTTATCCGATGAGGAGAAGGTGGATGTTCGTCTTTACAAGGTTATTTACAACGCCATTGATGATATCGAGTCAGCCATGAAGGGTATGTTGGATCCGATCTTTGAAGAGAAGATCACAGGTCATGCGGAAGTACGTATGGTATACCGTGCATCCGGTATCGGTTCCATTGCGGGAAGCTATGTACTGGACGGTATTATCGAAAGAGGAAGCTCCGCACGGATCACACGTGACGGTGAGCAGATATTCGAAGGAAAGATCGCATCCCTGAAGCGCTTTAAGGATGATGTTAAGGAAGTCCGCAGCGGTTTTGAATGCGGTATGGTCTTCGATGGACATAATGATCTGGCAGAGGGTGACCAGATTGAGATCTTCAAGATGGTTGAAGTGCCGCGGTAGAGTATCATCCTGAACCCGAGGGGACATAATTTAATGGTTTGTCATCCTGAACCCAAAGGGACATAATTTAATGGTTTGTCATCCTGAACCCGAAGGGTGAAGGATCTCAAAACCGGATGAAAAAAGAGGTACAAAAATGCGTTCAAATTCTTACGGTTCTTCCCGGGTTTCTCACGATGTGCAGAGATCTCTCAGCCGGATCATATCGGAGCTGAAGGATCCCCGGGTAGGAATGATGACATCGGTTACGCGTTGTGAGGTGACAAAGGATCTGAAGGAATGCAAGGCATATATCAGTGTTCTGGGAAATGTGGAAGAGACAATGGAAGGCCTGGAAAGCGCAAAGGGCTTTATCCGGAAATCCCTTGCTTCTTCCCTGAATCTCAGAAATACTCCGGAACTGCATTTCGTCGCGGATACTTCCATTGCCTACGGCGTGGATATGTCCCGGAAGATCGATGAAGTGATCGCCGGGGATGAAGAGAAGCATGTAGATTGACCATTTGTAAACCGGGAGGATTTCGTCCCGGTTTTCAGACTTTGGATGAGGACTGTCTTATGGATAACGAGGCAAGAGAAAAGGGAAAACAGCTGCGCCAGATGATCGAGACTGCGGATACGATCTGTATCATCGGACATGTGCGGCCGGACGGGGACTGTGTCGGTTCCACCCTTGCCATGTACAATTACATCAGTGATAATTATCCGGATAAAACGGTGGATGTGTATATGGAAGCCTTTGCTGCACCTTTCAGGTTTCTGAACGGGGCACGTAAGGTGAAGCATGAAACACAGGGAAAACGCTATGATCTGGCCATCTCTCTGGATGTATCGGATCTGGAACGGCTGGGCAAGTTTAAGGATATGTATCTTTCTGCCATTTCTACTGTCTGCATTGACCATCATATCAGCAATCCCGGATTCGGTGATCTGACTTATGTCAGGCCGGAGGATTCCAGCACCTGTGAAGCGATAGCTCGTTTGATCGATCTGGATAAGGTGAGCCTTAATACGGCAAACTGTCTTTACACCGGAATTGTGCATGACACGGGTGTTTTCAAGTACGACTGTTGTAAACAGGGCACTATGGAGCTGGCGGGTTTTCTGCTTACCAAGGGTGTGAACAGCAGTACGATCATCGATGAGACATTTTACAAGAAGACATATAAGCAGAATCTTCTTATGGCTGAGACGGTACTGGAGTCGGTGCTGCATCTGGACGGAAAGGTCATCCACGGGCATATTTCCCGGGATACGATGAAGAAATTCAAGGCGGCTATAACCGATACCGAGGGTATAGTTGAGCAGCTTCGTCTGACAGAGGGCGTCGAAATAGCGGTTTTCAGTTATCAGCTGAATAAAAAGTCCTTCAAATTCAGCCTTCGCGCTAAGAATTATGCAGATGTGAATGTGATTGCCACCAAATTCGGCGGCGGCGGACATGTGAAGGCTGCCGGCTTTGAAGCTACCGGATCTCTGAAGGAGATCATGGAGCAGGTTCTGGCAGAAGCGGAAAAACAGATCAGGAAAGAAGATTAAAATGTATCAGGGCGTTGTTGTGGTAAATAAGGAGCCGGGTTTCACATCCTTTGATGTCGTAGCTGTCTGCCGCCGGATCTTCGGTCAGAAGGCAGTGGGACATACGGGAACGCTGGATCCTATGGCCCGCGGCGTTCTGCCGGTCTGTCTGGGACGAGCAACCAAGCTGAGTGATCTGCTTCTTTCCTCCGAGAAAGAGTATGTCTGTGATCTGCTTCTGGGAGAAACAAGAGATACAGATGACAGTTCCGGAAAACTTCTTTCCGAGGCTGATCCGGAGGTGCTTTCCGCATTGACGGAAGAAAAGGTGAGGGAGAAGCTTTTCTCCTATCTGGGAGACAGTCTGCAGGTTCCTCCCCGTTATGCCGCAATTAAAATCGACGGAAAAAAGCTCTACCAGTATGCCAGAGAGGGCAGAGAGGTAGATGTACCGGGAAGACCGGTTTCCATTTACGATCTGGATATTCTGGAAATGAAGCTCCCCCGTGTACATTTTCGTGTACGTTGCTCAAAGGGAACCTATATCCGGAGCCTCTGCCGTGATGTGGGACGTGATCTGGGAGTCGGCGGAATCATGGAGGGACTTCTCAGAGAAAGCTCCGGGGGATTTACCCTGGAGGAGGCTTACAGTCTGGAAGAACTGCAGGGACTGAAGGATTCGGGACGACTGGAGGAAGTGGTTCTTCCCGTGGATTTACTTCTCAGAGATTATCCCAAAAGGAGTATCGGACCGGAGGGAGAGAAGCTTCTGAAAAATGGAAATCCGCTTCGGGAAAAGGATCTTACGGAAGGAGATCTCGAACCGGGCGTTATGTATCGGATCTATCTTCAGGGCAAGCTTTTTGCTCTTTACCAGTATGACGGAGAGAAGAAAATGCTCCGCAATATCAAAATGCTGCAGGAAATGTGAGGAATACCTCGTTGTCAGTAATCACCATCGGAAAATTTGACGGTTTTCATACCGGACACAGACTGTTGCTGGAAAAGCTGCAGATTCTGACACAAAAGGGAGAGCCAGGGATCGTTTTGATGATACGGTCGGGAGGAGAAAGGCTGCTTACCCATGAAGAGGAGATGACGGTTCTGGCAGAGTATGGTGCACCGCAGCCGGTCATTCTTCCCTTTGACGAGGAATTGATGAGGATGACTCCGGAAGAGTTTGTACGGAGCTATATTCAGGAAAAATTCCATGGAAGCCATATTATCGTTGGCAGCGATTTCCGTTTTGGTTATCAGAGAAGCGGAGATGTGAATACACTTCGTAAACTGGGAGCGGAAAGAGGATTTCAGGTGACTGCAGTGGATAAGCTGTTCCGGGAAGGAGAGGTTGTAAGCTCAAGCCGGATCCGAAAGCTATACGCTGAAGGAAATGTCAAAAAGGCATCTCTTCTTTTGGGTTCGGATATCCGGTACGCAGGCATTGTGAAACACGGGAAGGAACTGGGCCGGAAACTCGGTTTCCCAACGATCAACCTTTATCCGCCGGAGGAAAAGCTCCTGCCTCGCTTCGGAGTCTATCGTACGGAAGTGAAGATGGATGAGGATGTTGTGTATTCAGGTCTTACGAACATCGGACTTCGTCCCACGGTCAATGACGGGGAAAAGGTGACCATCGAAAGTCATCTTATTTCCTATTCCGGAAATGCATACGGGAAAAGAGCAGAAGTAAAACTTTTGGATTTTATTCGGCCGGAGATGCATTTTGGCAGTATTGCGGAATTGCAGGAACAGATGAAAAATGACTTGAAATCTTTGTAAAAATGGATTATAGTAGGTACGTTGATTCCGCATAACGGGATGATTGAAAAGCGCCTGTAGCTCAGTGGATAGAGCAATGGCCTCCGGAGCCATGTGCGTAGGTTCGATTCCTATCAGGCGCACAACGATCATAAAAGGGTCTCATGGACGTGAAGTCCCGGAGGCCCTTTTGCAATATACAGGTTCGTACAGAGGTTCAGAAATGGCAGAAAGAAGAC
>JAFXZW010000032.1 GCA_017541035.1 Eubacterium sp. | reverse complement strand
GGATATGGTTCCCGAGCGCTTCAGCAGATCCTGGATGAACTGCGAAAAGAAGGCCATTACGATCATGTGGAGCTGTGTGTAAAGAAAGCAGATATAGAAGCGATTCGCCTATACGAGAAACATGGCTTTGTAGATTCTGGATATGTTGATGAAGACTTGCCGGATTCGCTGAATATGATCTGTTATCTGTCAGAAAATAGCAACCACTGATGGCACTGTAGCTTTTGAGATAAATGACGATGATAATCATCGGGGAGGTACTATGAAACCTTATCTTTTGCTTTCAGATGATCAGACCTTTGCTTTCTCCGCGGAGAACCCTACCGGAACACGGGGCGGAGGCTCACGGGGAGGCGACTGCACAAAGCTTTCCCCGACGGTCAGAATCAATCCCGGTGAAACGGTTACGCTAGCCGATGTTACAGGATCCGGCATGATTCAGAACATGTGGTTTACCGGTTATGTGGGCCACAGCTTCATCCTCCGGATTTACTGGGATGACCAGCCCCATCCGTCGGTGGAGGCGCCGCTGTCTGCTTTCTTCGGCTGTGCGTATGATGAGAATTTTACAGACCGGGACGGCCGGTACCCTGTTTTGAACTCTGCTGTTATGCTTGTGGCGCCCGGACGGGGATATAACTGTTTCTTTGAAATGCCCTTCGGAAAAAGCTGCCGGATTACAATGGAAAACCGGGGTTCCAAAGCAGAAGATCTGTACTACATCATAACTGGCTGCTTAAAGGAAATGCCTGAAAATATCGCATACTTCCACGCTTCATACCGGCAGGAGCACCCGGTTCAGAAAGGCCGGAGCTATACGATTATTGACGGAATACAGGGAAAGGGACAGTTCCTCGGGGTTACCCTCGCAGCCGGCATGAACGGAAACAACACTTGCTGGGTTGAGGGGGAAGCGAGGATGTATATCGATGATGATCTCTATCCGTCGGTCCACTACACAGGGACAGAGGACTACTTTACCGGCTCCTACGGCTTCGGGAATGATATTTACATAAAGCAATACCAGACATTCAGCGGCCATTACAGCGGCTTATATGCCATCCTCGGGAATAACCGTGATCAGTATAACAGCCAGCAAAGATTCCTGTTATACCGCTTTCATGTTCCGGATCCGATCCATTTCAGCCAGGCATTCCGCATGACGATTGATAATATGGGATGGACAGGCCCGAGGTATGACGATTACACCAGTGTGGCATACTGGTATCAGTCGATTCCCTCAGCAGTTCTGAAACCGTTGCCGGATGATTCAGAACTTTGCATGCGATAAATGCCGGATTTTCGAGATATTCAACAAACATATATGTTGATTAAGACCAATCGGAATAATGGAGGCTGAGAAGATGGATATCAACGCTTTCTGGCATGATGTACTGTCCAAGAAACGGGAAGCGTTACGCCGTTATTTTTCTGATGACGCAGTCATCCGATGGCACTGTACAAATGAATCCTTCACGGTAACAGAGTATATCAGGGCAAATTGCGACTATCCGAGTGACTGGGATGGAACGATCGAACGCATTGAGGAAGTCGGAAACACCATCGTTCTGGCGGGACATGTTCTGTCGGCAGATAAAAGGATATCATGCCATGTTGTAAGCTTTATCAAACTGAGGAACGGTAAAATATCCGAACTGGATGAATACTGGGCTGATGATGGTGACGCCCCGGACTGGCGCAGGGAAATGAGAATTGGAAGGCCCATCCGGTAAACACCAATTGGCAAGGAAACTCGGAAGTTAATCACGCAAATTCCAGTTTATCGCATCGACAGAGCGTCTCTTCTACGGAGGAGGCGCTTTTCTCTTGGAAATTTCACCCCCCTTTTCGGGCTTCACCCCCCTTCACCCCTTTTCACCCCTTCGTTAATCGGGTGGGGGTGAAGGGATGTGCTTGTATCAAATCCTCGATGCTGGGGAATGAAAAGTATAAAGGGGATCTGCTGCAGGGGAAGACATTCACAGTCGATCCAATCACAAAACGCAGGCTCGGTAACCTGGGAGAGGTTGACCAGTATCTGATGAAGGATCATCATGAACCGATCATTTCAGAAGAGATGTGGGAACAGGCGCAGGCGATCCTGAAAAGAAGAACCGTTGTCCATGAGAATTCAAATGTGGATCCGAATTCATACCGGGAACAATACAGCCGGAAATTCGCTTTCAGCTGTATGGTCAAATGCGGCTTCTGCGGAGCATCACTGACAAGGCGTTCCTGGCACAGCGGATCCAAGTATCATAAGAATATCTGGCTGTGCATTTCCTCTTCCAAATACGGAAAGAAGAACTGCCCAGAAAGCAAGGGCATTGCTGAGGAAGTCCTGGAAAGTGCATTCGTGGAATCCTACCGAATGATCACGAATGATCATAAGGATGTCCTGGAAGAATTCCTGCAAAGAACAGAAGAGGAGCTGCATTCCGATGCAACGCTGCAGGAGATCGACCGGGTAAAAAAAGAACTGAAGCAGCTTGAGCAGAAGATGCAGCGTCTGCTGGATATGCATCTGGAACAGCAAATCGACTTCGGTACCTATGAAGACAAAAAGCTTGAGATCATAAAAGAGCAGCAGCTGAAGACAACGGAGCTTAAAAGACTACAGGGTGAAGCTGATGTCGAGAAGGATTTACGCAAGAGGTTGGACGCAATGCGCAAGCTCCTTTCCGAGGCTCCGATCCTGAAGGAATTTGACAGAAATGTTTTTGAAAGCATCGTTGAAAAAGTTATTGTAGGCGGGTATGATGACGAGGGAAATGCAGATCCGTCGATGATCACATTTGTCTATAAGACCGGTTTTGAAGACAAGAAAAAAGGTGACGATTATAAGCCTCCGAGGAGGAATTCCAAGTCTAAAAAATTGTCGTCACAACCTACCGACGACAGCGGCAAATTGTCACAACAAGCTACTGACGTTGCACGTCGAGACTATAGTGTTGCTACAAAAGTTGAACTCGTAGAAATCCTTTATTTTAAGCACTTTTACGAGCATTTCACCTTCGGTGAGACCGACTGGTCGAAGCGCGGAAAGCGCCTCGAAAAGTACGTTCGGGTGTCTATAGTAATTGAACTCGTTACTGTAGGAACAAAACTCGAGGACTGATAGACAATAAAAAAATCACGTTGATTATGGACGTTTATTTTCTGCATTTCGCAGTAAGTAAGCGTCCTTTCACATTATTGACTAGAGCCAAATACTCGGCTAAAATATAGCCAAACACTCGGCTGAAATAAGGCCAAATACTCGGCTGAAATAAGGCCAAATACTCGGTCAAAATCAAGATGAATACTCGGCCACAACTTATGCACATAATCGTTTCAATCGCAAAAGGAGACATGGGTAAGGAAGAACGGCGAATGGGCCATCATAGATCGCTGCAGGGTAT
>JAFXZW010000031.1 GCA_017541035.1 Eubacterium sp. | reverse complement strand
ACTACTTCAGCAATATCAGCACCAACCCGTCTCAGATCAAGAACAAGCTGGACAAGCTTTCCAAGGTAGTGATCGGCAATTCAAAGCGGGATATCCAGAACGTATATGTCGGTCAGCACTGGGATAACAGTGCACTGAACTATAATCCCTACAACGGCCAGTGGTGGTACGGCGCATGGGTAAGCGACTATGAGACAAGGGATATGGGCAAATATGATAAGGAAACCGTATCCGGAAAGTACTATACGATGATCGACCAGTCCCGTCAGATCTTCGTTAACAAAGGAAATTCCTGCAAGGATTTCAGCACAAAGATGAAGACCTCCGACATCGGCAATTATAAAAATTATGCATCCGACAGTTACGGGGCAAGGGATCATTTCAACTACAGATTTGACGGAACCTACTTAACCTCTGACGAAGCAAAGGCTCTGGCAGACTACGCAAAAGCAAAGAAAATGACCATCCGCGAATTCCTTACCGCAAACGACTTCGATATGACGGGTGTAGCAAAGGACGCAATACTTATCACCTCCGAAGCAAAGATCGATGAGAGTGTCAGCAGCGCAGTGAAAGAATACTTCACCGGAGTTTTCACAGGTAAGTGCCAGTACTCGACAACCTACACCGGCTTCAATATCGACAGCAAGAATCCTTCGGAAAAGACCTACTCCGTATGGACATCCGGTGTTAACAACTGGGTAAAATGGGAAGAGAAGTGCGGATCCGGCACAGCAGTATCCTTCTGGAACCGCGGCGACTCCATCAAAGGCGAGTAAACAAAGCCTGACGTGATAAAAAAAACGACGAACATGAAGCAGTAAATAGAGCAACGAACAAGTAAATTGATCAGAGCTCACATTTAGAAAGACCTCCGGATCATCATTAAGGTGATCCGGAGGTCTTTTCCATCTAGGTAAGAACCTGTGTTCTCTTTTTCATACCACCCTCCCCCTATCGTCATCCTCTGACCAGCTCTGCCAATTTCCTGCCGCACAGAATCCCAATGACACGCTTTTCTCCTTATTGCCAAAGTCACTGGTCATATCAAAGATCTCCTACTTCGTGTATCCCTTTTTGTCAAAGGTATATGTCTTGCCGTCGATGGTATAGGATCTGTCCTTTGCGTACCAGCCATCCTTCACTCCGTACCACCACTTGTTGCCGGACTTATGCCAACTATAGCGTACCGGATCCTTCCATGCGCCGGTCTTGTTCACCCACCAGCCCTGAACGAACTCGTTCATGGCGAGATAGCCATCTGCCTTAAAGTAGTACCAGTTTCCGTTGATCATCTTCCAGGTTTTCTTCAGGGTGTTCTGATCGTCTGTATAGAACATCCAGCCGTTGCTGTCCTGTACCCAGCCGGTTGCTGCTTTTTCCCCGGCCAGTGCTCCGTTCTTTCCAAGATACCAGATCTTGCCGGTCGCATCCTTCTGATACGCATCCTTCAGCATGTAGCCTTCCTTATCGAAGAGGTACCACTTTCCGTCGATCTTCTGCCACTGATTCTTTGCATACCAGCCGAGATTGTCACCGAACCACCAGCCCTTAGCGTTCTTCTTCCACTGGCCGACCCGCTCCGGATCCGCCTCATGATCCTTTTCATACCATACGCCCTCCACCCATTCACCGGTGTAATCCCCGTAAAAGGTATGGATCAGTTTGCTTACATGGTCCAGATCATACAGCTGACTGTAATCTTTCGCTTCCAGCCAGTCTCCCAGCCCTGCCTCCTCCATCTTCTGGGCCATTTCCGGGGCAATGGCAAGGGAACCGGGCCGAGCCAGATATACATCTACCGCTGCACCGGAATCCACATCTTTTTTCTTTATTGAGATAAACTTTCTCGGTCCTGACATGGCATAATAATGGTTTTCCGCCGTATAGTATTTACTTAACATACAGGCACCACCGCCGTTGGTCTCCCCAAGGATCATGATCCCACTGTCTTTCGCATACACCGGGAGCAGATTTCCACAGGAAAAAGAGAACTGCGAGGTCATGATCGCAAAATGAAGATCATAGGAAACCTCCTTGTCCAGCTGATCAAATTCTCCATCCAGATTCATATCCAGGATTTCATTTGTCTGACTGATATCTCCGGTAAGTGTACTCTGGTTATACAGATGATAGACATTATCCTTCCGTTCTGCGTTCGTGATCATCGCAAGTATGTATTCCAATACCAGGGTATGTCCTCCCCCGTTTCCGGAGATATCGATCACGAAATTGAGAAGTCCCTGTTTCTTTGCATAATCCAGAGACCATTTAAAAGGCTCCACCGCTTCCTCTTTAAAGGAATCAAAAACGAAAACCGCAGTATCCCCATGACGAATCAGGGATATGACTTTATCCCCCAGCGGCCAGGTCTTTACGGTTTCATAGCCTGCATAGGCCGCATTTCGGGATTTCTGAAAAGATGATCTCTTCGCCATGTCAAGCATTGACTTCCCCTGAATAAGGCCGATCTTCTTCATATCCTCATCCTGCGCATCCTGACTTCTCTCCTGCCAGGCTTTCATAAACTCGGTTTCTCCATAGTTGCTGTTCAAACGCTCGGACAATACCTCGAACGTCAAATTCGTATGTCCTCCGTCTTCAAAGAACGGCTGCAGGAGGATAATACCCATCACATGATCCACGGCGCTGGTGGACTGAAGCAGTTTCTTGATCTTTCTTGTTTCATCACTGTATTCATCCAGTGTAAGATCAAACCCCTTTTCCCCTATACTCGTCGCGATCATGGCCTTGGATGGTCTCCCATAGAAGTGGTCCATGGAGAAACAGAGTTCCCGATAGGTAAAATCCGCAACCTCAGGATCTCTCTCCACCACATTATAAATGCTGCTCTTGTCAAAGTAACCATCCTTTGTCTGGTCATCCAGAACATGCAGGAAATAGATGGTTCCGTCCACATATTCCGCGGAATTGTAGGTAACACAGAACAGATCCGACAGCGTGGGAAGGGGCAGATAGACTCTGTCATTCGAAGCCTTCGCATCGATCCCGTAATCCTCAAGCCGAAGCGTCACCTCTGCATTTTCACCGATAAAGGAGACACCGGTTCCCTTAATAAAGGGCATCCCTCCAAGGGCTTCGGAGGTTTCCTGATTGATACTATCCTCCGAAGTGAGCCGGGTATAGGATTCGAAGGTTACGGTATCTTTATCCGGATCAATGATGATATCCCCGTATTCATTCTTCACAGTGAAAGTTCCGTCATCATTCGGGATCTCTTCAAAGGGGATCTTAAAGATATGCGAGACATAATCCGTTACATTCACGTAAGGGATTCCCGGCAGATTATCATCCAGGAGAATAGTTAACTTCTCTGTCTTTTCCTTCTCATAAATGCAGGCAGTCACCTCCTTCTCTTCTATGGATGGCTCATCGGCAAGCGCTGTCCCCGTAAAGGAAAGGGCCCCCGTAAGCCCAAGAAACATGGCTACTATCATTTTATTTTTCTGCAACATTTTCATTCGTTTTTCTCCTCGTGTTCGTTAGGATCATCCTGCGACTCCAAATGATTCACTATCGTCATTATTTAACCCGTGGTATATTAACACTAATTCGAGTACGATGACTTATCAGCAGTAGCGCGGCTAAAATATTATAACACAAAAGAGTGGTATTCGGACAGTTTTTATCCCATTTCCGATTCAAGAATTATCTTAAATATATTCCACCGTTCAGTCTTCAAACTCTTTCTTATCGGCTGACAGTTTTACATTTCTAAAAAATTTTTTTCTGTTGTAGTTCTGCTGTAGAGGCCCTGTTAAACTGCGATCATAAAAACAAATTTACCCGAACAGGGAAAAAACAAAGAAAAGCTGTCCCCAATCCCCTGAATTAACTAAACCAAATATTTCCGAAGATACAACAGAAACACATCCGATTGCTGCAATTACATCAAGGAACATTCTTTTGTTGCTGTGCCTTGCAAGAAGATTAGGCATTATAGCAAGGCTGATCCACTTAAACATCATACACATCGTCCTGTTTAAGCTGATAGTCGGTATCTCTGTCCATAAGCCCCTGACCTGCCATAGTCCCCATGAAAATCATGTGCTCCACAGGGACACATGAATCATTTCACGGAAAGCTCGTTTGAAATATAGAAGAGCATACCACCGGTGTCCAGCACAGATTATCTCCCCTGTATCATCAACTGATCCGCCTTATTGTCCATAATCGAGTAGGAGGTGTCCCCTCCTACTCGATGTCGCGTTGGCCGGCAAATGTGCGTGCAAGCACGCCCGCTTGCCGGCCGTATCGTGCAAAATATAGAGCAGCCTCAATTGAAGCTGCCCTACATAAATCCGCATATCTCTTTTGTTCCACCGCCTGGTGTTATCTCGTTT
>JAFXZW010000030.1 GCA_017541035.1 Eubacterium sp. | reverse complement strand
CTGGTTTTGCCATTGTTTGTGCCACAGAGGGCTGAGAAAGAACCCGTTAACAAAGAAACAACAATCACGAAAGGAGCAAAGCTATGGGAACAAATAATGAAGTAAAGCCCGGAGATATATGGTTTCCCTTCTTCGGATGGCCTTTTTAGCTGGCCTCTATGCGTATGGTAAACAAACGAATAATAATAGCGAAAATTGCCCGGAGGATAGCCCTCCGGGCGATTTTGTGTTTACGGAAAGATCAGCACATTCCCGTCATGGAGATCGTTCTTCGGCAGAGATGTTCCTAACAAGGATAATATCCTTACGTTACCGGGAGGTCGGGGAGCTGTGGCTGACGTGTTTTTCGCCGTCGCTGATCCGGCCAAAGCAGTACCTGGACGCGATACGAAAGGTTTTCCCCCGTACAGAGATGGGGAAGGACCGAAGATCCGTGGTGCTGAATTTCGAGGAAGAGTAAAGAAGGCTCCATGCGGGAGATGATTCTCATTCGGAATCCGCTCTCACATGGAGCCTTTTTTATTTCTGTCCATATCCCCGCATTTTCCTTCGTCCGGCTGTCCCCCGGTAACTGTCCGACTGTCCCCCGGCAGCTGTCCGACTGTCCTCCGGCAGCTGTCCGATTGTCTTCCGGCAGCTGTCCGTCTGTCCTCCGGTAGCTGTCCGGATGCTTGTAAGCCAGAAGATCAGTATACCGAGACCGCCGCTGACTAAGGTTCCTCCGATTGCAACTGCTCCAAGTGTAAACATATGCTTTTCCTCCTTTTTTTGTTTTTCTCGTTTTTTTCCCAATTTTGTTTCCCTATTTCCGCATTCGATTCTACATCCCCCATTCTTGCAAAACCCTTGCGGTCGGATAGATACAGTTTTTCGATGTATCGAAAAAGGATCAGTGGGGCGAAAAGTATGCGGTTTCCCGCATAAATATGGAAGATTTAAAAAAAATGAATTTTGTAGATTTTCTGCAAGGAATCTGCAAGGATTGCGGTTTTATTATGGGAGACAGAAACAGCGATGCAAATCACAGTCAGGACGAAATACACCCGAAGGGATGGAGAAAACTCCTTGCCGGAAGAACTCCGGATCCCGGAAGCGAATGAAGGAGGTAGCACTATGGGCGGACAACTTGGGATTATGTTGGACACTTTATTCTATGGATTTGATACAGCGGTTTATTCCTTTTTCTGGAAGTTTCAGAATGCGTTTACCATCGGGATAGCGGATTTCTGCCAGTATTTGGGGAATTCTACGGCGTTCATCATTTATTTCGCGGTTTCCCTGCTCCTTTGTTTCCCGAAGAAGACAAGGAAATTCGGCGTGGCCATGGTGGTTGCCTTTTTCGTGGCATTCCTGCTGGTAAATGTTCTGATCAAGCCGGGCGTTGGCAGGATCAGACCCTATATCACGCTGAAGGGCACGCCGTTCTGGGATACGTATCATACACACTGGGTAAATGCCGGCGCGAATCTTGAGGACGACCTGTCCTTCCCGTCCGGTCATACATCTCTGAATTTTGCGGTCTTCACCGCGCTTACGGCAGTACTGGTCAAGGTGAGGAAGAAGTGGACCTGGCTCTTCCTTATGCTGATCCCGATCGTTGTCGGATGCACAAGGATCATCCGGTGCGTGCATTATCCGAGCGATGTTCTGGGCGGAATGATCCTCGGTATATTAGCCGGAGTGATCGGATATCTTGTGGTACGGCATTTCATCTTAAAGAAGGAGGAGTCGGCCGCGATCGCCGCAGCACAGAATGATTTTCAGGAAGTCTCTTGTATTTTCCCGCAAAAGCAATTATCATGAGAAGAAGGGAAAATGCCGGTAGCGCTTACGCCCCTGAGTTATCCCGGGGATTATCGGAAATACATCCGGAATACAAGTATTCCATCTGCATTTTCCGATGATCCCCGGGGTTTGATTTGTTACCAATGCTGCAAAGGATGAGATCTCCATGAAACACAGAAAAAAGCGAAACCGGCTGCTGCTTCAGCTCGGGTTGGTCTTTCTGACGATACTTACCGTACTGCTCACCATCACGTCCCTGGGCATATATGATACCGCGGTCACCGGCTTTCTGGAAGGGCAGAACGCCAATATGACGAGCGCACTGGAAGAGATCACCACGATCATTTCCGCCTCCGTCTATGATTCCCCCGTTATTTTTGAATTCTGTCTTGATGAGTGGAAGAAGGATCCGGAATATTTTATTGCGGAAGCAAACCCGGAGGAACAGATTGCCCTGATCGATTATCTGGAAAACACCGCCATCGACGGGTCGTTTGATCAGGCGGATTTCTATGAGAAGGAATTACCGGATCAGTACAAGCCGGTTTTTGCAAAGACGACATATGACGATATGTCCTATTCCTTCAGCGATTTTTTGTCCAGGCTTCCATATGAACGCTTTGTTTTCTACGATCTTTCCAATCCGGAGTCTGTTTTTGTTTACGGTGAATATGGAGAGGACGGACTGATCAGAAATGTCGGACAACGTTTTGAGGTAAGGCTCGAAGAACATCCCGCCATTGCTGATATGATCAGCACGCCGTCGGAGGAGATCCGCTTTGAACGGTCATCGGATATTCCCGAGAAGGGGAGCTACTATATCGGCTACCGGCCATTCGTTGTGGACGGCAAGGTGCGCGCTGCTCTGGGGCTGGTGTACGACTGGGATAATTTCAGGAATTCCCTGCGGGATAAGATCCTGCGGAGGCAGCTTCTTACCGCCGGCTGCGTTCTTCTCGGTATGATCCTCTTCCTTTTTGTTCTCTACCGAAAGGCAGTGCGTCCGATCTCCCAGATAGAGGAGGGCATTCAGTCCTATTCCGCCGATAAGAGCAGCCCCCGGCTGGTTGGCAGGATGTATCAGATAAAGACAAACAACGAGGTGGAATATCTGGCGGATTCCCTTGCGGACCTTTCCTGTGAGCTCGACTTCTATACCCGGGAGAATGTCCGTATCGCCGAGGAACGGGAAAAGACGAAGAAGGAGCTGTACGAGGCGAAGGTCAATGTCATGGTCAGCCAGATCCAGCCGCATTTCATGTACAATGCCCTCACCTCCATCGCCATGATGTGTACCATCGATCCCGAAACCGCCCAGGAAGCAACCGTCACCTTTGCGGACTATCTGCGCGGCAACATGGACTCCCTGAAGCAAACGGCCCCCGTTCCCTTTGAAATGGAGCTGGAGCATCTTAAGAAATATCTCTATATCGAACAGCTGCGGTTCGGGAAGAAGCTGCAGGTGGAATACGATCTGCCTGTGATGAATTTTCGGGTTCCGATGCTCAGCATACAGCCGCTGGTGGAGAATGCCGTAAAGCACGGAGTCGGCATGAAGAAAAAGGGAGGCACGGTCGAAATCTCCACAAGGGAAACGGACACCGCCTATCAGGTGATCATCCGGGACGACGGCGTGGGCTTTGATCCCGACGCAAAGAAGGAACCCGACGGACGCAGTCATGTGGGGATGGAAAATACAAGGAAAAGGCTGATGGATCTCTGCGGCGCGGGCATTATCACGGAAAGTGTGATCGGTGAGGGGACGACCGTCACCATAACTCTGCCGAAGGACGTACAGGAAGGGCTAGAGTAATGCCCGCCGAAGGATGTACAGGAAGGACTGGAGTGACGTCTGCCGTGGAAATGGCATACGCTCCGGCAGGAAAGGAGCAGGAAGGGAGAATTATGCGAATCTTATGTGTTGATGATGAGCCACTGGCGCTTAAAATGCTGGAAATGTCTATCCAGAAGGCTGTACCGGACGCGGATGTCACCGCCTTCGAGGATCAGGATGAGCTGCTGGAGGAGGCGAAGAAAAACGGCTGCGATATCGCATTTCTTGATATTCATATGCGCGGAATGAATGGCGTGGAGCTGGCGAAAAAGCTGAAGGAGGTAAACCCGAAGATGAATCTGATCTTCGTCACGGGCTATTCGGAATATACCGGTGACGCCATGAGCCTGCATGCCAGCGGCTATATCATGAAGCCGGTGAGTAAGTCGAAGGTGGAGAAGGAGCTGGCGGATCTGCGCTTCCCGATCCAGCCGAAGAAGAACGCCCTGCTCCGGGTTCAGTGCTTTGGGAATTTCGATGTCTTCACGCCGGATGGCGCCCATGTCCGTTTTGAGCGAAGCAAGTCCAAGGAGATGTTTGCTTATCTGGTGCATAAGCGCGGGACCTCCTGCACGTCCAGGGAGATCTTCGCTGCCATTTTCGAGGATGAGCCCTACGAGAAGAAGCTGCAGAACCTCCTGCAGACCTATACCCACTCCATGATGAAAAGTCTTAAGGCTGTGGGGGCGGAAAGCGCCGTGATCCATACCTACAACGCCTTTGCCGTGAATCCGGAGGTGATCGACTGTGATGCGTATCGTTTCTCCGAGCTGGATCCCGGAGCGGTCAATGCGTATGAATGTGAATATATGAGCCAGTACTACTGGGCGGATTTTTCTCCGTACTAAGGATCTGTTG
>JAFXZW010000029.1 GCA_017541035.1 Eubacterium sp. | reverse complement strand
GCCAGCGTTTATCCTGAGCCAGGATCAAACTCTCATATAAAAGTTTGTAATCCCTGGATCTTTCAATCGCTAACGATTTGACAATCCTGTAATTACTGTTTAAAAAAGGATTTTCATCCGAAAAATAATTTTGAAAAGAATTTTTCGGGGTTGCTATGGTATTAAATTGTGAAAGAACACATTGCCTCACTGGCAATAAAAAAGCGCCGCACCCTTGTACCATCATGCCCGTAAAACCTCATGTCTTTCGTGCGACAGCTTTTGTATAGTACCACCGAATCCAGTCTTTGTCAACATCTTTTTTATATTTTTTTTATCTTCCGGCTTTCCGGATTCTCTGCAGGCACTCTTCGATATGCCGGAAGCATCTGCGATACTCATAACGCGTAACTGCATACCTTCGGCCGTTTCTTCCCAGTCTGCCATGTAATTCCGGATCGTCATAAAGCCTGAGGATTGCTTCCGCGAGAGCTTCCGGATTCTTTCTTTTTACGACAAGACTGGTGTATCCGGGACGTGTTGCTTCCATAAGGCCCGGAATATCCGAAATCACGACCGGCACTCCGGATGCTTCCGCCTCCACCGCTGCCACTCCAAAGGATTCCGAATCAAGTGTTGACGGGATCACCGCCACATCCGAATCCGCCCATACAAGAGCAGCTCTCTCCTGAGAAATAAAGCCCGTCCAGGTCACGCATTCCCGTAACCCCAGCGTTTCAGCGAGAGCATGATATTCCTCCTCTGCCGGTCCTGTTCCTGCGATCACAAGCCGGAGATCGATCTCCGGTCTTTTTTTCCGGATCATGGCCGCGGCCTGCAGCAGTATGTCGACCCCATATTTGGGATCCAGTTTCTTTACGAGTCCGATCTGAAAGACACCGTCATCCTTTTTCCGTGTTCTCTTTGCAGGGGAGAAAAGTTCCGTATCCACGCCGAAGGGCGTGATCTCGATTTTTTTCTTTGTATTGTATTTTCTGATTTCCCTTGCCATGGCCCGGCTGGTGGAGAAAAGGCAGTCTGCACGGGAAAGGCTGTACTTCGTCAGGATACGGTGAAAAGCACTTTTCCTCGGAAAATCATAAATGTCAGCGCCCCAGACGGAAAGGGCATATCCCCGAAGTCCTGACAGGGCAACTGCCGCTCCATAGCTTGTCACATAATGCACGCTCACATAATCCGGATCGATCTCCCGGATCAGCCTGCGTATTCGTCGCCCCTGTGTCAGATACTTCAGCTTGGCGAGATCGCTCTCCTCTCCCTCCAGGCCGAGATCAAGAAGATGGAGCTCTGCTCCCGGAATCTCCCCCTTCGTAAAGGAGATCACATGAACCTCATAACCTTCTGCAAGAAAAAAACGACACCATTTCTCGATATGGGCACTGTTTGCCTCCGCAACAAAACAGATCCTCATCATTTCCTCCTCTTAGTGTCTCCTTAACCTGCGCATCAGAAAACGCGCAAGCTTTTTTATGATATCCCGAAACAGGATCAGTACCAGTCCCGTCAGAAGCAGCCATACACATAGCCGAAGCCAAAGCTCCTCGTCATCCAGGAAAAAGCATGTAGCGTAAAGAGCCGCCAGCGCGATTCCCGAACGGAGCACTCCATAACGGCAGGGATACAGACGTTCCGAGAAAATGTACGTCAGAATAAAGACCACCAGATATCCCAGCAGTGTGGTTAGAGCAGCTGCCTGCATACCGTACTGCGGAACCAGTGCGAAATTCAGTCCGAGATTAAGCGCCACACCCGCAGACACCGCGATCAGATAATATACACTCTTTTTGGCAAAGTTTATCCCATAGCCTACCACATTTGACATGGCAAAGACCGATTGGGCAAACATCAGATCCCGAAGAGGCTCGCATGCGGTGTAATAGGCTTCATCCGAGGACATCAGCATGATCAGTTCTTTTCCGAACAGGGATATGGTAAAACAGATAATCAGAAGGAGCATCGACTCCGTCTGAAAGATGTAATAATAGTTCTTCTTTGCGTCCTCATCATCCTTTGTCTGAAAGGCAAATGTGGTATAGGCCATGGCTACCGCAGAAATCACCACATTTAACACAGTGACAAAACGCATGGCAACGCCGTACACCCCCACGGTTCCTTCCCCATGATAAAAGAGAAGCACATATCTGTCCGAGATTGCCAGCACCCAGTTCAGGATGGACATGGGAACCAGCGGAATGCTGAATCGCAGCATTCCCCGGAGTAACCGTTTATCGATCTCTTCCCGCTTCGGAACTCTTCTCACAAAAAGAAACAGGATCAGCAGCTGCAGGATGCCGGAAAGCAGGGAGGACAGAATGAGCGCCCATTCCTGAAAATGCAGCACAACCACAAAAAGGATATTCAGCAGGATCATTGCCAGAGAGGCTGAGAGATTCGCGATTCCGAAGGCCAGCATCCGGTTCTTCATCCGAAGCTCCAGCGACAGCGGAAGATACCAAAGATTGATAGCCAGGGAAATAAAGGCAAGAACCACCAGGCCCTGATATCCCGTATCATGAAACAGCATCCGGGAAAGGGCTCCGGAGGTTACCGAAAGCATTGCCGCCACAAGTCCGAGGATAAAGAAGGTAACACTCAGGGTGCTGTAAACCCTCTTTCCTCGATCCGGGTCCTTCTTCTCAAAATAAAAAGCACTGAATGCCGAATCCAGTCCCAGCGTCAGAATCGGAAAAAGGAGGCTGGTCAGATTCGAGATCGAATCCGAAATACCCAGCTGATCCGTGCTGAGATGCTTCGTATAAAGAGGCAGCAAAAAGAAATTCATGGCTTTCAGACAAACATTGCTGATCACCAGAATACTGCTTCCCTTCAGGAACTGCGTCAGATTATTCTTTTTCGCCTTTTCTTCCATACAGTGTCTCTTTGATCTTCCTTACCCTGCGGTAAGCTTCTCTTCCCGTAACAGGCGCATAACGTCCTTCATAGATTCCTTTCAGAAGCCACGCTACCGCACGATAATCATGATAGTTTTCTACATAGGCCCGTCCGGCCATACCGCATTCTCTTCTCTTTCGCCCATCCAGGATCAGTTCTTCAATCCTCTGCTCCACTTCATCCCTGTCGGCGGAAATAACGGGAAGCTCCTCCGGGTAACGCTCCTTCATCCGGGGATCGATATAGCAGACCACCGGCTTGCCCATGGCCATGCACTCAATGGAGAATACACCGTAGATTCCAACGAATACCTGATCTACGATGATGTCTGCGGTTTTATAGATCTCAAAGGCCTCTTCCTGAGTCTTTCCCTCCACCAGTACAAATTCCAGATCCGGGTACTTTTCCTTCAGATGCTCAAAGGCTTCCAGAATAAAGGCCGTCCCCTTGACTCCCCGCCTGCTGGGAGCATGGACGATCCGTATCCCCTTCTTATGTTCCTCCGGATATGCGGGCGTGAAACGGCTGATGTCCATTCTGAGAGGCACACCGTATACCGGCGCATGCTCCTCCGGAAGATAGCTGATCAGTTCATCATCATGCAGGATGATCCCGTCCGCCTTTCGGCAGATCTTCCGGTTTCTCTCCTTCGTATGCTCATCGATGTCCAGTTCCGGTATGTATTCCATCTTACTGGTCTCACAGAATTTCCCGATATCCCGAATGTCAGAGCCATGAAATTCATAAAAGACCTTCTTCCGAAGCAGCTTGTACAGAAAAAGCTCCTGATTGAAACCGATGCTGGTTCCATAGTGGAAATGAAATGTATTATATCTCCGAAGTGCCTTCAGCAGGAAGAATCCAAGCTTCAGGACCGACAGAGGAAGCTTCTTTCTGTCATTCCGATCCACATGAAGGCAGATGTCATTATGATATCCAAAAGGATTTTCCATCAGAACCATGGACTCTGCATCCACGCCGATCTCCCGCAGTCCCTGAACAGCATAGGAATTCTGGCCTGCGACCTCGGTGATCCCATGCAGGATATGTAGCTTTTTCTCAGACATAAGCATACCCCGTTCTTTCTTTTTCTTCTGCCATCCATTTTTTCCCCTGCTCCGAAATCAAAACCAGAAGAGCCAGAAGCCCCCACTGATAGGCATTCAGGATGAAACTGCTGGGAGCAAAGGATGCGATCAGATACACAACCAGCATGATCAGTCCGACCAGACCGTAGTTTCTGATCTGTTCGTCCCCGGCATTTTGATAAAGCCGGAACATGCTGCAAATCAGTCTGCCGATCAGAATCACAAAAAGGAGGAAGATCAGCAGGCCGTACTCCGAAAAAATCTCCAGCAGGAAACTGTGAGGGTTGACAAATGAGGACTCCGTCAGGGTCTGTTCACAATACACCGGAAATCCTCCCGGTCCCACGCCCAGGAATCCTGTGCGGAAACCGGCGAGCAGCGCATCCCGGTAGATTAGGATCCGTGCATGAAGGGAACCGCCCCCGGCATTCATGTAATCCATCTGATCCTGCCATCTGGCAACCAGCCCGCCGCTGGTCTGTCCCATGGAAATGTAGACTACCACCAGCACGGCCAGCAGAACGACAAGGCCCATGAGCACCTTTCCCAGCTTTCTGCGGTCTCCGTGCATTGTTACCAGGAAATAGGTCAGAATCCCGGCAATCAAAGCGGCATTGCAGATATTCGCATCGTTGATGCGGTTGATCATGATCACCCCCAGCACCAGAAGCCAGCCCGGATCAAGGTAGATCCTGCGCAAATGGATACGGAACCGGCCAATCGTGACCGGACAGAGGATCGTCAGCAATGCACTGAAATCATTGATATTATACATGATTCCTGCCGCCGTATGAGGGTCCAGTTTGGCAGCCTGCAGATTCAGCTCATCCGCAAACATGGAGGTGGACAGATGATTTGCCGTAAGGATCTCATAAAACCCGAACAGGATGAGTCCCGTGAGCAGAAAAAAGACAACACGAAGAAGCCCCTCCATTTCCTGCCCGGACAGATCAAACCGGGAAAAGCAGTAGAATACCAGCAAAGCGCAGAACACCGAAAAAAGCTCCTGTACACCACGGCTCTTATCCGAGTAAGGTGATGCCACCAGCAGGATTCCTCCATACAAGAGCCAGATTCCGAAGAATGCGATCCAGAAAAGGAATCCTTTTCTCTCCCCGACCCTGATCTCTCCGCGAAACAGGATCAGCATGATAAATGCCGACAATACCACCACCAGTCGGAAGAAATTCCAGTAAAAGCCGAAGGTATTGATCTCAATTCCGAGATTCGGTATGATCGATGCCAGAAGCAGCAGGGCCAGTAAAAGAAATCCGATTCTTACCGACTTATTCATTCCTTCCTCCCATCAGTCCGGAAGCCACCTGTTCTGCCCGCGCAGACCAGAGATGACTGCTTTTCCTTTCCCGTGCCGCCGCTCTTTTCTGTTCCAGCAGCTCCGGGTTCTTCATAATATCCGAAAGAAGCCTGATAACAGCCTCTTTTTCACACGGAATGCTCCAGCCGTAATCCACGGATTCCACAAATCTTCCGACAGCCGTATCCTCCGTAACCAGAACCGGAAGTTCATGCGCCAGGTATTCGTAAGCCTTTACCGGCTGTGCAAGTCCCCAGTATTCTCCGTTCTCGAAAAGAAGCGAACCGATATCTGCCCTTTCATAATATGGAGCCAACTCATCCTCATTTTTATGAATGATCTCCACCCTGTCCGTAAGAAGCGGTGCAAGACTCTCCTTCCTGCTTTCCCACTCCTCTTCCCTGCAGCAGATGGTAACGCAGACATCCTCCAGCTCCTGTGCCGCAGAAAGCAGCGTATCAATCCTGTAATGGTTAAGGATTCCTCCGACATAGAAGATCTGCAGCGGCTTTGCATGGAAATCCCTTCCCCTGTCCGTTCTCTCCGGCACCTCAATCCTGTCTGCACCCGGGGGAAGCGCCTCAGCCATGGCCGTGATCTTCTCCCTGTCCAGATATTCGCACATTTTCATATCCGGCACATAAAATCGGGACAGATATTTCTCATACTGCTTCAGATCCCTCCGGTACTCACGCAGGGCAAAACAGTATTTCAGCATGGAAAGAGCCTCCCGGTACACCGGAAACTTCCAGTAAATGTCACAATAAAATAGTCCGATTGGGACTCCTTTCTCCTTCAGATAACGGAACAGACCGAAATCCAGGAAGGGGTGGTCCGGGAGATGATGAGGATCCGTGAGACGCATGGGTTCCGTGCTGCATTCCGCATACATAAAATCAAAATGGATTCCTCTCTCCATCAGCTGCTTCAGTTTGCGGATCTTCCTTTTCCTCTGTGCGGAATATCCATGGATCACAAAGACACGGAAGCCTGTCTCCCGGAATGCCTCCAACATTTTTCTCGGTCTTAGCTGACGAGCTCTGTTCCCGCTTTTCTCAAGCGGATAGGGAAGAAAAAGGATGCAGTTTTTTTCTGTCACGATGATCCTCCTTTCTCCTTCCCGATCAGAATCCCGGGAAGAGGGAAAAGCCGTGTCAGATGACACGGCTGAATACGATACTAATCTGCTTCAACTGTCTGGTGTCGATACCAGATGTTACAATCAACATTTCCCTTGATCCCGTCGATGGATCCGACATCCGTATACTGCCATACCTGATACGGAATTCCGAGATCATCGCACTGATTCCGGATCCACCACTGTGCGCACCAGTGCATATAATCAAGCTGTTCCGTATCCACATGAGACTCGCACCAGGCCATTCCCGCGTAATACATGGCACGGTAACCGCCCTCCTCGATGCGCTGGCAGAAGGCCTTGATCACATCCGTTCTGGTCTGACGGTCAATCAAAGAATGACGTCCGCCCTCCGAATACTCAGTATCCATTACTACAGGGAGATCCACCGGAAGACCCTGGATCTTCTCCAGAACAAAATCCGCTTCTTCGATGGCTTCCTCTACGGTAGTTGCTCCGGTGTAGAAATAAACGCCTACAGGGATGCCGGCTGCGGCAGCTCCGAGGATATTCTCCTCTGCCTTACTGTCATCATAAATCCCCGTACTCATTATGAACCGGCCGCCCACACGGACGATGGCGAAGTCCACGCCGTCCGCAGCAACCTTCTCCCAGTCAATATCTCCGTTCCATGCGGATACATCGATACCAAACCAGGAATCGATCTCCCCGTCATCGTTCACATGATATCTTCTTCCGTCGATGGTCGTATAACTGGTATCCTCCACGATACCGGTGTAATAAACATACGATCCCTTCTCCGTCCATGCACCCTGTGCATCGAAATAATACTCCTCGCCGTCGATCTTAAGTGTTACGGAGCGGTAGAATACACCCTTTGCATCCGAATAGTACCAGTTCTGGCCGAGCTTCATCCAGCCCTTCCGGCTCCTTACCTTACCGCTTCCGGTTGCATAGTACATCTTGGAATTCACATGGAAGAACTCATTTTCCGCCATGGAGCAGTCATCATGGAAATAATACTGAGCCTTATCCCTGGTAACAAATTCGCCGCGGTGAAGCTTTCCGTCCGATTCTGCCAGATACCACTTTCCATCCGCTTGAAACCATCCTTTGCGCGGAGAAAGAACGCCGTTCTTATCCGCCGTAAAGGCTCTTCCGTCACCGGTTGCAACATTTGTATTTACAGCCAGTCTTCCGCTCGGCTCGAAGTAATAGTCATGTCCGTCCAGCCTGAGTACTTCGTCGGTTGCCAGTGCACCACCGTCCCGGAAATAATACCAGTCCGTTCCGATCTTCTTCCAACCCTTTTTCGTCTGTACGGTTCCGTTCTTCATCGCGTAGTAGCTCTTCCCTTCATGAGTGAAGAACCCACCGGCGAAAAGCTTTCCGTCTTCCCACATATAATAGGTCTTGTCATCAACCACAAAATCATTCGTAACAAGCTCCGGACCTTTTCGCATGTAATACCAGCCCTGATACCAGATCCAGCCGGCCTTTACCCGAAGCGTACCGTTCTTTTGAACAAGATAATACTTTCCGTCAAGCTCAATGAGGGCTCCCCGAACCATAACTCCATCATTGTTCAGATAATACAGATATCCGTCCGACTCGATAATGACATCATGACTAAGGGATCCGTCAGAACCCACATAGTACCAGTTCTTCCCATCCGTTACCCAGCCTTCCTCCTCCCGGAAGATACCGTCCTCGCCGGCATAATAAAGCTTTCCTTCATCTTCTACGATAAGATTGGTCTGCACCTTGCCATCCGAACCGAGATAATAATGCTTCTCGCCGGAGTAAAGCACCATATCGTGATAAAGGGAACCGTCATCCGCCGAATAATACCAGCCGTCTGCCGTTTCCAGCCATCCTGGTTTTTTCCTCAGCACGCCATATTCATCCGCCCGGTATCCAACAAGATCGATGGCTATATTTTCATCCATCAGCAGCGCGCCTGTCTCGTCGAAATAATACAGCCGGTGATCGATCTCCTTGATCTCATTGATCGCCTGTTTTCCTTTTTCGTCCTTATAGTACGTATACTTTCCGTCGGAAGACAGATAAAACCCTGTTCCCTCCGATGCATAAACTGCCGAATGGCCGGCCATTCCAAGCATCCCCGCTATTCCGCATAACAGCAGCGCTTTTTTTATGGACACACCTTTGATCATGCTTCTTCCTTCCTTTGCGGTGCAGCTCTCCGCACCGAACCTATATTACTCCGCAATTCCTATCGCACCCAGCATGGGAATACCGTTATCCCGGCTGAAGCTGACAACACGGTCGATATCCTTTAATTTTGCAGAATGCATTCGCTCCACAAGAACCAGTCCCTCAGTCTGAAGAAGCTGCTCCGCGGCTTCCGCGCTTTCCGGGAAATGTTCTGCCATTTTCACGGTGATCCCCTTCTGCTTCAGGGCTTCGGTAATCTTCTTCAGGCCCTCGGAATCGGACAGCTCGCCGGTGGAAATGAATACCGCATTCTGAACCGACTGCTTTTCACAGAGCTGTTTCACACTGAGAGTAAGATATGACGGCTGCTCTGCCTTCTCCGCATCAGGGTATTCCGCCCTGCGGAGTTTTCCCGAAAGGCCTTTCTTCCGCAATTCAAGCATCGTTCCGAGACTGCGAACTCCATAGATCGCGGAAAAGTCCCTGTCGGAAAGAAGCTTTCCGGAAAGGAGATTTCCAAGAAGGATCAGAACCACAGCCACGATCACGCCGGCCACAGCCCCTAGGATCATCATGGGCAAAAGTCTTCTCTTTGAAGGCGTTTCATCCTCTTCCACAACAGCTTTTTTCTTGGTCACGGTGCCTGCCTCAACGAGCTCCGTGACGCTTTCCTTATTCGTTCCGTTGACAAGCATATTGTAATACGCCTTCTGCATGCTGCTGAATTTCTTCTGCGCATTTTCAATCCTGGTCTGATCTGAGATAATGGCGTTGCGCTGTGCATCGATGGTCGAAAGCAGACCGGAGTTATAATAATTGGCCTGTGAGGTATTAACCAGCTCCAGGCTGAATCCGGGGTATGTCTCACCCATTTTATTACCGTATCGGATCAGCGCATCCCGCACCTTATCCGTGAGTTCCTTCGTCAGCTCATCCTGATAAATGGTGAGCATCAGGAAATCATCATAATCATTCTTTCCGCCGTCATTTATGGAGATCATCTCAGCCAGATTCCTGGCTGTCGTATCCAGAGAATACTGCGAGATCAGCTCCTCAACCATGTTATTGTAGTTTACATAAGCCTTTACTGCGTGAACGTAGGACTTGAAATTCTTTTCATCCGCCCCCTCGCCGTGTATTACCCGAAACTGCAGATAAACACTGTCAAAGTGATAGGGATCCATTTTCAGATAGGGCGATTCATCCATATACTGCCTGCGGCTGATCTTATCCAGATACAGGCTGTAGGCTTCCATGACCTCCTTATAGGCATTCGCATCCAGCTTCTTCTCGCACTCCTTACGGGTAAAGGTCTTCTCCTCCGTGATATCCTTGGCAAGCTCCGCCTCTGCCTCCGCCTGCCTTCTTGCCAGATCTTCCTCGGCGGCCTTTGCCGCATCAATTCCCCGATTATAGGAGAGTGTTGAACGGTAACCGACAAAAGCCCCCAACCCCGCGAAAAGGATCAGCAGAAACCAGAAACGGACCATGTCGATCAGGATTTTCCGTAAACGTACACCACGTTTTTCCATTATCTTTTCCTCTCTTTTCATGCCCTTCCGTCAGGAATGAAGGACGGCAAAAACAGTCTTCCATAGTATAACGAAATCCTGAAGGAGTGTAAAGTCCTTTATTTCCTTCAGATTGTACTGCATCTTCTCAGGTAAAATGTGCTTCATGTAAGCCTCATCCACGGAAAGTCCCTGATCCGTCAGGCTTTTCATCCTGTCATCCTCTTTGCGGAAGGCAACACTGGCCTTCGATGTTACACCGGCCGGCAGAAGCAGAGTTGCTTTCCACTCAGGAAGGTAGCCTGCCACATATTCCGGCACTTCGGGACGTGTTCCCACAAAGGTCATATCTCCGGCAAGAATGTTGAAGAGCTGCGGAAGTTCATCCAGCCGGAAGCTGCGGATTCTACGACCCACCCGCGTGATCCGGGGATCCTCATTTGCCGTAAGCTTCTTCCCCTTCTTCTCCGCGTCCATAACCATGGTGCGGAATTTGCAGATCCGAAAATGTCTCCCATACTGAGTCACCCTCTCCTGCCGGAAAAAAACCGGCCCCCGGGAATCAAGCTTGATCCAGACTGCCAGCGCCAGCATGACGGGAGAGGAAATGATCAGCAAAAAAAAGGAGGCTGTAATATCAAACCCCCTTTTGATGAGAAGGCTTCCTCTCTTACGATATATTCTTTTATAGTAGGGCGCCACCTCCGGGATCCGAAGCTCCGGAGGCAGTTCCCTCCATGGTTTTATCATGAAATTACTCCTTGGCATCAAATGTTCCGGTCATATCCACACTGGCAAAATCCCTGAGGGGCAGCCGGACGGGTACCCCTTCCTTCCGGCTCTTATAAATGGCCAGCACCATCTCCAGGGCATTGCGCCCGGCTACGGCGTCCACATAGGGATCCCGTCCATCCCGGATTGCTTCGATCACATCCCGAAACAGACTCGTATGGCCATTTCCGTAAACATTGCTGGTCTGCTCCTTCAGGCCCTGATTCTCCGCATCCTCCGGATCCTCATCCGCAAAATCCCAGACGTCGATGTTATTCGTCGAAGTCCCGCCGATCTTCACGGTTCCCTTCTCCCCGAAAATGTACAGCGTTTCCTCAAGATTCTTCGGATAGACATTGACCGTCCCTTCTATGGTGGCAATGGCCCCGTTCCGGAACTTCACAACTGCCATGCCTACATCCTCCGCTTCCAGATAAGGATGCATTACCTGACGGGTCATTCCGTATACCTCTTCCACCTCATCGCCAAAGGTCCAGCGGAGAAGGTCTATGCCATGGATACACTGATTCATCAGTGTTCCTCCGTCCTCAGCCCAGGTTCCCCTCCAGGGTGCCTGGTCATAATACGCCTTATTCCGGTTCCAGCGCACATGGATCGAACCATGGGAGAGCCTTCCGAAGCGGCCCTTTTCCAGAGCCCTGCGCATCTTCTGTACCGCCACATTAAAACGATTCTGATGACACGCGGACACAACGACATTCAGTTCCCGGGAACGTCGGATGATCTGATCCGCGTCGGAAATGGACATCGCCATGGGCTTTTCGATAATGACCGGGATACGCCGCTCAATCGCCGCCAGCGCGATCCTTGCATGGGAACCGCTTTCCGTGGCAATGCTCACCAGCTCGGGTTTTTCCTTTTCCAGAAGCTCCTCATAATCCGTATAACGGTGAATGCTCTCATCCTTCTCCAATCCGTGCTTCTGCAGCACTTCTTCCATATGCTCCGGAAGAATGTCGCATACAGCCACGATCTCAAGTTCATTATTCACGGCTGCCTTAATATGATTTGTTGAAATGCGGCCGCAGCCGATCAGTGCATAACGCATGTTATTCGTCCTCATTTTCCCGATGTGTATTACAGCACCTCGATATTATTCCTCGGTGAAATATCCTTCATGACATTCTTGGTATCGAAAATGGCCTGTGCATTCTGCTGAACCATCTGATAATCCACATTATGATGAGCAGCCGTCACCATGACCAGATCAAACTGCCGCACTACCTCAGGCGATAGCTCCGGAAGAGACTTTGCGCTGACCCCGTACATATTCTTAAACTCCGGTACCCAGGGATCGTAATAGGAAACCTCGGCGCCCACCTTCAGCAGTTCTTTGTAAACACGGATTGCCGGGCTCTCCCGGTAGTCATCGATATCATTCTTGTAGGAAACCCCCAGCAGAAGAACCTTTGCTCCATTGATGGCCTTCTTCTCCCGGTTCAGGATATGCATGGCGCGATCCACACAATATTCCGGCTGCCCGTCATTGATCACCATACTGTTCTCGATCAAAGTGGTATGAAAGCCGTATTCCCGGGCCTTCCAGGTAAGATAGTAGGGATCCAGGGGAATGCAGTGTCCGCCCAGTCCCGGGCCGGGATAGAAGGGCTGGAAGCCGTAGGGCTTCGTCTTAGCCGCATCCACAACCTCCCACACGGAGATACCCATTTCATGACACAGTCGTGCGATCTCGTTGATCAGACCGATATTGATATTCCGGTAGGTATTCTCCAGGATCTTCTCCATCTCCGCAACCGCCGGGGAAGATACGGTGAAAACATCTCCCTCCAGTACGGCACGGTACATGGCGGAGATCACCTCGCCGCCGTCCTTCGTAATGGCACCCACAACCTTCGGCGTATTCTTCGTCTTATAGATCAGATTCCCGGGATCCACACGTTCCGGACTGAACCCGAGATAGAAATCCTCGCCGCATTTCAGACCGCTGCCTTCCTCAAGCAGCGGACGGATCAGCTCCTCCGTCGTTCCCGGATAAGTTGTGGACTCCAGCACCACCATGGTACCCTTCCGCAGATATTTGGAAATGGCGATGGTGGAATTCTTTACATAGCTGATATCCGGCTCCTGATGGGAATCCAGGGGTGTCGGAACACAGATGGCGATAAAGTCCACATCCCGGATGAAGCTGAAATCAGAGGTAGCTCTGAGCTTTCCCTTCTCCACCAGTTCCTTAAGATCCGAATCCACAACATCTCCGATATAGTTATGGCCGGCGTTGACCATATCCACCTTAGCGCTCTGCACATCAAAACCAATGGTTGTAAATCCCGCCTTCGCCTTTTCCACTGCCAGTGGAAGACCTACGTAGCCAAGTCCCACAACGCCTGCAACCAGCGTTCTTTCTTCGATCTTCTTCAGTAATTCTTCTTTCATCGTTTCCATTTTTACTCTCCAGATTATTCAAAAAGTGCTGCTAAAACAGTTTTGCAAACTCCTCTGCCAGCCGGGGATAGGTGTATTTCTCCAATGCGGCTCTATGCCCGTTCTCGCCCATCCTCTTCAGTTCATTTTCATCCGTATTCTCCCACTTCTTCACCGCATCATCGATCTTCTGCGGCTCATTTGACGGTACCATCACGCCGCATCTGTTCCGGAGGATCAGATCGTCCGGCGTGGAAACAGCCATCAGGATGGGCTTTCCCGCCATCATGGAATCAAAGATCTTATTCATTCCCAGGCCGAAACGGTATAGGGAGGAATTCTTCGCCCCTACATAGGTGCAGTCAAAATGTGCCGTAAGTGAGGGAACCGCGGCTTTCGGAAGCTTCGGAAGGATATAAACCTCCTGAAGGTTCATTCTCTCTGCCTGTTCCAGCAATTCCCTTTTCTTTTCTCCGTCGCCCACCAGAACATAGGACGCCCTGCCCTTTCTTTCCTCCGTCAGTGCAGCTGCGTTAAGGAGCACATCCAGTGCATTGGAAATGGCAAAACCGCCGAAATATCCTACGATAAACCGATTCCTTTTCCGGAGATCGGAAAAAACCCTCTCATACTCCTCCGGTAAAGGCTCCGTCTTCTCCCATTCCTCCGGGAGCACACCATTCGGAACATGGAAGAATCGCCCCTCTCCAAGTCCGTGCTCCCTCATATAAGGCTCCGTCAGCGGAAGCAGGGAAACCACCCTGTCGCTGTTCTTCATGGCACTGTTCTCCCCGATCTGCATGGCAACGCAGAAAGGATTCCTTCTGGACATCCCTCCCACTTCGATCAGAGTGGCAGGCCACATATCATGCACCTCATGAATCAAAACGGACCCGGGAGAATATTTTCGTATCCGCTGCCCGACATAGGTGTCCAGCGGATAGGTGGAAGAAGCAATGATCACATCCGGATGAAGCCGTTCCGCAATCCTGCGTCCCCAAAGCAGAAGCTTTCCCACAAACTGCGCCATGGTCAGTGCTCTGGATACGCCGTTTCCCTCATAGGTTCCTGTATGAACCCAGTGATAGCGGATCCCGTCGATCATCTCCGGCTGCAATTCCTTTTCGATCTTCGGATTCTTAACCCTGAGATGGGAAAAATCGGCAGCCAGAATATCTACCCGGTGTCCCATCCGCACCCACTCACGGGAAAGGTAGTAAGGTCGAAACTCCATACCCATCTCCGGTGAACCGGCGTAATGCTCGATCATAAGGATCTTTTTCATGGTTATTTTCCTTCCCGTTTCCTCTGTCTCAGTTCTCTCCACCTCAGACGTCTCTCAAATACCTTCCGTGCAAGAAAATCTCCGAAGACAGCGCACGGCATCGTGCAGATCACCGACAGAACGAATACCGCTACGGATTTCCAGAATACCTCCGGAGTCACGGTAAGGCCCAAATTCTCCATATACCAGTTTGGTCCCATTTTTAAATAAGTATTCAAAAGATCACTGAAGATCAAGCCGAAGAAGGAATGAAAAAGGAGGAAGGTAAGGGAATAACGTCCCACCCAGCTTAGATATTTAGCAAGAGGCCGAACCTGGCTGATGAGTCTTGCAAGGCCGAAAAATGCCGGAAAAGCAACAAGAAGCTGCAGAACAACAAGGGGAACATCCAACCATCCTCTGGTTCCCAAAATGCTGATATAATACGATTCCGTTCCTCCGAAAAGAAAAAGGATAAAATGTACCGCAAAAAACACAACCGTATACAGAGCCGTCATCCCCAGTGAAACATCCTTCAGCCTGTTCACCAGATTAATCTCCCGTGCTTTCATTCCGATCAGCATAAATACCGTAAAGACAGGAACAATTTTCAGACTCCAGGGTAACGCATCAACATAAAGATAAATCGGTATCTGTATCCCGATCAGGAAAAGTACCATCGCAAGCCATTTCAGGCTCTTCCCGATCACCAGCTTTTCAATCGGATAGAACAGTATTAGAGTCCAGCCCAGCGCCCAGATATACCATACCGGAGATAGATTAAGGAAAAGGGTATTGCCCTCTCCCCATTCCGTCGAGATTTTCGTTGTAATCTCCGGTCTGAGGAAGGTTACCGCAGCATCATGCAGGATATCTCTGGTGGAATACTCGTGAAAAAACCGGCAGTAGATACCGCCTACCCCCAGAAGAAAAAGTTCTGCCATCATCGCAGGAAACATCAGTCCCAGGAATCTGCGCTTATAGTTGTTAAGTACACCCTTATCAGGATTGGAAAAATAACCGGATAGCATGAAAAACACCGCAATCAAAGCCCAGCCCAGGGATCGTATTATTTTGTCGGGGATCCCGTCCTGCGCTCTGTATACGAGGTGATATACGGCAATCATCAGCATGCCAACGCCCTTGATAATATCCAGTTCTTCAACACGTTTCTTTTCCAGCATTTTGTTATTCCAACCGATTTCTCTTCATCGTTACCTTTTCTTCCGGTCCGTAATAATCAAAACCCAACATGGTAATGTCATCAAACTGCACGGCATCACCAACAAAGGTATCTATATCCTTCTTCAAATCCTGCAGAAGCTCCTGCAGGGAATCCTCCTTATGGGAATTCAGTGACTGAAGCATTCTCTCCTCTCCGAAGAGTTCGGGTTCCGCATTCGTAGCTTCCGGCACTCCATCCGTATAAACGAATAACCTGTCTCCGGGATGCAGTTCAAATTCATGCTCCCGGAACGGGATACCCGGCATCGTGGCTACTGCAGGAGAATGACGGTATTTTACAGCTTCATAATCCCCGTTTGCACGCCGGATCACGGGGTGTTCATGTCCCGCATTGGCAGCAACTCCCTTTCCGGTTCTCAAATCGATAATGGCGATCCAGACAGTCACAAAGAAATCCGCATCATTTCCTTCACACAGACCATTATTAACAACCTCAAGGATACGGCTGGGTGATCCTCCCAGTATAGCCTGATT
This sequence comes from Eubacterium sp., assembly GCA_017541035.1. Lineage (GTDB taxonomy): Bacteria > Bacillota > Clostridia > Lachnospirales > Lachnospiraceae > Eubacterium_Q. The sequence continues at coordinate 5,438 of JAFXZW010000029.1, read as the reverse complement.
CTTGATCCTTGTTTTGGAATTCACCATAAAGAGGGCCGCAGGGATCCCCTTTCCGGACACATCGGCAATCACCAAAGCCAGATGATCCCTATCCACAAAGAAGAAATCATAGAAATCGCCGCCCACCTCCCTGGCCGGTGTCATAGTCGCATAAAGATCAAAATCCTTTCTGTCGGGAAAGGCCGGGAATTTCCGGGGCAGCATGCTGGCCTGGATATTATTGGCTACACTGAGTTCCGCAGCGATCCTTTCACGTTCTGTGGTAATGTTCTGAATCTCGTCGACGTACCGGTCAATGGAGACAACCATATTGGAAATATCATGGGAGAGAGCTCCCAGCTCGTTATTTGATCGGATCTTCTTCAGCCCCTTCAGCACAACCTCACTGTTCTTTCTTTCCCGATACTTCTGAACATTTCTCTGAATCTTTTCCAGAGGACGCAGTGCTGTAAAGAAGATCACGATCAGACAGACGATGGCCAGGAAAGCCTGCAGGATGATGAAAGACATCATACCGCCCAGGACCTCGGAATTCACCTCCAGCACCACGCCGGACAGATCAAAGGTTACGCCAACCATGACATGCATGTCCCCCAAAATGTCCTGAACATAACCGTAACGGTCGACGTAATCGCCTTCCTGCGCCAGATTTCGGTTCTTTTTCGCAGCAAGCATCATGCTGATCTTCTGGGCAGGAGTACTCTCCGCCTTAACCCCAAGTACGTATGCCTCCCCGTAATTCGTTCCCCGTACCTGGTTCTCCGAAGCACCGGACACCAGGAAGGTTCCGTGGCTATAGGTCTTATCCATCAGAAGGATATAGATGTAGACCGGTTTGTAGACCTTCTTTAACAGATTCAGAAGGTTCAGCAGCCGGTTGTACACGATCTCCGCATATTTCTTCTGATCCGCGGGTGAAAGGGCTTCCACCTCCGCCATCTCCGCATCGGGAATAACAAAACCCGGGTTATCCCTGTTCAGCTCACGTTCCTTCCGCCTGGTATTCACATGGGAATCATATTCCACATCCATCTCATCAGCATGCTGATACCAGTAACTGAGAAACCATTCATAGGTCGGGTATCCCTTTACCGTTGCTACAATGTCCTGTGCAATAGCCTCTGCCAGATCTTCCTTCTGATTTCGGATCTTGTCATCCGCATTATGCTTCAAAATGAAGAAGGACAATACTGCCGTCGCAATAATGGCGATAAGAAAGAACACCAGTACCTGTCCCGCCAGACTGAACTTCGTTGTACGCGGGGGCTGAAATATGCTTTTTTTCCTTTCATTCGCCATTTTCTATTTCCTTCTCTTTCCAGCTGCTTTACTCTGATCCGGCCATATGATCAACATTTAACAACGTCATCAGGGATTCAGACAAGCACCGTTCGTATTGAAATGATAGTTCTTTCCGCCGATGACACAGCTTCCGGTCTGCATGGCTCCCGAGGGCTTCAGGTAATACCATTTGCCTCCCTGGCTCAGCCATCCCGTCTTCATGGTCCCTCCTGAAGTAAAGAAGTACCATATACCGGAAATCCTTTTCCAGCCCGTTACCATGACGCCGTCCGCATTCAGGTAATACCACTTGTTTCCGCTCTTGATCCAGCCCTTCTGCATAGTGCCGCTGTCGGAGAGATAATACCACTTTCCGTCAACCTGCTGCCAGCCGGTCAGAAGAGCTCCATTTCCGTCATAATAATACCACTGCCCTTTTTCCTTAATCCAACCGGTCTTTCCGGAAGGATTCCCTCCGCCATTTCCGGTGGATATAATGGAATCGTAAGCCGGCAGATTTTTCAGCACTGAATAATAGCTGTCGGGTACGGTAACCTGATAGGTCTTTTCCCGGTCAGCAGGCTTCGAACCGGTTGTCGCAGGATAGCAGCCAAACTCCTGAGCCCAGTAAATGAAATAACCGCCGTCGATCATGACGCAGCCCACGCCTACACAAACATAGTCCTTATCCAGAATATTGGATCTGTGACCTGTGGAATTCATCCAGCTGTTCATGACATTTGTCGGTGAATTCTGACCCGCTGCCAGGTTCTCGCCAAAGGCCTTCGCACTGATTGTAAAGCAGGAAGACCCATCCGGTCGGTTATGATCCAATCCGCCTGTCACAGCTACCGAAATGATATTCTCCGTTGCCCTCTGCATAGCCCCTTCCATCAGGTCTATGTCCATCACAAGGGAAGAAAGGCCTGCTTTATTTCTTTCTGCGTTCACCATGTCCAGCACCTCATACGCATAGCTGTACATCGCCTTTACCGTCACACTTACTTTTTGAGTCCCGGCCGCCTCCACCACGGAACCGCGCGCCGGAAGGAAAGGGATAACTCCCACGAAAATAATGACGATCCATGCCAGAAAACGGGTTCTTCTCTTCTGTTTGTCCATACTGCAACCTCCTTTAATACATCACAGGCCGACTTTTGCTTCTTTCCCCTTTTTTACTCACCTTTTTCTACCGGTTTCTCAGTTCCCTCTGATCAGATTCCGGAGCCATACTCCCGTTTCACTGAGATCTCCTTCCGTCCAGCCGCTGTGTTTGGAAGAGGAATTTTTGATCAGCGCAGAGGTCTCGTTTTTATTCGAAAGACTCCAGCCGGCATAAGACAGGTTGTCATTCCTGATCAGCTGTTTCCATTCAGCCGCTGACTGATAATCAATGCTTCCATTTCCATCTGCCGCACAGATACTGAACTCCGTGATGAATACGGGAGTTCCCGCCGCAATCGCTGTCTTCAGCTTGTTGCGGATCCAGTCCTTATGTGTGGATGCATAGAAATGCAGCACATACATAACATTTGTCTTATCACTAACGGGGTTTGCCGCCACCTGATCCACATCCTGGGACCAGGTAGGAGTACCTGTAAGAATTACCGCGTCTCCGTCATTTTCCCGGATGATGGGGATAATGGTATCCGCATACTTCTTTATTTCGTTCCAGGTCACACCGCCGTTGGGCTCGTTGCAGATCTCATAAAGCACATTGTCATAGTTGGCATACTGATAGGACATATCCGCAAAGAACTGCTTTGCTTCGGAAATGTGCTGATTCGGATTTCCGTCCCGGAGGATGTGCCAGTCAATGATCACATACATACCCAGATTTGTTGCGTAGGACACTGCATCCGCTATGGTCTTATTCAGGGTTTCCGTGGAAACCTGATCGGACCCGTTGCAGTACCCTCCGTATTCCTCCGTATAAACCGCAATACGGATCAGATTCGCGCCCCAGTCATTCTTCAGTGTGGCGAAGGCATCCTGATTGATGTTGTAGCGGCCCTCGTCCCAGATGATGCCGAAGGTACTGACTCCCTTCAGCTGTACAGCCTCTCCCTTTGCGGAGCAGAGCTGGGTTCCCTTTACCTGCAGAGCTCCCCAGAGAGCTGCGGGGGATCCCTGCGGATAGGACGGTTTTTTTAGCTGTGTTGTCTTCGGTTTTACCAGAGGTGCACTGCTGCTCCGGGTTTTAGTCCACACACCTTGTCCGTCCACATAATACTTTCCGATCCACCGGTTCGTCACCAGATATCCTTCACTGTCAAAATAATAGCTTTTCCCGTCTATCTTCAGCCACTGCTCTAATGGATACCAGGATCCGGCCCGGAACCACCAGCCCTTCGCGCTTTTTTTCCATGTGCCGTTCCATTTTTTTTCGTAATTACCCTTCCAGTTCAGCCAGTATCCGTCAATGTATTCGGACTTTGCAAAGCTTCCGTCCGCATACCGGTAATGCCATCCCTTTGCGTCACTGATCCATTCGCCGGAAGCGGCGGAAGCGTCATTCCCGTCAAGCAGAAAGAATGCGGGAATCAGTATACACAACGCCATCAAAAGGATTCTTTTCTTTACTCCACATTCCATCCTGTCTTCCTCTCCCTATAACCCCATTATCAGCCGAGGGTTAGTGCCGCAACTCCCAGTGATCCGATCACCATAACCTCATTTTCCTCGCAGAACTGCTGCAGTTCCCGCAGCTTCTTCCGGTTTCCGCCATGCAGCTCCTCCAGGAAGATACCATACTTTGCCGAAAGCAGGCGGGCAAGCGCCTTGCTGTCCGTTGCCACCTTCTCCGAGGAGAGAAGGGTAATGTTCTCCTTCTTCAGTGCCTTTTCCAGTTCCTGTACTGCCTTCTCCACAACCTCTGAGGATCGGGAGGAAAGGCAGGTCAGTTCTGTGATCCCGTATTTCCTGCAATATCCTCCGATCCGGACTGCCGCATACCGGATGCTTTCCTCATTCGTGTCGAAGAGTGCCTCCTTCATTTCCCTTCGCATCAGGCCATGCTTCTTTCCCTTTTCATCCTTCAAATACAGCATGCCGAAACCGCGAAGCCCCGCATTCTCGGAGAAATCGGAAATCGATGCATGGCGCAGGGAGAGATAAAGCAGAACCAGCACCAGACCCAGGCCTGCAACACCTCCGATAACGACTCCCACAGCGGCATATTTCAGGGAAATACGCGGCGAAGCCGCTTCCTTTTCCTCCTCCTGCTCAGCCTTCTTCCCGCTTACCAGATAAGAGAAATATGCCTTCTGGGATGCGGTAAAGTCAACATAGGCGTTCATATATGCCTTACGATAGGTGATCAGCGTCGACAGCGCGGATTTCTGCGCGGAATCGGTGGTGGCGTCATACACCTCAATGGAGCCTTCCTTCATCACCGTAATGGACAGGCCCGGCTGCGTCTCCTCCAGCTTTTTCATATAAGCTTCCGTAACGCTTCGCAGATCCGCCGCAAGATTCGGAACCTTCTTATTCTCGATCACGCCCATGGTGAAAACGCCGTTTCCCGCACTGCTGCACCATGTCAGCTCCTTGATGTAGGTAAACTTTGTATAAGCAGGATCCTTCTCTTCCAGATCACGGATATACATTCCGTCATTGATGTAGGAACGAAGCAGCTGAATGTATGTATTCTCGATCGTCCCATAGCTCTGGGAGCCATCCGGCGTATCATAGAGCACGCGGTATTCCACAATGGTCTGAGGTTCCTTGTTGGCACTGTGGCTCATAAGCGGAGATTCGTTGTAATATTTCTCTATTTCCTTCATGTACTCATACTGCATGGCAGCATTTTCCACATTGCTTTTCTCATCGACAGTCAGCTTGGAGCCGTCATTTACTTCCGTTTCCTTCTGCAGGGACTGCTTGTCCTTGTAGTACTTGTAACCTGCCAGCAGCACCCCCATACAGACTGCCATCAGGATCACAACCCAGAACCTGCGCAGCAGATAGAAGAACAGGCTCCGTAAACTGATCCTTCTTGTATTCATCGAAATGTTCTCCCTTCGATAACTCTTTTCTATCATCGTTCAGCTGAAAGCTGAACCCGGCCTTTTGTTCCGGCTTCGGTGGCCGGAACAAAATCTCGCTTCGCGAGACACGCGCCTTCGGCGCTGGGCATATACGGATCTCGTTCAGCT
>JAFXZW010000028.1 GCA_017541035.1 Eubacterium sp. | reverse complement strand
TGTTATCCGTTTCATTTTGAGACGTTGCTATTTTATCATACTTCGGCACATCTGTTCAAGCCAGGATATCCCTCCCTTCTCTTTTGTCTTATTTTACATGCCATCCAATCATCACCTCATTCCGAAACAGAAATTTCTCCCTTATCCTCCGGTGAAAAAGGGGAATTCCGGATACCTACGATAATCACCTTTTACGTTTCAACATATTGTCTTCATTTTACCGCATTAATCGTTCCAGATACTCCCTTACTCTTTTTCTTCCTTCCCCGACCAGAGCAATCGATTCCATCCTGTAGTCAAGGATCACCATATCCTGCCTGAACTCCCGTATATAATAAGCATTGACATAATCACTCCTGTTACAACGGATGAACAGCGGTGACTCGCTGAGCCGCGTATCTTTTCTGATGGATTCGGCATTGACAACGTACGTTCCTTTTGTCGTTACCACGATTCCCTTCTTTTCGCGCCTCTCATAACGGATGATTTCTCCTTCCCTCACGATGATCACATCCCTCCCCCTGCGAAAGAAATGCAGCTGCCTGTCCGGTAGAAGCCTCCCTCTCAGATCCAGATACCGGCACAATTCATCAATCTCCGCCTCAAAAAGCGCCCTGTTAAGGGGGCGAGGATAGAAGCCGTAGCAATGCAGCCTGTTATATGCAAAAAGAGTTTCATCCTCCAGATCAGATACGATCAGGAGGGGAATAAAACGGCAGCCCTCCTGTTTCCGGAGTATATCAAGAAAAACAAAACCATCGTAAATATTCCCCCTCTTCCGAACCGCACGTATATCAGCGATCATCAGATCCGGCGCCTCCTTTGCCGCCGCATACAGTGCCTCACGGGGATCTCTGTAAACAGTCACCATGGGATTGCCCGCCTTGCCATCCATCACCTCCCTGTAAACCTTCATGTACCGCTCATCTTCCAGATAGATCATAAAATTCAACATAATGTCTCCTTTCTATCCGGAATCCCCTTCCTGTCGTTGACATTCACAAAATGTCATTTTTATGTCTTTTCAGCACATGACAGCTTTTTTCAACTAAAAAAGGCCTGCATAAAAGCAGGCCTTAGCTTTAACCTTCATCCTGGCCGGCGGGGTCTTCCCCTCCGCCGGGTTCATCCGGTGGCTCCACAGGATTTTCAGGCGGAGCTCCTCCTCCCGAAAAACGCGCCTCAATCGTGTGTCCGCCATCCACATTGGTAAAAGTATAGGAGGAAAGTACTCCCTGACTGACACCATCAACAATAACATCCACAATGGAATTACCGGCATTTGGTGCAATAAAAATGGTCACTGTGGATCCGGCCTCCACATTAACGGAAGGCGAGATCGAGCCTCCCGGTCCGGCGATCGTGGAAATAGTCATGGTTTCCGCAATGGCCGGATGGGCAGGACAAGGGGTAATGAAAATGGACTGGTCATATTCGAAGGTCGCATTTGCAATCTCCTTCTCACCGTTTTCCTTCACCTGAACAACATATTTCTTCTTGTCCGGGCAGGTATTCGTTGCCAGGAAATGTGTTTCCGCACAGAGTTCAATGGTTTCATGTCCGCCGCAGCGTTCCTTCGGAATACAGTCGGTCGCACACAGATCCGTAACCTCGGGACACTCTTCACCTGCCAGCTTATTACTGATCTGGCACAGCTTAACAGAAGTGATCCCATCAGGCTCACTCCATTTCCGGGTAGTATCCTGGCCTTCCATTTCTACAATCTGATCCATGACATCCCGCCAGATGATCTCATGGGTGTACTTGTTCTCCTGCTCCACATTGGAATCATAACCATACCAAACGGAAGCGGTATAGTAGGGTGTAAAACCGCAGAACCAGAGATCGTATGCTTCCGAGGTAGTACCCGTCTTCCCCACATTGTACATGCCGGTCTTCATCTTGGCCGATGTACCGGTACCGCTGAGAACCACATCACGCATAGCCTGGATCAGCTGCCAGCAGGTAGTTTCCTTCATCACCCGGTGTGCACGTGCCGGATCATCCGGATTCGTGTTATCGATGATGATATTTCCGTAATAATCATAAACCTTGGTATAGAATACGGGCTTCCGGTAGATACCCATATTGGCAATGGCCGCATAAGCTGCAGTAATCTCATGATTATAAACACCCCAGGTAATACCACCCAGAGCCAGCGACTGGTTGATATCCGAAAGAACATCTCCATAGGAAGTCGTAAAGGAATCCACAATGGTGGTAAAGCCTTCATTGATCAGATACTGATAGGCCACCTCCGGCGTAAGGTCCGTGATCGTTTTTACGGCTATGACGTTCATGGAATTCATAATGGCCGTACGAATCGAAGCCAGTCCCCGGTAACCCTTGTACCAGTTGCTGACGTTCAGTCCGTTATTATATTTGTAAGGCGCATCATCATAGCTGACAGCAAGACACCCTCCGGTATCAATATAGGGTCCGAAGGCTGCGAGCACCTTAAATGTCGATCCCGGCTGACGCGTTGCCATGGTAGCCCGGTTGAAAACCCGGTTACCCACCTTCTCTCCGCGTCCGCCGAAAATAGCCTTGATATATCCTGTAGACTGGTCCATCAGAGTCATGGACATCTGCGGCTGAATACTGGTATTGAAGGTCTCCGCAACTACGGTTCCTCCCGTTTCCTCCAGCATGGCATCCCTGTAGGTATTTGCCGCCGCACGGGCCATTTCCTCATTCGGATAGATATTATTATACTCATAATTTCCCGTCAGAACACGGTTATAGGACACCAGCGTATTATTGTCATAATGATGCTGCTGTTTTCCGTCCGGATCCAGAATCGAAAGCCTGTAATCCAGAGCTACGGAAGTCTTATTCGGGAAATATTCCTCATTGTTCAGCGTTTCATCTATGATTTTCTGGATAGCCGGATCCTGCGTGGAATAAATCTTATATCCACCGGTATACAGTTCATTTTCCGCTTCGTATTTCGAAATGCCGTAAATCTTTTGCAGATCATCGATCAGCGCATCCATCATTGCGTCCATGAACCAGGAATTATAGCCGGCCTCTTCTTCTCTTTTCACAGCTACGGCCTGAACCCGATCATAAACCTTATCTCTTAATGCCGCTTCCTTTTCTTCCTTTGTGATATAACCAAGCTCCTCCATTTTGTACAGCACATTTTCCCGTCGTTCCTGATTATACTCGGGGAAAATGACCGGATCATACCTGTAGGGATTCTGTGTAATGCCGGCGATCACCGTCATTTCGGACAGCGTCAGCTCTCCAACCTTCTTGTTGAAATAACGGTTAGCGGCAGCTTCCACTCCATGAACACCCTGTCCCAGATATATCGTGTTCAAATAGTATTCCATGAGCTGTTCCTTGGTATATCTCTTCTCCAATTCGATGGCAAGATACTGCTCCTGAACCTTTCGCGTCAGACGCTGCATGAAGGTAATCTCATCCATACCCACATTGAAGACCTGATTTTTGATCAGCTGCTGGGTAATGGTTGAGGCCCCCTGATCCGCATTTCGCGTGGTGATGAGACGAACGCCCGCACGGATGATACCCTTGATATCGATGCCGTTATGCTCCCAGAAACGCTCATCCTCAATGGACACGAAGGCATCCACCAGAAGCTTCGGAATCTCCTGATAATACACGTAAACACGGTTGGAATTAATGGTGGATAGCGTATCCACCAGACGTGATCCGTCCTCATTGTAAATGGAGGTTTTGAATCCCTTCGGCTTAATGCTGATGGAGTCAATATCCGGTGCATTATCCAGCATACCCTTGATCATTCCAAAACCCGCGCCTGCCATTACCACCACGGCCAGAATAAAAAGCGCAAGCAGAATCTTAAATGCACTGATAAATACCCTGCGTTCATTACGCTGTCCTTTGGAAACCAGCCTGTTCTGTTTTCTTTTTACACTGTATCTGTTAAAATTCAAAGCTCATCTGCCTCCGCATAGCGCAGTAAACATTTACTGTTTCTTTTTTCCGTCCGATCTGTCAGCATCCGTCTTCTCAACCTTGGCTTTATCCGCTTTGGCCTTTTCTGCCTTTGCTTTTTCCGCTTTGGCTTTATCTGCTTTTGCTTTATCCGCTTTGGCCTTATCGGCTTTTACCTTTTCCGCTTTGGCCTTATCGGCTTTTGCCTTATCCGCCTTGGCCTTTTCCGCCTTGGCCTTATCGGCTTTTGCCTTATCCGCCTTGGCCTTTTCCGCCTTGGCCTTATCGGCTTTTGCCTTATCGGCTTTTTCCTTTTCCGCCTTGGCCTTATCGGCTTTTTCCTTTTCCGCTTTGGCCTTATCCGCCTTGGCCTTTTCAGCCTTCGCCTTATCCGCTTTGGCCTTTTCGATCTTTTCGGCCTTTGCTTTATCGGCTTTTTCCTTTTCTTTCTCCGCCTTCATCCTGTCGCCGGAAGCAGACGTATTCTCTCCTTCCTCCCGGTCAGGACCTGTTGAAGAGATCACTTCATTCTTCTCTTCATTCCTTCCGGAATCCCGTCTTACCGCATCCTGCTCCAGTGCCGCGATTTCTTCTTTCGTCATGGGTTTCAGGATCGGATCTACATAAAGGGATGTATAATAATGGTACATGGCCTTGTATTCTTCACTGAAGCTGTCATTGGCATGACCATGCATTTCATCAAAGCTGCGGTCCGCACTGACTCGCTTAATGACGTGAAGTGCCACATTGGCCGAATGGGAAGAGATTCTCTCAAAGCTGTTGATCAGGTCAAAGAGATGTACACCCCCCTGTATACTGCAGATGCCGCTTTGCAAACGTTCCACATGGTGAGATTTGATCAGCTCCTTCAGCTTGTCGATGGTTTCCGACAGTGGCTCCACCCGGACTGCCAGGCTTTCATCATCATTCATGAATGCGGAGAAGCAGGTTTCCATGGTGTATTCTACCGCTTTCACGATGGTATCCACTTCACGATGACCATAGGGTGAGAAATGGATTCCCTGCTCATTTTTCTCCCTTGCCACATGGGCTATTTTTATACAGTAATCACCGATCCGTTCCAGATCGCTGATGGAATTCAGGATCTCCGTAACGACAAGCTTATCATCCTGAGTCAGTCTTCTCTGATCGATTCTCACAATATAGGCTGACAGCTCCGTCTCGCACTGATCCAGAAAGTCCTCATTCTCCTCCAGCTTCGGGAAAGCAGACTCGTCATACTCATAGATCATCTGTGTGGCCGTTCTGTAGTTTTCCTTAATCGCCTCCGTCATACGGTGGATCAGATTCTTACACTGTTCCAAAGCGATGGTAGGCGTATTCAGAAGCATATTGTCCAGCTTTGCCAGTTCCTTTGCACTTTCCTTCTTTTCTTCCATTCCTCCCAACCGATCGGAAAGCCTGGTCATCTTATCAGTCATAAAGAGCAGAAGGATGCTGGTGACCAGATTGAACAGAAGGTGAACGGTTGCAATGCTTCCGCGGTTCACCGGATCGGAAAGCCACGATAATCCGAACATGGCATTCAGGCTGTAAATCAGAACCATGAAGAAGAACGCTCCGAAAATGTTAAAGAGCAGATAACTCCAGGATACCTTTCTTGCCTTTTTGTCCGAACCCAGCATGCTGATCACGATAGGGGTACATTTTCCGAGATTGATACCAACCACGATGGGTATGGTAATGGCGTAGGTAATGGTACCCGTTGCCGACAGAGCCTGCAGGATACCGACTGCCGCGTTTGAGCTCTGGATCACGGCCGTAATCGCAAGCCCGATCAGAAGGCCGAGAAACGGATTCTCAAATGAAGTAAAAAGCTTCTGGAACTCCGCATCCTCACGGAAAGGTTCAAATACCTCCTCCATCATGGTCATCCCGTAAAACAGCATTCCCAGACCGATAAAAATACCGGCTGCTTCCTTCGCTCTTTTTTTTCTTGTAAAAAGACGGATAAATGCTCCGACGCCAACCAGCATGGGAGCGAAGGATGAGGGCTTCAACAGTTCAAGGATCAAAGTATCCGACCCCAGATCCCCCAGACGAAGAATCTGTGCGGTAGCTGTACTTCCGACATTGGAACCGAACACTACCGGAAGGGCCTGCCCCAGATTCATGATCCCTGCATTTACCAAACCGCTGACCATGATGGTAACGGCAGCCGAGCTCTGGATAATGGCGGTTATAGCCGTTCCGAAGAACCAGCCCTTGAATCTTCCGACCGCTTTATTGCGTCCTGTCGTCACCTTTTCGAGCACGCGTTCCATCCCGGAGCCGGCCACCTTTTCCAGGGATGAACTCATAAAGTTCATCCCGAAGAGGAAAAGGCCGACACCTCCGAGTAATTTCAAGATACTGATCACATCCATGAACTATTTCCCCAGTTTTTTCTCGATACTCTTGATGATGATCTGCAATGCCCTGATCCGGGCATATTTCTTGTCATTGGATTCCAGAACATGCCAGGGTGCAAAATCGGTTGAAGTCTTTTGAAGCATTTCGTCCACAGCAACCTCATACTGGTCCCACTTCTCCCGGTTTCTCCAATCCTCATCCGTGATCTTCCATTGTTTTTCCGGTGTATTCTGCCGGTCGGTAAACCTTGCCAACTGGGTATCCTTATCGATATGAACCCAGAACTTTACGATAACCGCTCCCCAGTCCGCCAACTCCTTTTCGAACTCATTGATCTCATTATAAGCCCGCTTCCAGTCATTTTCGGTGCAGAGATTCTCCAGACGTTCCACCATGACGCGACCATACCATGTCCTGTCAAAAATGGCAATGTGTCCGTCCTTCGGAAGACGGTTCCAGAAACGCCAGAGATAATGTCTGCTCTTCTCTGCCGGCTCCGGACCGGCGATGGGATGCACTTCATAGCCCCGTGGATCCAATGCCGCCGCAACCCGCTTGATATTACCGCCCTTTCCGGCCGCATCCCAGCCTTCATAGGCAATGACCACGGGAATTTTCTTTCGGTACAGTTCATTATGAAGCTCTCCAAGCCTCTTCTGAAGAGAATCCAGCGTTTTCTTGTATTCCTCCTCGGAAATGGACTTGTCAAGCGATATCTCCGAGAGCTTCGGGATATGCTTCATGGGGAAGATATTCTGGATCTGCGGAGCGGATTTCTGAGACTCCATGTTGCTCAGTGCAGTATCGATACTGGAAAGAAGGATCTCGGTCAGCTGAAGCTCGGACCATTTTCTGCTCTCCGCATCAATAAAATACCAGGGAGCCGCAAACTGGTTTGTGGTCTCCAGATAGGTGTCAAAGACCTTAAAGGTCTCCTTATAATGCCTGTTCTGCTGAAGATCTCCCTTCGAAACTCTCCAGCGTGTATTCTTGTCCTCCAGCAGGGCTTCGATCCTCTTCCTCTGTACCTTCTCATCAATGTGGAAGAAGAACTTCACTACCAGATAACCGTTATCATTCAACTGCCGCTCAAAGCGTTTTATACTGATCAGATGGGAATGATACTGCTTCTCGGAGATATCTCCGCTCATATAGCGGGCCGTCACCTCTCCCATCCAGCTTCCGTCAAAGAAGGAAATCTTTCCTGCCGCGGGAATCCGCACAAAATAACGATAAAGGAACGGTCTGCGTGTTTCCTCCGACGTAGGCTGGGACAGAGTTTCACACTTAAAGAAGCGGGGATCCAGTCCCTTGATCACACGTCCCAGAACACTGCCCTTTCCGGCTGCACCCCAGCCATCCAGGATAACAAGGACCGGAAGGCCCTTCTCCTTGATCTCTATCTGCTTTGCTGCAAGCGCCGCTCTGGCCTTCTCCAGGCGTTCCGAAATTTCTTCATCCGACGGCCGCTCACCCTTCACCCATTCCTTTAACATAACCCGTGCCCCCTTTCTTTACATTTCAACGATATCTCCTTCATTTTTCAATGTTGTACCGAACCGGTCCAGAAGACCGGAGAAAAGCATAAGCAGCGACACACTGATCAGGACACCGCCGAAGATGTCCGTCAGCCAGTGAACCCCTGCCAGAATCCGTCCCACAACAGTCAGCATCATGGCCAAAGCCAGAATGGTAAAGAGTATCCACTTCAGGCCATCTGTCCTGATATATCTGGGGATCAGAAGAAAGGCGCTTCCGAACACCACACAAGCCAGCATGGTATGTGACGAGGGGAAGGATGCCTCCAGTTCCTTCTCACCCGGAGTGAGTACCGGGCGGTAATTCACCGCAACCTTGTTAAAGAACACATACAGAGAAATCACGATCAGATAGAGGCCTCCGGCCAGAAGCAGATTCATATCAACCTTGAAAAGACTATGTCTCTGAACCAGCTGGATCAGGCCCATGACAGCAAAGACACCTGCACAGCCAAGGGCGGCATACCCCAGCAATTCCGTGATCTGATACCAGGTCTTATTGTAGACAAGAGACTTGGCTACCGCTCGGTTGAGTCCGGCAAATCCAACCTTTGTTCCGTTCGGTCCGATGGAATCCACATCCACACATTTTGTCAGCACGATCAGGAGAAGGAACAGTGCCATAAAAACCCCGGACAGCACATATTTAACCGATGTTTTCATCATTTTCACCAAAATCCTTCCCGTAACGTTCCCGCAGATGAAAAATGGACCGAATCTGCTTTGTTATCTTATTTTCGTCGGAAATGTAGATTGAAAAATAGTCCCGCATTTCCTCTTCTCTGTAACCGCCGAAGACCAGCTTTGCCCGGCAGAGATAATGCAGCCCTGCCGTGGAAGCGATCTCATCCAGATCCGCATCCACAAGGGCGCTTTGAGCCAGCATCAGTGCATGCTCCTGCTCCTGTTCCACAAAGGAATTCAGATCACCCAGCTTTCTGATACCGAAGAACTGCAGTCTTTCCAGATAATTCTCCGGAGATACCGCTATGATCTCTGCACCCGTAATGGCATTCAGGGCCGTCAGAAGATTTCCCATGGTCCTGCTGCGCAGCATATACTCCGTCAGTGTGATGAGATCCAGCGTCAGTTCATCGGCTTCATCGTTCGCAATGGCCTTTCGAACAACCTCCTCATAAAAACCTATCTTATTCTTGATGCTTTCGAAGGTTTCATCGGCAATCTCCAGAAGACCCGCCACACGTGAGAATTCCCTGCGCACATCCAGAGGGATCCCGAACTCTGTTTTATATCCCAGATCATGTTCGATCTCAGCCCATGCGTGCTGAAGAACGGTACGGAACTGGATCTCAAATGTATAAACGGTCAGTTCATCCGGATAGCCCGCATTCTTCGGCAGGGAGCAGATGTAATGCAGCGACAGATAGCCGAATGCCGTGGGGGCCATCTGCTTTCTTTTGTCACTGGATTTTTCTCTGTCGACAACCAGGACCTTCTCCACCAGCTTTGCCATCTCATCAACCTGATAGGAAAAATAACAGATCAGCCGGAACCCGATCAGATCATTCATGATACCGACGCGGGGATATTTTTCCGGTTTTCTTTCCATTTTTCCCGCTACGGAATCCCGGCTTTTGATCCGGTGGGCTATCTGCATGGGGCGGATCCCACCCTCTTTCAGTGTTTTTTCAAGAAGTTCCGCTACTATATTCTCTATCTTTACATAGTTCGGATAGGACTCATCATATTCCCTTAGCTTTTCTTCACGTAATCCGCTCATAGTTCCTCTCACACGATCTGCGGGTTTCGGCTTCCATAACCGAAGCATCCGGTTGCTTAACATTTCTATTATACCGAATCAGTAATCAAATTTCCATAGAAACATTGTAACGATTCAGCTTCCCGGGAAACTGAACAGTCACAAAACATTGTCCGGGTATGAAATCATTTGGGTACACTGATAAAGATCCGGAAGTCCTCCCCCTCCGAAATCCGGGTCGTACCGCCCATTCCCCGGGCCCGTGATTCAATATTTCCCAGACCGATGCCCGGTGAACCGGATTCTTTACCCGTAACAGGCTGTGACTTTCTCGTACCGCCCGGGCTCATATAGTCATGCACCACCAGCTGATAGAAACCGGGATGCTCCATCAGAGAGATCTGAACGGTATCATTCCGGCTGTGTTTCATAATATTGGAAACCGCCTCCCGGAGGATGGCGATCATGCCGTACTTCAGCTCCCGAGGCATATTCTCCGAAACATCCAGTTCGATTCTGACGTTGAAATCATTCTGAAGAGGTGCCGCCAGCTGACGGATGCTCTCCTTCAGATCTATGGAGGAATCATGCAGATCATGAACACTGGTACGGATACTGGTCATGGCGCTGTCCAGAGTTTCCCTGACATCCGACAGCTCGCTGTGCACCGGTTCCTCCCTGTGAATCGCAAGCAAAGCTCCCACCTGTAAGAGTGCACGGGACAGGGTGTGGCCTACATTATCATGAATCTCCCGGGCAATGCGGTTTCTTTCAGCCAGCTGGGCTGCCATAACCTCGCCCTCCCTTGCCGAGATCAGCTGTTCATTCTGCAGAGAAAGAGTCTTTTGCTGTTCTGCCGCATCATCCCTCAGCATTCGTATCCTGCTTCTATCCTGTCTTCTCTTTTCCGATCCATAACACAGCCATACAGCCAACAGAGAGAAGAAGAGTAAATACCAGAACACATTTTCCTCATCTCCCCGGTAAAGGACATTTCCCATGGCAGCTGCCGAAAGGAAAAGGCCGGCCCAATGCCTGCACAGAATGAGATCATATATGAGAAGCGGAAGAACGCCGATCAGATTCGGATGAAAGATAAGCAGGAGAGCCATAAGATCCAGTAATATCCAGGCTGCCCTCCTCCTGATCCCTGCATTTTTCTCCTGCATCTTATCCACAGGGATCAGCCACAGCATCGCAGCAGTTCCGGCAAGCATGAGATAGATCAGAAAGGGCTGGCCGGAACCATCCCTCACAAGCAGTACATAGACCGCACAGATATATAGGATTATCTTGTCGATCACGCGCTCCATGATAAGCTCTCTCCCGTCATTTACCCGGATTCCCGATTCACAGCACAGGGTGCCAACTACTTATGCTTGTAATAAAAGATGGCCAGGTTCGTTCTGTCCCGAAGATCCAGCTTTGCGAGGATCTGACTGATATAGTTCCGCACCGTTCCCTCGGATAGAAAAAGCTTCTCCGCGATCTCACGGTTGGACAATCCGTCCGCCACACAGAGTATGATCTCCGCTTCCTGCGCCGTCAGACCGTATTCCTCATAAGCAAAGCCCTGTTCCTTCGGTGAGAGCATCTCCGGAAGACGGTCCACCACCTGATTTCCGAAGACCGTCTGTCCCTCCTGCACTGCACGGAGTGCCGGAAGGATCCCGTCAAAATCCTGCTTGATGATATATCCTTTTGCTCCGATATCCAATGCGGTGCGGATATATTCATCATCGTTAAATGTGGTAAGAAAAAGGATGCGCGCCGAAGGATCCTCCTTCAGGATCTCCCTTCCCGCTTCCAATCCGCTCATTCCTTCCATACGGATGTCCATCAGCAGGATATCCGGGTGATGCTTCCGGTACAGTTTCACAGCTTCGGAACCGCTGTGGCCGGTCGCCAGCACCCGGGCGTCACCGCCGGCCTCGATAATGGTTTTCAGTGAAACAGCCACCAGACTGTCATCGTCTACGATCAGTATATTCATATTCTGTCCCTTATTCTGCATTCAGAGTATTCTCCACTCCCAGAAATACCGGTACTCCGGTTGCCGTATCAACGATCGCATAGAGGAAAGGACGGTCAACCCGGATTTCCAGAGGTGTTTCCGGTTCAAAGGCACTTGCCTTATCATAAACGACCGCGGTTGCCGCAGCAGCCTTTGTTCCCTCCCGGTCCACCTCGATCATGGCCCTGTGAGCCACTGTACTGATCTTCAGTGAATCGCAATCATCCGCAACCATTGACCGGAAATGCGCCTCATCGGTAAATGCTTCCCGAATACCAAGCCCCTTCAGAACGTCATTCATGGTATTACCGTACGCGGTCTTAAACTCAGGGAAGGTCACCTGCAACGGCCGGGAATAATCTCTGTTCCGGAAGGCTTCCGCGAAGCTGGTAGAGCCGGACCGGATTTCAGAGAGATACTCCCCCGTAGTCATCCCTTCCGGCGGAAGGATTGCCACAAAGCTGTATTCATTTCCCTTGTACGGCTTTGAAAAGCCTATGCCTCCGGCAAGACTGATGGCACCGTATTCCCGGCTTTTCAGCATAACGGCTTTCCTCTTTGTTCCGTCGGCATTGGTGAACTCCTGATCCTTCAGGATGGCCTCATCTTCGTAAGGTACCATCCAATCCCCGTCAAAGGCCATGGCATTGATCAGTGCAGCCATGGATTGATCTCCCAGCCTGTCGATGATCTTCGGGATCCTGTCTCTTGTATTCTTCTTCACCCAGGCATTGATAGCCTCAACCGTAGTCTGATCAAAGGGTGCGGAATAAAGCTCCGCAAGATAGTAATTCGTCACATCGGAAATGTAGCTGTCCCGCAGCTTCATGTTTGCATTATTTCTCACCCATACGGAATTGGCCACATTCCAGGAAACACCCTTTGCTTCTTTCATTCTCTTTGTAAAAGAGGCCATTTCCTGATTCATGACCTGCGGTTCTTCCGAAAGACCGGGCAGAAGCAGAGACATCAGTTCCTTCCGTGTATTACTCCCCGGGTCCGAGCCGGCGGCCGCCATCCCCAGCGCTAGCTGCAGGGAAATGGGGCTGATCAGATAATTCGCATTTCCGTCTTCCCCCAGCTCCACCGTTTTATCCAGCAGCATAACGCCGCTCTCGGACAGTGCATTTTCATGTGCCGCCGTCATCTTCGTTTCGGGGATATCCTTCTTCGTCACCGAATCCGAAAGATTGGTCGTTCCTTTTCCATATTCTTCTTCCACCAGGAGCCCCTTTTCATCAAAGGGATATCCCTTTCCGTCGATCCGCCAGGTTCCGCTCTTTGCATACCAGCCAGAGGTATCGCCGTACCACCAGCCCTTGCTGCTCTTATGCCAGCTTCCCCTGGGCTGATAGGTCCAGGACCCGTTCTTCCCAAGCCAGTACCCCTGCACCCATTCCGATGCCGCCATATAGCCTTCCGTGTTGAAGAAGTACCATTTTCCGTCCAGCTTTTTCCATCCGTCAGAGATGTATCCGCCGTCCGAAAGGGCATACCACCAGCCCTGCGCGCTCTTATGCCAGCCTTCCCGGCTCTGAGCCGCCTCCACCCTGTATTCACCTGAGCTTGAAACTGTCATACCTCCGAATACCACAGCAAGTGCTGCCGTCAGTAATCTTCTTCTGATCTTCTTCATCTAAAAGCCCCCTCTCAAAAGTCTCGTAATGAAAATGAGTATCCTTCCAATCCAACTCGATTATAGCAAATTGCATGGTTTTTTGAAAGTCTGAGTCATTGCAGCGAAACAGAGGCTTTACAGTCCCGTTCCGTCAAAAAGAGGGATAAAGCTCTCATCCGCTGCCCCCTCCTTTTGAACAAAGCCTTTCGTGATCCCAAGTTCCGCCGCATAATCCACAAGGCTCTTATATTCCCGTCCGGTTAAGGTACGGCAGATCTCGGGAAAACGATCCTTCAGCACCTCCCGATCCGGCGTGTACTGGCTCAACAGACTGATATAGATCCTGTCCCCGTAGGTTTCCCACAGATAACGGACAATAAGCTTTGCCTGGATAAGCTGTCCCGGAAGCAGGAGATGCCGAACCACCACCCCTCGCTGCAGGATCTCCCCGTCGGGCGAAAAAATGCATTCCGGCTGCTGGCGGACCATTTCCGCGACAGCGGCCTTTGCCGCTTCGGGATATCCCGGAGCACGGCTGTAACGGATGGCCTCCCGGTCCCGAATATACTTGAAATCCGGAAGGTAAATATCGATCAGTCCCTCCATACGTTTCAGCGTATCCACCTTAAGATAGGAGGATGTATTCAACAAAAAGGGAATCCCGATTCCCTGCCGCTTTGCTTCCTCCACCGCCTGCCTGATGGTAGGAAGAAAATGATCTCCCGTAACAAGATTGATATTGTGCGCGCCCTGTGCCTCCAGCGAGAAAAAGATTTCCGTCAGCCTTTCCGGAGAGATCTCCTTTCCCTTCGGTCCTGTCATTCCCTGCTTCACAATACCGGAGTCTCGTGAATCCCCGCTGCCGGCCGGCTTCTGTGAGATATCCCGGTTCTGGCAAAAGACACACCCGAGATTACAGCCTGTAAAGAATACAGTTCCGGAGCCTCCTCTTCCGGAGATACACGGCTCCTCCCAGAAATGCAAAGCAGCCCGGGCCAGGCGGAGAGTTATTCCCTCCCCGCAGGCTCCCGGGCGTTTTTCACGATTGATGCCGCATTCCCGCGGACACAATCGACATGGATTGTACGCATCCGTTTCTTTTATCGATTCTTCTATCGTTTCTTCCATGCTTGCCTCTTTATTTTACTGCCGCCGGCTGATCCAGTTCATCATTGATCAGTCGAATATTCGTCTTTAGTTCCCGATACTGCCGGATTCCCATGATCAGATAGGTTCCTCCGTATCCGGCAACAGTAGAGATCATAGCCTGCGGATAACGGTGCAGCTGCCAGATCAGAACCGTAATGGATAAAACGATGATGATTGTCAGCAGGAAATACAGGACACTCTGGATCACAAAACCCAGGCGGTCCAGCTCAAAAAGAAATGTCATTCCCGCAAAGGTCGCACCGATTACGCCATATAACATGACATTGACGTAGGACGCGATAACCGGTGTCGGAAAAAGAGCCCGGAACTCTGGCGTCATGGAGATAAATCCTTCCTTTCCGGCGGAATTGGCGATCACATCCACGATGAGATTGACAAGCGCTCCGAAAAAAGCGGAAATGGCAAAGCTCACCATACAACGTTTCAGATATAGCATTCTATCAACCTCCGATCTTCTTTCCGGCAAGCTGTTCCTTCAGTCTGCTGACATTTCTTCTCGATGCATAGGTTTCATACCCGTTCTTCATGATCACACGGATCGTTCCCGTAACGGAAAGATCCAGACTTCGTATTCTGTGCAGATTGACGAGCTCCGATTTCGAGATCCGGAAGAAACCGTAATCATGAAGCTCCTGTTCCAGTTCCACCAGTGTTTTGGGAATCGTGTATTTCTTAGAAGCATCCAGAGCGATCACCCTCTGCTTCTCCGCATAAAAGGTAATGATCTCTGCCGGCCGGATCACACAGCGGTTACCCACCTCATCCGTACCGTTAATGGCCGGATCGTACATGGCGTGCAGCTCATCCATCAGCCTGCGTACCTCATCATCCATCCGGTCCTTGCATACATGCAATTCCGTTTCATTGTATTTTTCATGAATATTAGCCCTGATCTGCATTTTCGCTCTCCGGTTGATCTGATCTTCAGTAATCGTAACCGTTCAGTTACCCTGGAAAGAGGCGGGACACGAAACATCCGAAGTCCCAATAACTGAATATCGGTAATCTCTCAAAATACTCACCACATATACAAAGTGGGGAGGTTTTGTCATATGTACTTCACATAGTATAAAAGATTACCCGACTCATTTCAACCGGTAGTGAGCTAACCGAGATCCGCCTTCATCTTTCTGCGGAACAAAAGGATTGCAAGGAAGACCAGAACCACTGCCGATAGTACCACGATGATCATCGGAAGGAAAAATGCTTCCCATCCAAAATCCAGAGTGATCGTACTTCTGACCATTCTTGTGCAGTACAGAAAGGGAAGACACAGGCAGATCGTATGCAGAACGCCCTTTACGGATTCCGCATCAAACCAGATCCCGCCCACAAAGGAGCTGAGGGAAATGATGACCGAGCAGATGCCGGGAGCCGCTTTTTCATTGAAAAGCGTCCCGAAAATGAGTCCGATGGAGATAAAGAGCACCGCTGAGGGAAGTGCCGTAAAAACACTGAGAATGAGTCCGAGGATACTTATCTTCGTTCCGACGATCAGCGAAATGATGAAGGCTGCCGTATTTGTGATCAGCGCCTGCAGGATTGCCACCAGAATCATGGGAAAAATGTACCCGTTGGTAAAGTCCCTGCTCTTCATCGGTGATGCATACAGGCGGATCAGGAAAGAATTCCCTCTGTCGGTTGCCACCTGAAGGGCGGTAAAAAGCATGACAAAGGTCTGTCCGAAGATCAGAACGCCCCCTGCCAGATTGTCGATCCGGAAGATGGTAACCCCTTCCTTCGGAATCCCCTGATTGACCAGCGTCATGATGATCATCATAACCACCGGAAAAGCCACACAGAAAATATAGCTGAGACCGTCGCGTGACATTTCCAGCAGATTTCTTTTTACAAAGCCGATCGTTTTATTCATGGTATGCTCCTTCCTTTTCCGCTACATGGATAAATACCTCTTCCAGTCCCTTCTTCCCGGTCATTTTCTCTAATTCATCCAGAGTACCGGTGCAGATCAGTCTTCCGCTGATCATGATTCCGATCCGGTCTGACAGGGCCTCCGCCTCTTCCATGTAATGTGTCGTTAGAACGATGGTTGTATTCTTCTTCAGCTCTTCGATCACCTTCCACAACTCACGCCGTGCCAGTACATCCATGCCCAGCGAAGGCTCGTCCAGGAAGAGAACCTGCGGGTCCCCGATCAGGGCCATGGCGATGGAAAGTCTTCTCATCCAGCCGCCAGAAAGTGTCTTTGCCTTCTTATTCCGAATCTCATCCAGCCGGAAGTCACGGATGATCTTCTCCACCGATTCTTTATTCTTTCCGTAAATTTCTGCCATGAAGGAAAGATTTTCCTCCACCGTCAGCTTCCCGGCCACTGCCGTATCCTGAGTGGATATCCCGATCAGACTCTTCACCGTATCCTGCTCCTTCTGCGTATCATGTCCCAGAATGGAAGCCGTTCCAGCTGTGGGTGTGGAAAGACAGCACAGCATGCGGATCGTAGTGGTCTTGCCCGCGCCGTTAACGCCCAGAAGGGAGAATAGCTCACCCTGCTTCACGGTAAGATCCAGATGATCCACTGCTCTCTTCTCTCCGTAATCTCTGGTCAGTTCCTTTGTTTCGATTGCCGGTATTTCATTTCTCATCTTTCTTCCTCCTGGTGCGGTTTTTTCTGTTCTGAAGGTAACATATCAGAAGGGGGATCATTTGGAAAGGAAACTGACATGAACGGTCTTGCCGGAGCGATGAACGGTAAAAAAGAATCGGGCCGGAGGCTTCTGGCAGGCCCCGTTCTAAATAAAAAAGAGGATGGGCTTATCCATCCTCTTTTTGTATGCGCGATACGGCCGGCATGCGGGCATGCTTGCATGCACATAGGCCGGCCAACGCGACATCGAGTAGGAGGGGCCCCCTCCTACTCGATTTTAAAACGGGTGGCAACCCGGTTATGGGTGCCCTCCCGTTCATCAGACCGGAGTTTTACTTGAGATATCCGGTTGCTGCGAAATCATATGCTGTTCCGTCGATCTTAAGAGTGCAGTTCTTTGCGTACCAGCCGGTCGTATCACCAAACCACCACCCGGTCGCATCCTGCTTCCAGGAAGCCTGCAGCTTATAGGTCCAGGTACCGTTCTTGTTCAACCAGTAGCCTTTGCAGTACTCATTTGCTGCCATAATGCCGTCAGCCTTGAAGAAATACCACTTCCCGGAAACCTGCTTCCATCCCTTTGTCATAGCTCCGCTGGTTCCAAGATAATACCACTTGCCATCCAGCTTCTGCCAGCCGGTCTTCATACTTCCGTCGTAGGAGAAGTAATACCACTTCTTGCCAACCTTCTTCCAGCCGATGGCAAGGGATCCGTCCTCCTCCACGTAGTACCATGTGCTTCCGATCTCATCCCAGCCGGCTTCCAGTGCACCGTCTTCCGTGAAAATGTACTTCTTTCCGTCGATGGTCAGAACGCCCGTCTGCATCACACCCTTAAGTTGAATAAATCAAATATCACGGCTTAATCCACATGGCAGGACGAACCGCAAAGTAGTTGACACTGACTCTAAAGTCGCCCTGTTCTGCAACATATCCGCTCCCATAAAGGTAGCCGTCAAAACCGGTACATGACGCAAGATCCTGATCATTGCCAGGTGAACGCAGCCACCAGAAGCAGTTACCGTAGTATCTGCTGAAATATTCGTCAAGTGCAGCATCATCAGAATCCAAAAACCATGCACCCTGCGCCACAGCGTACGCAGTCGGTTTACATGCCCGTGCCGAGCTAATACCGTATTTTTGACCTTCCTCCGTATCATCATTTTCAATATACTTCTTAGCCTCATCAAGACTGAGAAGGAACACCTGATCAGTTGTATCATTTCCGCCCCGGGCTCGAGAGTGCTGATTATTGTCATTCTTTACTGTCGTCTCCGGAATCATGGTGATCTCGTCAGATGTAAAAGCGGTATTCAGAAAGGTGCTGTTCAGCCATGTTCTCAGCGTACAGGTTTCCCATGTCACACTTTTTTGCCGCTCGTTATACTGCCTGCAGTCCAGAGCATACTTGCTGAGCACCAAAAGGCTTCCATCCTGTTTTCTGTCCAGCACCTGCCATTCGATAGTTTCTTTCCCATTCTTCAGGTTGTTATCCTGCTCATAATGCCCGAAGGTGATATAGTCCCCAACCTTTGCCTTTGCCAAAGGAACTGTCTTCGAAGATGATTCTTCCTTCATCACTCCATCAGAACCAAAGGTGTAGGACTTACCTCCAATAGTCTTTGTCCCGGTCACCATGACGCCACTGCCATCAAAATAATACCATTTACCACCGGATTTTAACCATCCGGTCTTCATGACTCCGCTTGCAAAGTAATACCATTTACCTGATATCTTCTGCCAGCCTGTTTTCATGATGCCGTTAGTTCCGAAATAATACCACTTGCCTGATATCTTCTGCCATCCGGTCTGCATATAGCCCGATTTATCGAAATGATACCATTTGCCACCAATCTTCTCCCATTTGCTTTTAGGATATGTCCCGTCAGAATAGGAATACCACCAGTTCTTACCATTTTGTTTCCATTTTCCGCTGGCTGCTTCGGCTGTGTCGGTACTTCCCAAAGCTATCTGCGGAAGCATGAATCCTGCGATCAGGACTGCGCCACATAGTTTCTTAAGTTTTTTCATGCTGCTATTCCCCCTCTCAATCATTTGAAGTATTGTACTTCGTAATCATTATTATAGCACTTTAGAAAGGTTGTGAACACAAAAAGAGGATGCGAATTCTCCGATTTCTCCGCATCCTCCTGAAACGCCTAAATGCTGAAATTATTTCTCAGATTTTATTACCAATTTCTGTCTTCATATGGTGTCGATTCATACCCCTCTTCTTGAAGCTTATGTACTATGCGATCGAGCTTTCCTTTCCATATTTTTCTGAACCACATTTTGGGTATAATCTTAAAACATCACCTTTCATTTTCAGCCGTTCAACCAGTTTCTTACCTGTGCGCTGACAGGAATCTGATCAGTCTGTCTTGAAAATCCCGATAATAAGGTTTTTCAATAAAGGCTACATGGGATGCGCCTTCGATCACTTCCAGAGCCGAACCATCAGGCAGGTCGTCCAGAACTGCGTTCACACGGTCATAATCCAGATAGGGATCCTTATCACCACATATTACGAGTGTGGGGATCGTTATTTTTTTCAGATCAATCAAAGGCATTTCTTTGTCCACACAAATGTCGCGCCTGCCGCCGTTAGGACTGAATTCTTTATCATAGCGCCATGAACCTGAACAAAGAAGATCTATGACGACAGGATCCGTGATCGAATGATTGAATGTCCCGTCATCATTCTTCTGGAAATCTTCCGATGCATGCTCCCATGTATTGTGGTGGAATGGTTCTGCTACATCGGTTTTACCAACGCCGCTCAAAATAGGTGCATAAAGCACAAGTTTGCCTATATGCTCCGGATACTTCGAGGCAAACCGTCCGGTTGTCACTGTCCCCCAGCTCCAGCCAAGCAGATCGATCCTATCCTGCCCGGATACTTCACAGATCTTATCCACGGCGGCACAAATATCCTCAGCTGCATAATCCGAATCCGAAAGGAAACCATCAGTCACCTCCTCCGACTGACCAAATCCCGCAATATCCAGCCGCCATACGGCATAACCTTCCCGCGCGAGAAATCGTACCAGACTGTAATCCAGGTAGTCAATATCAAACTCATGGGAAGAATAGGTGACACCATGAATCAGGAGAATGTTCTTTCCCTGTCCGCCTCCTGAGACCTCTATACAGTCAAGGTGCAGATCGATACCGTTTCTTTCCAGAGGATATTCTGTATAGCTGTATGTAACAGGCTGCTCCACCGCGCTGCTTTGATTTTGCGGTTCTTTCCCATAATCACATGCCACCAATGACAGGATCAACATGACGGCAAGAACCGCAGCAACTATTTTCTTCATATCCGCTCGTATAATCCAATTATCAGTTGATGATTGGATTTTCTCCTTTCTCCCAGGTTCTACTGGGTAATTCAATCTCTATCTGATATATTTATCAAGGCGCTGTGGATCTGTGCCTATATCATTACAGCTTTGACTGGTTGGAGGTGACTCAGACCACAGCTTTTCGTCTATTACTGTTAATCAGTTTGTTAACGCTCTGACGTTTCTATTTACGTGATTACACAGCCGGATTCT
>JAFXZW010000027.1 GCA_017541035.1 Eubacterium sp. | reverse complement strand
GGTCGGTCGGTCGGTCATAATTATCGCATTGCTACTCATCTCTGTCAAGCTTCCTTCTCCTCATTTCATTTGCCATTTGCCATTTGCCAAAATTATTATAGCATATACCTCATTCATTTGAAACTCTTTTTCACTTGCACGATTATCAGTTCCCTAAAACAGAAGAAAAGAGGCGACCCCGACTGCTCGAAATCGCCCCTCATTACGCAGAGTATCTTTCATTTGCGTCCTTATATCTGACTATCCGTTCCCGACACAAACGCTCCTAAAGTTCTTCTATGGCTGGATCCACATAGTAGGACGAACAGAGATGCATTGCGCACCGGCATACTCTCCCCAACTCCAATCATTTCCATAGACAAATCCGTCTTCTCCGATATAGGAAACTGTTTTTAGTCCACTCCCATGAGTCCGAAGCCACCAATCTCCACATTCTTCATACTGTTTTATTTCCTCGTAGTATTCATCTGAACTGAAAGTCGTCACATCTTTAATCTGTGACCAAGCACCCTGTGCTACGGCATACTCGGAAGGCTTGCATGTCCGGGCCAAACACTTTCTATGCTCGCCCTCGGCGCCAAAAAGCGATTCAGCTTCCTGAATACTGAGAAGGAACAGCCAGTCCTCGGTATTCGCTCCACCGCCTTCATTCCAATACGGATTAGCTTCATTAACTACATTTGTTTTCTTTATTCTGCTCCTTTCCGATGCGTTGAAGGCTCCTCCATAGAAGGAATCATTTAACCAGGAACGAAGAGAACTATCCTCCCAAATTACATCCTCCGTATTATCTGTATCATCAAATGCTTTGGCATCCAGGCCATACTTGCTGATGACTAGCAGGTTACCTTCTGTGTCCTTATCCAGAACGACCCACTCGATTGCTTCTGCTCCGTTTTCCAGATTGTTATCCTGCTCATAACTTCCGAGAATCACAATATCTCCCGTTTCAGCTTTCGCTATATCTATGATCCTGTCATTTGTACATCTTCCTTTTTCATCAAACGTATATACCCTGTTATCGATTGTTCGTCTGCAGCTGACCGCCATCACACCATCCTGATCAAGATGGTAGTAATAACCTTTATATTTTTTCCAGCCCTTCTGCAGAACGCCCTTTTTATTAAAAGCGTAATACTTCTCATCAATCTTCTTTACTCCGGTCTGCATTGCCCCGTCAGTGCCCATATAATATGTCTTACTGTTCAGTTGCAACCAACCAGTATGAAGTTCCCCGGTATCATGAAAATAATACCATTTTTTTGCGATTTTTATTGCCCCGGTTTGCATGATTCCGTATTTATTGAAATAATACGTTTTCCCTGTGATCTTCTTTACGCCGGTTACCATCTTGCCATCGGTACCGAAATAATACTTATTCCCGTTTAACGTCAGCCACCCAGTGTGCATGGCACCTCCCATATCAGGATTCAAGTAGAAAACACCCTTCGATGTTTTGAGCACACCAGTCTGAAGCACGCCATATCTGTTGAAATAAAAAGTACGGCCGCTGATCTTCTGGACTCCGGTTACTTTATTTCCATTTTGATCAAAATAGTACGTCTTTCCCTTAACTGTCTTCCATCCTTCTGTAGTTTCAAAATTATTACTTTTCACATAATACTCCAGAAGCTTATCCGGATTTCCCTTAAACTCCTGCCATTTTTCTATGTTCTCGTACGCAAAGGTGAAATAATTATAATCCGGACTATAATCAACCCCGTTATAAACGGTCGTAATATACCGGACCTCCGGATTCTCCACTCGCTCCTGTTTCATCACGTATTCACCGTTTTCATCCTGCGACCATACGTTAACATATTGCTCCATACGGTTGACCGCTTCCTCCGCCTGTGATCCTTTAACGGTATAAACCATATTGGTTCCCCGTGCAAATACGTAATCACCCACAACCTCCGTATCGCCGGGAACAGCAACATAGGAGGATCCCAGGCCGACAAACGCACCTTCTTCGATCAACGTTACGGAATCCGGAATAAAAATGTCCGCCGCACCACATTCATAAAATGCCCACTCCCGGATCGTCGTCAATCCCGGAGGGAGAATAATATGCTTTATTCCACTGTTCTGAGAAAATGCATCCGATCCGATTTCCTTAACGGTAGAAGGGATTTTGAAATCTTCCTTTGCGTTCGGAACCGCGACAAGAGTTTTCATATCTTTTGAATACAAAACCCCATCGACCGCAGCAAAAGTCTTATTCTCACCATCAACAGTAAACTCTTCCAGCCCTGTGTTTGAAAGAAATGCTCCACCGGTAATTTGTTCAACTGTCGACGGAAAATGAACAGATCGAAGTGTCCTGTTATAGGAAGCAATCGCAGAGTAATCATGCTGATCAGATCCTATAACTCTGATCGTAACATCGCCAACCTTTTCCGGGATAATCAAATCATCATCAAATCCATCATATTGGATCAAGACTCCATCTGAACTGACCCACAACCCCATAGGCTCTTCACGCACTGAAAAATAACGAGGCTTTTTTCCTGAATAACCGGCATCCCCTATATAATATGTATCCCCTATCTTAGCAATTGCATTTCTGTGTCCAGAACCGGCAAGCGGCTCTCTGTTAGCAATTCTGCTTCTTGCCTCAATCCCGAATTCTTCACACATACTGCATATAAAAGAAGTGCTCGCCCAACAATCAAATCCTGCACTATAGTCATAGTGCTCCGCACAGTATTTCACTATGGCATAGAAAATCTCGTAGTCATCCGTCAGTCCCATTGCTTTGATTTCAGCCAAAGCTTCTTCATATGTCGGCTCATCCGACTCCTCTTCAGCATGAACATCCTTCGACATAAACAGCAATACCAGGAATAACAAAAAAAGGAACAAAATGCCCGATAAACCCTTGTGCCGCCGCTCATTTGCCATTATCGGCCCCCCTTTCACTACATGAATACCAGTTACATAGACTTCCCGCATGTCACAACGCGAAGTGAAGTGTCTTATTGACTTTACTTGGTATAAGATCCTCCAGACTAATTTCACAGACAAGAAAAGACCAGTGTTACAGCACCGGCCTTTTCTGTTGACTTGTATGCCGATTCTTACGCCTTGCCTGCTGAACCGAATACAGCCACGCGATCCTTAACTTCATCACGGATTGCCTGTGCGCCGGGAGCAAGAAGCTTACGGGGATCATAACCCTTACCGATCTTGTCCTTGCCCTCTTCGATATACTTTCTGGTTGCTTCAGCAAATACGATCTGGCACTCGGTATTCACATTTACCTTTGCAACGCCCATGGAAATGGCCTTCTTGATCTGATCATCGGGAATTCCGGATCCGCCATGCAGTACAAGAGGAGTATCGCCCACCTTCTCCTTTACAGCTGCCAGTGTGTCGAAGGAAAGACCTGCCCAGTTTGCAGGATACTTGCCATGGATATTTCCGATACCGCATGCCAGCATGGTTACACCAAGCGCATTAACAGCTGCGCACTCCTCGGGATCTGCACACTCACCGGCTGAAGTAACACCATCCTCTTCACCGCCGATACCGCCAACCTCTGCCTCAAGAGAAATTCCCTTCTCCTTGCAGATTGCTACCAGTTCCTTTGTCTTCTCGACATTCTCGTCCAGAGGAAGAGAAGATCCGTCAAACATGATGGATGTGAATCCTGCTTCGATGCAGGCCTTAGCGCCTTCATAAGTTCCATGATCCAGATGCAGCGCAACCGGAACCGTGATGCCCAGAGACTCGTCCATAGCCTTTACCATAGCAGTAACGGTCTTAAAACCAGTCATATACTTTCCTGCGCCCTCGGATACTCCAAGGATAACCGGTGTCTTCAGCTCTTCACACTCCAGAAGAATGGACTTGGTCCACTCCAGGTTGTTGATGTTGAACTGAGCAACCGCATAGCCGCCTTCAACAGCCTTTTTCAGCATTTCTGTTGCTGATACTAACATGTGTCTATACCTCCATTTATCTTTTATTGAGACAGGGAATACCTGTCAGCCATTGCTAACTGATACCCATTATATTACACTTACCCGCTTTTCACAACAACTTTTTAGGCTCTTAATGCAAAGGGCCATGCAGTGGTTAGCTGCATGGCCTTGTCGCATGGGGGAGTTGAATCATTTATATCTCAAGATGAAGCAGTACAGTCGCAACTGGATCATCTAAAGTACCTTAGTTCATATCCAGATCAGATAGATTGATCACACACCCGTATTACTATTTTACACCTGTATCAAATGTTCTTGTATGCCGGCTCTTCTTAACACCGCCGGAAGAAGATGAGGATGATTTTTTCTTTTCTGATGAGCCCTTCTTACTATCCTCATTGCCATAGCCGTAATAATCGGAATAGCCATAATAGCCGCCGTAATAGCCGTAGTATCCCTTACCGCCCATTTCCACTTTGTTCAGGATAACGCCGAGGATCTTGCAGTTATTCTGCTCCAGCTCGCGCTTCACGCTTTGAACAAGCTTGTAGGACAGGTTATCTGACTCGATAACAAGGATCGTACCGTCGGTTGCCCGGGAGATCAGCACTGCATCGATGACACTACCGAGAGGAGGACAGTCGATGATGATGTAGTCATAAGCCTCTCTAAGAGTGGACATCATTTTTCGAAACTTCTCCAGGCCCAGCAACTCTGCCGGATTCGGGGCCTTCGCACCGGTAAAGATCACATCCAAATTATCGACATCGGTCTCGTAGATCACGTCCTCCAGCTGTTTCACCTGACCGGACAGAAAATGTGTCAGGCCCTGAGTTTCCCGGTCAACTCCGTAACGGGCAATCGTAACGGATTTCCGGATATCCGCATCAATGTAAAGGGTTTTTCTTCCGTCCTCAGCAAAGGAACGTGCCAGATTAAAGCTGACAGAAGACTTTCCTTCATTCGGAACCGAACTGGTTATGGAGATCACCCGGATATCCTCACCGGAAAAGGTTATATTCGTACGTACTCTCTTATATGCCTCATTTGTCTTGAAATCGAGTTCCTTCAATGTTTCAAAAGATATTTTCTCTGCCACGGAATCACTCCTTAATCACTGGTTTCTATCAAATTGATCATATCATTACGCTACGTGACTGCGTCGGCGGGCATTCTTTCCCGTCTTATCCCTGCCATGTGTCTTACGCTTGGAAACGCCTTCCTCCAAGGGGATCAAACCAAGGACATTAAGGCCAAGATACTTCTCCACATCCTCGCCTGTCTTGATGGAATCATTCATCATAAAGCGGATGATGATAATGGCGCAGGCAAGTACGAAACCAAGAAGCGCACCAATAATACCATTTTTCTTTATGCTCGGAGATACCGGAGCACTCTCCACCTGACCGTAATCCATTACGTTTGGTTGCTGTGTCTCCATAACCTGAGCAGTTGTCTCACAGGATACGGCCGTCAGCTCATCCACAATCTTCTTTGCAAGATAAGCATCATTATCCTTTACCGTGATCTCCAAAAAACGTGTGTTGCTGGGATTATTTATGGAGATCTGTCCCTTCAGCTGCTCATAGGTCTTATTCAGGCCCAGATTCTGAATCACCTTCTCCAACACGGGGCGGGAGGTAATGATAACCTGATAATCCTGCGTAATCTGTGTACCCAACTGAATGTCAGCCAGCGATGTAATACTGGTCGACTTGGACAAAATGTAAATGGTTGATGTCGAACTGTACACCGGCTTCATGAAAAGTGTGGTATAACCCAACATCAGACCAAGGCCGAGAGCCGAAAGAAGGATGATCAGCCACGCCTTGGACAGCAAGGCACGGAAAACCTCCACCAGATCTATTTCCTGTTCCTGCATATCATTTGTGTTCATAGCAAACTAATACTCCAATTGTATTTTTTCTAAAATATGTCAGAATACGTCCTCACAGCGCTTAAACTGACAACCACCTGCTATTCGGATGTCTATCCAGTCTTTAGACACCTCATTTTAACCAAAATGGCATGAATTTTGACAATCCTACGCCTGAAAAACTCATTCTAATTCTCAAGATACCTGCCCAAAATCATGTCCTCGGCCGCCTCGGTCAGCATGTACTGCGCATCCTCCCCGCAATGTCTCTTCAACCAGGAGATATATTCCTGTGAGTAAGGAGCACGGCTGTCAACATTATGAGCATCCGTTCCGAGGAATGTGATATACCCATCCTTCAGAAGCTTTCTGCACCAGCGCTTTGACTCATTTAGGAATCCGCCTTCCACACTGGAAATGTTCATCTGCAGCAGAGCCTTCATCCGGAGCATTTCCTCAATCCGATCTTCCCGTTTCACAAGACTCTGATACCGCTCCACATGAGCGATAATAGGGCGGTAACGTGCGTTTGTCAGCTGCTGGATCGAATCGGCGATCTGCCGGAAGGGGGTCTGTACATTATACTCCACCAGAACATAACGTGTGCCGTTCATGGTGTGGATATCCCCTTTTCTCAAGCGGTCCATAATACCCTCTTCCCAGAGTATTTCATTTCCGAGGTAGAGAACAAGGTCCGGCCAGCGTTCCTCGGCTTCCGCCTTCAGTTTCTCAAAGAGAGTATCCAGTTCATTCGCCTTATATTGATTACGCCCAAGCATATAGTGGGGCGTAAGTACAATCTGCCGTGTTCCCTCTTCATATGCGATCTGCAGCATATCAAGAGACATATCCATGGACTTGGATCCGTCGTCCACCCCCGGAAGGATGTGACAATGGATATCAAATAGTCTCATTTTCTGCTCCGTTCTTTACGCCGGCTCATATAGAGACCGATCAGTGCCATTCCGAGCACAAGCCCGAATACGCTGATAACAGCAAACACCTTCATTATCCAGTCCAGATAATTCTTAAAGAAAAGATAAAGGAAATCCGGTTCGATAAACAGTGTTTTTGCCGGCGACAGGAAAAACAGCCATGCCGTGAGCAGGATTGCAAAAGCCGTACCGATCAGATCGGAAATGGCAAGCATCTTAATCCCTCGATCTCTGCGGAGATCCATGAAGATTGTAAAGATGACACCCAGAAGCAGAGCGAAAAGGAACATCCCTCCCGACAGGATCATGGGCATTTTAATATCCTCCTGGATACGCAGGATATAGGGAGCCACGTTACTGTGCTGGTATTCCACATCCTTATTTCCCGAGAGAAGCTCCTGAGTTGCCTGCTTCTCCCGTATGAGAAATTCATCATATGAGAGGACAGCCTCATCCGAATCCTTTTCCGCAGAGCTTACGGTTCCGGAAATAATATCCGCCTCTTCATCGCTGAGGAACTCCTGTCCCTCCAGCGCCCGTCCGTGTTCAGACAGGTATTCAATATAGGCGTAACGGAAATATCCGCTTTCCTGAATATTCTTTTCTATCCGCCCCTGATTGAAAAGTGCGGCAAATAGTGCAATCAAAAGGAAGATACCTGCAACACTGACGCCTGTCGTTATCAGCAGCACATTACGGCATATCTTCCGTATCTTATGACGTTTTCTGTGACCATGCATCGGTTTCTTCCGGTCTGTCTTTCGAAAACGCATACACTTTGTAAAGATCAGGATCAGGCATGTTATTACTGCAATACTGCAGGTCACAATGCCCGCGATGATCAACG
Source organism: Eubacterium sp. (assembly GCA_017541035.1). Taxonomy (GTDB): domain Bacteria; phylum Bacillota; class Clostridia; order Lachnospirales; family Lachnospiraceae; genus Eubacterium_Q. Next base: position 8,568 of record JAFXZW010000027.1, on the reverse strand, counting down.
TTGTTGTCCAGGAGGAAGGAATGATCTCCTTCTCCGGATCCAGTTCAATAGGCGCGCCATCTCCATTATCAATGACAATGGTATCATCGTTGATCACAGCGGACGCATCCGCGTCCTTCTGATCAACTCTCTTTTCCAGTTCACGCTCATCTATGGCGTCTTGTTCAATCTTCCCGAATATATCATCCAGGTTTGCTTCTGTTGTGGGCTCCTCTGTTGCTCCGGAAGGATTCGGACTCTCTGTTCCCTGTTCCGTCCTCGGCTGTTCGGATGTCCTTGGTTGTTCGGATGTTCCCTGCTCCGTCGTGGATTCCGTTACTATGGTCTCGCTCGGTTTTTTCTCAGTGGAACCCCTTTCGGAAGTCGGTTCTTCCGTAGACTCTGTAGAGGGCTGTTCCGTAGAAGAAGTTGTATCCTCCGTGGATGCCTCCGTTTCCTTTGACTTTATCTCATAGATATAGCCACGCCTCAGTCCCTCTTCTACATTTCCAAAGATATAATTGATCGCTCTGTCCGCATCAGCAGCGCTTAGATCAATATCATCTCTGCAAAGATAGCTGAAAAGCTGTCTGACATAGCTGGAATAGGCCGCATATGTCTTCCCATCATAAGTGAAGGTTCCCGCCGCAACACTGATCACGCGGGATTCTTCATTATTAATCTCACCGGCCCATACCTGCAGCATGGGAGTCGCAAAAAGGCCCATCAGCAGGATTATGGCGGTGATTATGAACTTTACGCTTTTCTTTCCAGTTCTCATGTCTTCTTATGACGAAATTAAGCTGTTAAGCGTGCCCGCCTAACAGCTTAATCCGTTTCATGGTTCTATGAAATCATTTTTTAGTTGATGCCGTTAATTACTGTGCATCTTCTTTGGACGGCTTAATCTCGATTCCATCATCATCAACAACCGGAGCCGGAGCCTTGTACTCGTCCCCTGACTTTTTAGAATGATTTGACGTATCCTCTACTTCATACGCTTTAACAGCGCCAGCATTGAACAGCTTCTGACCAAGCTTTGTGCTCTGGTCGCCAAGGAAGTAGAACTTATCTGCGACCTGGAACTTAGCCTTTGTAATGTCTTCTGTAATGTTTCCATCAGCATCAAGGTACGTGCTCTTGTAATATGCCTGATATTCAACACCATCAACTACAACATTCACATAGCTGTCATTGATTACAAAATCAGTAATTACCGGAGCCTTGGTATCCTTGCCAAGATAAATCTTGTAAGTGTACTCACCGCCAAAGAGTGTCTTTGTAAACAGGAATGTCTTTGTAAGATCACCCGTGAATGTTACAGCTGCTTCCATCTTGTCAAGCTTGGTGATTCTACCATCCTGATACTTGCCATCCTTTGTACCGGCAAGGAACTCAACGATGTCAACACCGTCCGGATTTGCTTCGCTTCTAACCAGAACATCATAACCAGCCTTGCCATAGATCGGATTCAGATTATCATCCCAGTCAACGATCTTGCCAGCATCAGCGGTATTAGCCTTAACGGTAACGATATAGTTCTTACCGTTCACTTCAACGGGAGCAGTAAACAGACCCTGCTTAGCATTTCCATACATGCTGATGAACATAGCCTTCAGCTCCTCAGCAGCTTTCTTAACCTCAGCATTATTCTTGAAGCTGTACAGAAGAGTAACCTCTGCTTCGTCATTGAATGTAAGCTTGGTAACAAGTCCCGGATTACCGTTCTTGGTTACACCAACAACTTCAGTACCAGTAAGCTTTCCATCCTCGAAGATCGGAGTCTCGATAACCTTCCAAGTATCAAGAATACCGTCTTCGTTGAAGTGATACTCCTTGCCATTGATCTCATACCAGCCATTGTTGAAAGCTGCGTCATCTTCTGCATAGTATGTGGTCTCGCCATCCTTGGTCATAGCGAACTTCCAGCTACCATCAGCCTGCTCCTGCCAGCCACCGGAAACACCCTCAACCCAAGCACCTTCCTCATCAACGTAGTAATCTCCATCGGGGCCTACGAACTGATTGGTTGCCAGGTTGCCGTTTGCCAGGAAGAAGAACCACTGGCCGTCAATCTTATACCAGTTAGCGCTTGCCTTCCAGGTCTTTCCCTGATACTTGCCGATGTACTGCCAATTGCCATTAACATAAACCCAGTTGTAAGCAGTTGTGTCACGCAGCCAACCAGCGCCGTTCAGCCAATAGCCACCTACGAACTCGCTTGCAGCGTAAGAGCCATCTTCATACTGGTACCACCAGCCGCCTGCGCTCTTTACCCAGCCACCTTCAGCTGCCTCAGATACAGCCGGAACGGCTGCTGCGGAAGCAACAAGAGCTGCTGCAAGTAAACCATACTTTAATCGCTTCATCTTTTCTCCTCCTTATATTCCTTACCTTTGCCAGTAAGTTTCTTTGCGACTTAGGTAACTATATCACCTTTCACCTATAATTGCAACACCCTTTTTGCATTTTTGTTAATTTGCATAGATTTCTTTTTGCCTTTTTTGTCCTACTTAGCGGTTTTGCTAAATGATTCATAAGCTTTACCCGATCCGCACCCCGTCACTCCGGAAACGGTACACGCGCCCGCCAATCCGAAGCATTCCGGTAGCCATTTCCCCGGAGTCTGTCAGATAGTACCTTTTTCCGCCATCCTGCATCCAACCGGAATACATGCTGCCGTCCGCATTAAAATAGTACCATATCCCGTCAACTTTTTTCCAACCTGTGCACATAGCGCCTGTTTTGTCAAAGTAATACCATTTCCCGCCTGTCTTTCTCCATCCGGTCTGCATGGCTCCGTCAGGCCCCAGAAGATACCATTTCCCGCCTGCCTGAATCCACCCGGTCATCATCCGCCCCGTTACAGGATGAAGATAATACCAGGATCGGCCAACCCTCTGCCACCCGGTCCGCATGGTTCCCGATGGAGCAAAATAATACCATTTCCCGCTTTCCTGCAGCCAGCCCTTTGCAGGGACACCGTCTCTGAAGTAGTACCAGCTGCTGCCGCTCCCTGCCCATCCGTTTTCTGTCAGATCAGGTTTCACCGGTTTGAGACGCAAGCTCTCATTCTGCGTCTTCTGAGCCATTTCTAACGCCGCCTTCAGCACCTCATCCTGCTCCAGTCCTTCTCCGCCATTATAGAGAAGGGCTATATTTCCCTCTCCCCGAATGATCTCTCCATCCACCCGCGTCACCGTTGAGCGTACGCCGGCGTTGCAGAATTCCCAAAGACGTGATGGGTCTCCGTACAAAAGACTGTATAATGTGGCAGCAGTCATGTAGCTTCCCAGCTGAGTCGGATGTACCCGGTCTCCATAGATCACATCATTCCGGACTCCGTCCCATTCCGGTTGGGACGAATAGATCTGATAGGCAGCCGGCTCCAGTTTCTCCGCATAATTTTCTCCATAAGAGATCAGATAATTGCACAGGGTTCTTCCACTATTATAAATAAGGATATCGTTGAACAGATCCTTCGCCTTTTTCTTTGCATCAGCCACACCTTCTTTTACGGCTTTATCAATGACATTCTGCCTTTCCGTAAATGACCTCAGATCCTCATCGAAGCGGGCATGAGATGCTCCGAGAATGTAAATCGTATCGGGTTGACCCATTGCCTTTATGACCTTTGTGACTGCATTTGCAATCGTCTGTCTGTCACTGTCTCCCGTTCCGCTCCTGTCATACATTTGCAGAACAACCTTTTCATAGCGGATCGGCCGGTTTTCTTCCCTGTTCCATATCCTTTCCGCATAACCTTCATACACCTTCTCCGACCAGGAGGCTGTACCCACAGCACAGAAAAAGCTTTTTTCCTCTTCCGTAAGCGCTTCCTTCTCTCCTTTTGTCCGGATAACCGCTTCGATGGCAGCTGCATGCTCCGCCAGCGACCTGCTGTCATACACCAGAAGGGTAGGCGAGAGTTCCTGGCCGGTTCCGGCCTGAACCAGATCAGAGAACATTTCCGGCATATTATTATAAAATGTCAGACTGTTCCCGACGAAAAGATAATCCCTCTGCAGCTCGGTTGTGCTGTCCGTTTCATCATTTGTCTGATTATCTTCTGTATCCTCTGTCTCATCATTTATAACAATAAGCGGTTCCGAATCCGGGTCAGCGGTTTCCGCCCGAACCATCCGGCCCGCCAGCAATGTCAATACGCTGCAAAAGATTATTCCTGCAACAATCTTAAATTGTAACTTTCTTTTCTTCTTCATAAGGGTTTCCATTATTGCTATTGCTGTGAAAAAGACTGAATACTGTCCTTGCTTTCAGAATTATAAGGCATTTCCACCCATGATTCAAGTAAATGCCCTTCATTTTCTGTTACCGGTGCTTTTGCTTCGGAAACCCTCCTGAATCATACCGCCTCGAGCCATGTCTTCGAAAAATATCATTTTTCCTATTCTGCTGTCAGGATGGTAACAGGAACCCAGTTTTTTATCAGATTTGCCAGAACTCTGTTCAGAATAGATGACTTGCCAGTCTTTCCTGCACATTTCGCTGCGGGTTTACGGGATATGGCCGTACCAAGAAGGCCGGATTCCGTCTTTTCTTCCGGCCATTCCTGAATGCGGGAAAGACAGGCAGACGTGGTCAGGGCTTCTGAATGTTCCTTATTCTGACTGTATCGAAGAATCAATATCCCGCTGCTGTTCCGGGGTACAAACTCCTTTTGAAGGGAAGAAATCAGCTTTCCCTCCTCTCCCTTCCCGTCGAGGAGACTTCCTTCCAGATAATATCGTTCACCGATTTCCAGACTCCCATAGAGGATCCATTCCTCCACAATCATGTCTTCTTTACCCTCGCTCCCGGTTTCCGATTCTTCGGTTTCCACAAACAAAGAATATAATTTCTCCCCTGTATCTTCTTTTGCCCAGGCGAGGGCCGAAAAGGACAGCACAAGCAGAACAGCGAATATTCCCCCTAATATCATCGTACATGTCCATATAAAAATGCTTCTTCTCATCATGATTCGTTTTTTCATCGTTATATCTCCTCTCAAAATCCAGTATGTCGAATAACCTCCGGCTCGTAAAAGGATCATGTACATAACCTCCGGCTCGTAAAAGGATCATGTACATAACCTCCGGCTCGTAAAAAGATCATGTACAATAGAATTCCTCATCGGCGAAGCTAACCACATCGCCATAATGCAGCTCGGTTGAAGAGTCATCTGCAATCCTTTGATAGTTTACATAAGTCCCATTCGTAGAATGCAGATCCTGTAGAAGGAGCGTCCCGTTTCGGAGTGAGAGTCGGGCGTGATTCCGGCTGACACCTGGAGAAGGGATGCAGTATTCATTTCCTTCCGGTGTCCGTCCTATCCTACAGCCATTTCCATCCACGTTTATCGGTCGAAGGCCATTATTCTCCGCAGGTATCAGTCGCATCGGAAGATGTTCCATCCCCCTTTTTGAAGCGCCGTTCACTATCCCGGTCTCATCTCCGAAATCCCTGCTTCTTCTTTGAAGAGAAGTCATTCTATCCCATTCACGGCAGGGTCCGCTTCCCTGAGAACTTTTCTCCGATGACATATCCTGCCACCCAACGTCTGGAGACGGGGTTGCGGGCTCCTCTTTTTTGTCCTTGTCAGCAGTGTGCAGCTGAATGATCACAAGAATGATGTAAACGACACCCATCAACGCTATCAGCTTCAGGGACGCTTTTCCCATCAGGAGAAATGTGATGCCTGCCACAAGGAGTACACAAGCCCCGGCAATCCAAAGCCAGATCGGAAATCCTTTTTTGTTGCCCCGGACATCATTTTCCTTTATTTTCTGTGTTTTTCTCTCCCGTTCCTTGCTTCTTCCCAAATTGTTTCCGGCCAGGCTGTAAGAATACTGCCCTTCCGATTGCTGAAGAACATCCGTCATTCCCGGGTATATATCAACCTGAGAAGGCATAAATCGTTCATTTTCCTCCTCAACCGGGAGTCTCCTTCCTTCTCCGGATTTTTCTCCAAACGGAGGCCCCCCTGTTTTCCCGGTTTTTTCTCCATACGAGGATATCCACCCTTCCCCGGTTTTTTCCCCAGACAAGAGCCTCCTTTCATCCCCGGTTTTTTCCCGGGACAAGGATCTCCTTCCTTCTCCTGATTTTTCTCCGAACGAGGGTCCCCCTGCTTCCCCGGAATTCCCTCCGGACGAGAAACCCCTTTCCTCCCCGCCTCTTTCTCCATACGAAGGCCTCCGTCCTTCCTCGACCAGATGAAGCATCATTTCGGGCGTAAACTGTTCGTCCAGAAAATGCCCGTAAAGATCATAAAACCGTACTGTGCCTTCTCTGTCCCGGCAGGAGAAAAGGGGCATGATTTCCTCAAAAAGGCTCTTCATACTATCCGGGAAGCTCTTCTCAGGTTTGGTTGTATAGAGAAAGCTGTAGCTTTCGCCCTGTTTGTGGAAGATGTACGCAATGGACAGTATCAGTCCCTCCGGTGGAAGCATGTACTTCTGCAGCTCCCTTATGGATATGGCGATGCTCCACAGCAGTTCCCGAACACGAGGCCAGTCCGGCTGTTCCCTGCTGAAACGGTTGGCGAAACTCTGCAGACCATCTGCCTGAAAAAGCAGACTGCACCCAGTATCCTTCCTCTGCAGAAGGGATGGAAGGATAGTCTGAAAGCTGTTGTTCTGCAGCATCTCCGTGACATAGCTTTCCTCCTGCCCACGCACTTCATAATAAAGATTAAGTCCTTCATTCTTCCGCAATATTTCCATAAAACTGCCATCTCCTTAGTCTTTTACTGCATAAATCCCTCTCCCTTTCCGCATGCGCCGCCAAAACTCCACTGTAACTGCCGATACCTGAATAAGGCACGCTTCCGTTAAGAACAAGGCAGTCACCTGAAGAATCGTCCCCCAGCTCTGCGTGTGTGAAATGTGATTGCAGGATATTCGCACGATCACGGAGTCCCTCCCGCGGGTCTCCGTCCAGTTCTTCTGCAACAGGAAGAGTGTACAAAGTATGATACATTTCACTCCGCAAGGCTTCCCGGCTTCCCTGGGATACGACCAGGAGGATAATCCCTGCCGCCAGAAAAAGGATCAACGGTATGATCAGACTTGCTTCAACAGTGAGCAGTCCACGATTGCCCGAATCAATCCATCTCCTTCTTTTTTTTCTTTTTTCGCTCATTTGCGTTTCTCCTTTACCGACCAGACTTTTCTCAGATTATTGTGATGATAGGGATAAAAGGTCTATCGGCGCGCTTACGTGGTCGCTCGAGATCTAAATTGACCTGCAAAACACGAATGGCGAGAGCCGCGAGTGTCTAAGAAGCACATTGTGCACATAGTGTGATTCAGAATTCATTTTCCGCACCTGGAGCAGGGCGGAAGGCCCGCCGCTTCACTCTTTTTTATTCTGTGAACCGTCCGACGCAGTCCCCGACAGGTTGACCGAGAGTGATATGCCCTGCCTTCCGGGCAGATCAGCACGACATCTCCCGCATCTTTTCCACAGTATTCACAGCTGTGATACCCTTCCGCAACAGCTTCCTGCTTCGTGCCCGGACGGATCTTCAGGACGAGATGGGTACAGTTCCGGTTCACATGGTATACCTCCCGGTTATCCGTCACGTAGACATAGATATCTTCCGGGTTCCCATCCCCTTTTCCATCTTCCTTATGACCCAAATAGGGTTGCCTTGATGATTCGCAGCACGCACACTACGTGTGCAATGTGCTGCGAGAACACTCACGGCTCCCGTCATTTTGCTATGCAAAATGACTACGCCATTCGTGTTCGGCGGGTCAAGTAAGGTCTCGTGCGATTACGCAAGCGTATCGCACGGACCTTTTGACCCTATCATCATTCTATATACCGGATGATCTCTGCCGGTTCCGTCACATCCGGCGGGATCTCCACGGGGATCATGTTCTGCCAGAGACTGCTGAGCCCCAACTCCAGCAGGAGTGAACGGAACACATCCAGTTTATGCCCGGAGTGAGGATCCGGAAGCACCGTCAGATAGATCCTGTCAAAGACCTGAAGCATGGAAATCTCCGCCAGTGCGCCAAGTCCCACATCAAATACCAGGGTGGTGTACCGCCCGGAGTCCAGAAGCCGGTGAGAAAACCATTGAAGGTCCGGTTGCTGAACATCGCGAAGCTCCGAACACATTCCCGACAAACGCAGGCAGGCTATCCCCGCCTCTTCTCTGATTTCCTGTGCCGCAGTCTCCCAGAGCTCCGGCGCACGCACCTTGATTTGGTACAGCAGCTCCGAATGGACCACCTGATCGCCGGAATCCTCCATTCCGATATAGAGGCCCGCTCCCGACGGTTCCATAGCTGTTATGGCTCTTGCCAACGTCGTTCTTCCACTCCGCCCCAGAGGTGAAAATACGGCTATACAGCCGGAATGCTGCACCGCTGCCGACCGTCCCCTGCCAAGGCGTTTCAGCTCTCTCAGAATCTCTCTGACCGGTTGGTACTTATATACACCCTCCTGATCCTGCCTTGATGTGAGGGCCACAACCGGAATGACATCTCCGTTGATTTCCTCCGGTGACTCCGCAAGCCAGAGATCCGGCGGAGGAAGCGCTTCCATATCAGAAAAGGACTCCGGTCGGATAACGGC
>JAFXZW010000026.1 GCA_017541035.1 Eubacterium sp. | reverse complement strand
TCAACATGGAACATCTGACCTCCATGCTAATCGCTGAGGCCGAGGGTATCGCATAAATAAATACACTACAGGTTAAGCGGTTGTCGGCAACTGAACGGCAGGGCAAAATCAAATGTGCGCAAAACTATTGACAGTATCTTCTGGTATTTGATGTGCATGGAGAATACATAAACATCCATATCATGAGAAAATGCCTTCTCCATTGCTCCCCGGATAAAGTCGCTTTGATACTCTTCATCTGCCTGTGCCGCAAGTAACGCAATCTTTAGTCTGTTCATTCAGTCTCCTCCCGATAAGCACAAAAACCCGTCAATATCAGTATATAAATTTACCTGTAAAATGTAAACGTAAAGTTTAACAGACTGAACGAAAACAAAATGGAAAAACGCCCCGGCCGCAATTGACCGGAGCGTTACCATGTTCATTAATATACAACTATTCAGCCTGTTCCGAATGCCATGCATACGGAATGCAGGCCGGGCGTAGGCATTTTGCCGCCTCATGAGAAGCTTCTGCTACTTGATCACACGCACGCGGACAACACCGTCAATCTGTGCGATGGCGTCTGCCACTGCCTGGTCCGCTGCTACACTGATGTCCAGGATAGTATATGCGAAATCACCGCGGGACTTGCTGACCATCTCAGACACATTCACGCCCTTGGATGAGAAAAGCCCCGTAAACTGAGTCAGCATGTTGGGAATATTCTTATGGCAAACGGTAAGACGTCCTGCATCCTGGCAGATACCTGCATCACAGGCCGGATAATTTACGGAATTCTTTACATTTCCGTTTTCGATGAAATCCTTGATTTCCTTTACAGCCATCACTGCACAGTTATCCTCTGATTCTTCGGTGGAGGCGCCCAGATGCGGAGTTACGATCACATTTTTCTTACCTGCAACGGTCGGATTAGCAAAATCGGTTACATACTTGGCAACCTTTCCGCTTTCGAGTGCTGCGATCATGGCCGGCTCATCTACCAGAATGTCGCGCGCGAAGTTCAAAAATATCACGCCGTCCTTCATCATTCCGATGGCTTCCGCATTGATCATTCCCTTGGTGGAATCCAGAAGCGGTACATGGATGGAAATAAAATCACAGTTGGTGTAGATATCATTTACATTTGTAATATGCTTTACGGAACGGGAAAGACCCCATGCCGCATCAACGGATACGAAGGGATCATAGCCGTATACTTCCATGCCCAGACGTACGCCGATATTTGCAACCTTGGCACCGATAGCGCCCAGTCCGATGACACCCAGCTTCTTTCCTGCGATCTCCTTGCCGGCGAAGTTCTTCTTCTCCTTCTCCGCCGTCTTGCCGATATTCTCATCGGAAGCATTGGCTGTAACCCAGTTCGCACCACCGATGATGTCCCTGGATGCAAGCAGCATACCGGCTACCACCAGCTCCTTTACACCGTTTGCATTGGCACCCGGAGTATTGAAAACAACGATACCCTTCTCAGCACACTTGTCAAGGGGAATGTTATTCACGCCGGCACCTGCCCGTGCAACGGCAAGGAGCTTATCGGAAAGCTCCATCTCATGCATGGATGCACTGCGGACAAGGATTGCCTCTGCATCAGCATCATCAGTTACAGTGTAATTCTCACCCAGCAGATCCAGTCCGCAGGCTGCAATGGGGTTCAGGCATTTTACCTTAGTCATGATCGTTCTCCTATTTATATCAGTTTTTGATGTGAGATCCTTCGTCGCGTACGCTCCTCAGGATGACATGTTTTATACGGGTTGATTTATGATAACTGTTCACGATTATTGTTCATTCGGAATGATCACTGTTCACGTTTTTTGTTCATTCGGAATGATCACTATTCACGTTTTTTTCATTCGGAATGATCACTGTTCACGTTTTTTGTTCATTCGGAATGATCACTATTCACGTTTTTTTTCATTCGGAATGATCACTGTTCACGTTTTTTTTCATTCGGAATGATCATTATGCGTTCTTCTCTTCGAAGTCCTTCATGAATGCTACCAGCTTCTCCACACCTTCGATGGGCATGGCATTGTAAATGGATGCACGCATACCGCCGACGGATCTGTGACCCTTCAGGTTTACAAAGCCTGCTGCAGTTGCTTCCTTAACGAACTTTGCATCCAGCTCATCATTTCCGGTAACGAAAGGAACATTCATCAGAGAACGATCCTTTTTCTCTACCGTACCCCTGAACAGCTTGCTCTGATCAAGGAAATCATAAAGGATCTTCGCCTTCTTCTCATTGTGAGCCTTCATGGCCTTAAGACCGCCCATATCCTTAACCCATTTGAATACAAGGCCGCAGATGTAAATGCCGTAGCACGGAGGCGTATTGTACAGAGATTCCGCATCTGCCTGAGTCTTATACTTCAACATGGTGGGGACGAATTCCGGAAGATCGTCACGGATCAGATCCTCACGGATGATCACAACTACCACACCTGCAGGTCCTACGTTCTTCTGTACGCCGAAGTAAATGAGACCGTAATCGGATACATTAACCGGCTGGGACAGAATGTCGGAGGACATATCTGCTACCAGGATCTTGCCCTTGGTATTCGGAAGCTCGTGAAAGGCTGTTCCGTAGATCGTATTATTGTGACAGATGTAAACATAATCCGCATCCTCATCGATGGGAAGATCGGAGCAATCGGGAATGTAGGAGAAGGTCTTGTCCTCAGAGGATGCAACCGCAACCGCCTTTCCGTATTTCTTACCTTCCTGATATGCCTTCTTTGCCCACTGACCGGTAATGATATAGTCAGCTACGCCGTTCTTCATCAGGTTCATGGGAACTGCCGCAAACTGCTGGGACGCTCCGCCCTGAAGGAAAAGGACCTTGTAGTTATCCGGGATTTCCATCAGATCCCGCAGATCCTTCTCTGCTTCCTTGATGATGTTGTCATAGACCTTGGAACGGTGGCTCATTTCCATAACGCTCATGCCGCTTCCTTTGTAATCCATCATTTCTTCAGCTGCCTGCTTCAGTACAACCTCGGGAAGGACGGACGGTCCTGCGGAAAAATTGTAAACTCGTGCCATTTTTATATATCCTCCATTTAAAATATACTGTATTCATCCGAATTCTTCGGCCCAATGCCCAAGAATGATATGTATTTCGTAACGATTCCTTCCATCCGATCACGAACCTTCCGCGCATTGCGCGGAATTCATGCCTTCGGCGCTTAAGTTCGTGATGAATGGTACCCTTATTTCTTCAATTCGCTTTCACTTGAGAAGCAGGTTTCAATCGGTGCACCAGGTGCTACCATGGGCCATACCTTATCGTCCATACCGATCTGGCAGTCGATAACCTGAGGGCCTTCCCCCTTCAGTGCGGCAGTCAGGGCCTTATTGAACTCCTCAACTGTCCGGACGGTATAGGCGGTTGCCCCAAGGCCTTCCGAAACCTTCTGGAAATTCACCTTATCTTCCAGCATGGTATTGGAATACCGTTTGCCGTAGAAAAGCGTCTGCCACTGGCGTACCATTCCAAGCACGTGATTGTTGATGATGATCTCGATCACATGAATATTCTCACGGGACGCTGTTGCCAGCTCCTGCAGATTCATGCGGAAGCAGCCATCCCCCGCAATGTTGATAACGGTCTTTCCGGGCTGACCGGTCTTGGCACCGATCGCAGCACCCAGGCCGTAACCCATGGTACCGAGACCTCCAGAGGTAAGGAACTGACGAGGCTTGGCGTAGCTGTAGTACTGCGCCGCCCACATCTGATGCTGTCCGACATCCGTGGTAATGATGGCATTTCCCTTGGTTGCTTTATATATCCTGCTGATAACGGCGGGTCCGGTCAGGTGTTCCATGTCATAGGTCATGGGATTATCCTTCACCAGCGCCTTGATCTCCTTCATCCATGCAGATTTGCGGGAGGGTGTCAACTCTGCATTCAGACGCTTCAGAATTTCCTTCGCATCACCAATCACGGAAGCATCCACGACAATGTTCTTATTGATCTCCGCTGCGTCGATGTCGATATGAAGGATCCTGGCTCCGTTTGCAAACTTTGCCGCATTTCCGATCACGCGGTCAGAGAAACGTGCTCCCACTACGATCAGAAGGTCTGCTTTATTTACACCGAAATTGGAAGCCTTGGTTCCGTGCATACCGATCATGCCGGTATATCTTGCACTGGTTCCATCGAACGCTCCCTTTCCCATCAGCGTATCACAGACGGGTGCATCAATCTTCTCAACGAATTCCTTCAGCTCTGCGGAAGCGCCTGCGATGGTCGCACCCCCGCCAACAAGGACATACGGCCGCTTGGATTCATTGATCATGGAGACAGCCTTTTCAATGTCTTCGTTGCGGATGGTATCGGTTACTCTTTTAATAGCTGCCGGCTTCTTCGGTGAATAATTCGCCTTTGCTGCAGTTACATCCTTTGTGATATCCACAAGAACAGGACCCGGACGTCCGCTCTTTGCAATCGTAAAAGCTCTTCGGATGGTGTCCGCCAGCTGATGAACATCCTTTACGATAAAGCTGTGCTTGGTAATCGGCATAACCACTCCGGCGATATCGACCTCCTGGAAGCTGTCCTTACCAAGCAGGGATACGCCTACATTTGCCGTAATCGCAACCAAAGGAACGGAATCCATATGGGCCGTTGCGATACCGGTTACAAGATTCGTCGCGCCGGGGCCGCTGGTTGCCATACAGACACCAACCTTGCCCGTAGCTCTGGCATAACCGTCAGCTGCATGTGCAGCGCCCTGTTCATGGCTGGTTAAAATGTGACGGATCTCATTTGAATGCTTGTACAGTTCATCATACACATTCAGAATGGTTCCTCCGGGATATCCGAACACCGTGTCTACGCCCTGTTCTTTCAGGCATTCGATCACGATCTCCGATCCTGTAAGCTGTTTCATATGCTATCCTCCCATAGCCGAAAAAACGGCTGTTTTGTTAGAAATGTTTATAATATATCACTATTCGTTTTTTATGGCAAGGAAAAAAACGGTTGCTTTTACGCTTTCGGGATTTCCAGAATCGCTCCTCTGTTCCCGCTGGTTACCATGGATGCGTAACGGGCCAGATAACCAGTAGTTACCTTCGGCTCACGCGGCGTCCAGGCAGCCCTTCTCTTTGCCAGTTCCTCATCACTTACCTTCAAAGTAATAGAATAGTTATTGATATCAATCTCGATCAGATCTCCCTCTTCCACCAGTGCTATGGGGCCTCCCACGGCGGCCTCCGGAGATACATGTCCGATGGATGCACCGCGGCTGGCACCGGAGAAACGTCCGTCGGTGATCAGTGCAACGGTGGAGCCAAGTCCCATACCTGCTATGGCGGAGGTCGGATTCAGCATTTCGCGCATACCGGGTCCGCCCTTGGGGCCTTCATAACGTATAACGACCACATCACCGGCGACGATCTTTCCTCCCAGGATCGCTGCGATCGCATCCTCTTCGGAATCAAAGACCCTCGCGGGTCCTTCGTGCTTCAGCATCTCAGGAACAACAGCGGAACGTTTTACCACGGAACCGTCCGGTGCGAGATTGCCCTTCAGTACTGCCAGACCACCTGTTTTGGAATACGGATTGTCGGTGGGGCGGATAACCTCCGGATTCCGGTTCACGGAGTTCTTTACCGCTTCTCCGATAGTCTTTCCGGTAACGGTCATGCAGTCCTCGTTGATGAGTCCCAGATCGCACAGCTCCTTAACAACCGCATAGACTCCGCCTGCCTCGTTCAGATCCTCCATATAGGTCGGGCCTGCGGGTGCCAGGTGACAGAGATTCGGTGTTTTCTCACTGATGGGATTTGCAAAGGAAATGTCGAAATCAAAGCCGATCTCATGGGCAATGGCCGGAAGATGCAGCATGGAGTTGGTGGAACAGCCCAGTGCCATATCAACGGTCAGTGCATTTAAAATGGCTTCCTTAGTCATGATGTCTCTCGGCCGGATATTCTTTGCCAGCATATCCATTACCGCATACCCTGCCTTCTTGGCCAGGCGGAGACGCTCGGAATACACTGCCGGGATCGTACCGTTTCCCGGAAGTCCCATACCCAGAACCTCTGTCAGACAGTTCATGGAGTTTGCAGTATACATACCGGAGCAGGATCCGCAGGTGGGGCAGACATTTTCCTCAAATGCGGTAACATCATCTTCCGTGATCTTACCCGCAGTGTACTCGCCCACTGCCTCGAACATGGAGGACAGACTGCGTTTTTTGCCCTTTACATGACCGGCCAGCATGGGGCCGCCGGATACGAATACGGTAGGAACATTCACACGGGCCGCCGCCATCAGAAGTCCGGGAACGTTCTTATCGCAGTTGGGGATCATGACCAGCGCATCAAACTGATGGGCAATGGCCATAGCCTCGGTGGAATCCGCAATGAGATCACGGGTGACAAGACTGTATTTCATGCCAATATGTCCCATGGCAATACCGTCGCATACCGCGATGGCCGGGAACATGACCGGCGTACCGCCGGCTTCCGCCACACCAAGCTTCACTGCTTCGGCGATCTTATCCAGATTCATATGGCCGGGCACGATCTCATTGTAGGAACAGACGATACCGACCATCGGTTTCTTTACTTCTTCCGCTGTAAATCCCAGTGCATTCAGCAAGGACCGTGCAGGGGCCTGCTGCAGACCGCATTTCATGTTGTCGCTTTTCATAATGTACTCCCTTCTATCTCAACTTACTTATCTCTCAATTCCAGTTCATTCTGTTTCTATGGTATCCTTCGTCAGGATGACATATTCATGATGCCGGGGCCAAAAGCCCTGATGAATCACATCACGCACACCACGTATGAAATGTGTTGCGAGATCTATACTCTCTCGGCAATCAGACTTCCCATCTCATCCGTCTTCACCTGAGGCTCACCCGGCTTAGCGATATCAATGGTACGGTAGCCTTCTTCAAGTACCTTCTTTACCGCATTCTCAATCGCGTCTGCTTCCTTATCCAGATCGAAGCTGTAACGGAGCATCATGGCAGCGGAAAGGATGGTTGCAATGGGATTTGCGATATTCTTACCTGCAATATCCGGAGCCGATCCTCCCGAGGGCTCGTAGAGACCGAACTTCGTCTCATTCAGGGAAGCGGAAGCCAGCATACCGATAGATCCGGTGATCATGGAGGCTTCATCCGACAGGATGTCACCGAACATATTCTCCGTCAGCATGACATCGAACTGTGCAGGATCCTTTACCAGCTGCATGGCGGCATTGTCCACCAGCATGGTCTCAAAGGAAACCTCCGGATAATCCTTCGCCACTTCCTCTGTGATCTTTCTCCAGAGACGGGAGGAATCCAGTACATTGGCCTTATCTACCAGTGTCACCTTTTTCCGGCGCTTCATGGCGATGTCAAAGCCCTTAATGGCGATCCTGCGGATCTCATCCTCTGTATAAAGCAGTGTATCTACTGCAGTCATTCTGCCATTGATCTCTTTGGTATACCGCTCTCCGAAATAAAGACCGCCGGTAAGCTCCCGCATGATCAGCATATCGAAGCCCTTCTCGGCTACACTCTCCTTTAAGGGACAGGCTTCCTTCAGTTCCGGATAAAGGTATGCGGGGCGAAGATTGGCGAAAAGCCCCAGCTCCTTCCGGATTTTCAGAAGGCCCGCCTCCGGTCTCTTGTTGGGGGGCAGCTTATACCATGGGGATGTCTGGGTATTACCGCCGATAGAACCCTGCAGGATCGCATCCTTGGTTTTTGCCACAGCCACTGCCTCGTCCGTCAGAGGTTCCCCGGTGGCATCGATAGAGCAGCCTCCCATCAGAATATCCTCATAGTGAAATGTATGTCCATACTTTTTGCCTACCGCATCAAGCACCTTCTGTGCTTCCGTTACGATTTCCGGGCCGATGCCGTCACCCTTGATCACACCGATATTACAAACCATAATTTCCTCCATTTTTAAAGCAGACTGTATGCCGGACGTATGCTATTCCTCTTCCGTTTCAGCACCTTCCGCTTTTTTCTTTTGCAGTTTCTTCATTTTCTTCATCGTATAGAAATACCAGATAATGCAGAAGACAAAAGCCCCCACACCGGAAACGATCATTGCGATCCCGGCTCCGGTGGACGTCTCCAGCCTTTCCACACCACTCCAGATAAGCCCTGTTACCCCAGCCACCAGTAAGATGGACAGAATAGCCAGCAACGTATACCGAAGTCCTTTCGGAAGTCTGGTATCCACACTGCCTTCCACTGCTGAATCAAACAAAATGTAAAAAAGGATATCCCACACTTAGATCACTCCTTCGCATTGATAGAGTTGATCAGTCCGCCGCTGGTGATGATGTTCTGCATAAAGGGCGGGAATGCCTGTCCCTGATAGGTCTTGCCCGTAGTCTCATCCGTGATCTCTCCGTTATCGAAGTTGATGGAAACCACGTCGCCGGCATTGATCTCTGCGGCCGCTGCCGGGCACTCGATGATGGGCAGTCCGATATTGATGGAATTCCGGTAGAAGATTCTCGCAAAGGTATCCGCGATAACGCATGCGATACCGGAGGCCTTGATGGCGATGGGGGCATGCTCCCGGGAAGACCCGCAGCCGAAGTTCTTGCCGGCCACCATGATGTCTCCCGCTTTTACCCTCTTTACGAAATCCTTATCGATATCCTCCATGCAATTTTTTGCCAGCTCTGCAGGATCTGCAGTGTTCAGGTATCTTGCCGGGATGATGACGTCGGTATCGACGTTGTCCCCGTATTTATGTACTGTTCCGTGTGCTTTCATGTGCACCTCCTTATTTATACCCATTCCGTTTGTTAGCTTGTATGCTCATTACTATGTCCCCGACAGCATGGTTCCGCATTCTGCCTTCCTTCGATACAACCGGAAATACAGTTTTCACTCTCCATGC
The DNA here is from genome assembly GCA_017541035.1 of Eubacterium sp. Taxonomy (GTDB): domain Bacteria; phylum Bacillota; class Clostridia; order Lachnospirales; family Lachnospiraceae; genus Eubacterium_Q. Next base: position 47,641 of record JAFXZW010000026.1, on the reverse strand, counting down.
CGGATTAACTTTTTTTTCCGATCATAACAGCTGAAACAATTGCAAAAACCACAACCAATCCGATCACGGCAAACTCCGCATAGAGAAAGAAATGCAGCCTTTTCGGTTTCTTACAGCTCCTCCGGAGATGCGATCTTTCCCAGGATTGCCGATGCCGCAGCCACCGCCGGACTGGCAAGATAGATCTCGGAATCAATAGCGCCCATCCGACCGACAAAGTTCCGGTTGGTAGTAGATACCGCACGCTCTCCGTGCGCAAGGATTCCCATATGTCCGCCGAGGCAGGGGCCGCAGGTAGGTGTGGATACAATAGCTCCGGCCTCAACAAAGATCTCTGCAAGACCTTCACGGATCATTTGCAGATAGATGGCCTGGGTTCCCGGGATGATGATCACACGGAGACCGTCGGCACATTTCCTGCCGTTCATGATATCCGCAGCGATCCGCATATCCTCGATCCGGCCGTTGGTACAGGATCCGATCACCACCTGATCGATCTCGATATCCCCATCCGCATGGATTTCATCGATGGTTTTCGTATTCTCCGGAAGATGCGGGAAGGAAACTGTGGGGCGAAGCGTAGCAAGATCGATCTCGATCACTTCGTCATACTCTGCATCCGCATCTGCCTCATAGACTGTATATTCCTTATTCGGCGCATGTTCCTTCATGTATTCAACGGTCTTCTCATCCACAGGGAAGATCCCGTTTTTTGCACCGGCTTCGATAGCCATATTGGCGATGGTAAAACGATCATCCATGGAAAGCTCAGCGATGCCGTCGCCGGTAAATTCCATGGACTTATAACGTGCGCCATCCACACCAATCTTTCCGATGATATGAAGGATCAGATCCTTACCGCTGATCCACTGCGGCTTCTTTCCGGTGATCACGAACTGAATGGCGGAGGGAACCTTGAACCAGGCCTTGCCTGTCACCATGCCGGCAGCCATATCCGTGGAACCGACTCCCGTGGAAAAAGCACCCAGTGCTCCATAGGTGCAGGTATGGGAATCCGCGCCAATACAGGTATTACCTGCCACGATAAGGCCTTTCTCCGGGAGAAGGGCATGCTCGATCCCCATTTGGCCCACATCAAAATAATTCACGATATGATTTGCTTTTGAGAAATCCCTTACCTGTTTTACATGTTCAGCGCTCTTAATATCCTTATTCGGAGTAAAATGGTCCATCACCAGCGCAATTTTCGTATTGTCAAATACCGTTTTTTTCTTAAATTTGGACAGTTCATTGATCGCAACCGGTGTAGTCACGTCATTTCCAAGAACAAGATCCAGATCCGCCTCTATCAGATCGCCGGCTTTTACAGCCGGAAGTCCGGCATGCGCCGCAAGGATCTTCTGTGTCATCGTCATTCCCATATTATGATCCTCCCTTTCTTTTTTATCTGGTATATTAGCATAGTTTGTAATATAATGAAAATATATAATATGAATAATTATTATAACCTGGAGTTATAGTATTATGATCGATCGCTTTTCATCAACCGGTGGAAATGACTTTCGTCCATCCCATCCAAATATTGACAATTCATTCCAAAAAGGAGTTCATCATGATCGATAACCTCAACCTTTACCGCGTATTCCTGGCGGTTGCCGAAACAGGAAGCATCAGCCGGGCAGCAGAGCTGCTCTTCATCTCACAGCCTGCCGTCAGCAAATCCATCATCAATCTGGAAAGCGCTCTTTCCGTTCACCTGATCGACCGTTCCTCCCGGGGAACCACCCTGACCGAACAGGGCAAGGTTCTTTATGAGCATCTTCGTCCCGCTTTTGACGGCATCCGCACAGCCGAGGATGAGATCCGTCAGGGAAATGAACTCGGAATCGGCGAACTGCGCATCGGAGCCTCCACCTCTCTCTGCAGGAATATCCTGCTGGGTTATCTATCCCGCTTTATCCGGGAATACCCGCACATCAAGGTTTCCCTTGTCTGTCATTCAACCCTGACAACAGTAAAGCAGCTTGAAGAAGGGCGGATCGATCTGGGACTCATTTGCGAAACCATCCTGCCTGAACGGCTTTCCTACCATCCGCTTCAGGAGATCCATGACATCTTCGTTGTGAATCCTTCCTATCTGGAACACCTGTACATCCGCGAACAGGCAGCCGAACGTGAGACCGGTAACCCCTGGTTTTTTGCGGGAAATATCACAAACCTGTTATCTCAGCAGCAGATTTCCGACGCATCATCGGAACCTCTCACGCAGATGCCCTCAACCGAAATTCTGGAAAAATGTAATCTCATGCTGCTGGAGCAGGGAAATATCACCCGGAATCATCTGGATCATTACTTCTTTCAGCAGAACATCCAGCCCGGTCAGGTTCTGGATGTCAATAACATGGATCTTCTGATCGATTTTGCCAAGATCGGAATGGGAGTTTCTTCTGTGGTAAAGGAATTTGCCATGGATGCAATAACCGACGGATCTCTGGTCGAATTACCAGTTGATCCGCCGGTTAGTCCGAGAACAGTAGGATTCTCTGTCAATACGCAGCGCAAGTCGAATCCATCCCTGCAAAAATTCCTTGATCTGGCCGATCTGTAGATTACTTTTTCAGACGGCCTTCCTCATCAAAGCTGTATGCCTTACCGTCGATGGTGACGTTGCCTGTCACCATCACTCCTTTTTCATTAAAATAGAATGTATCCCCTGCCGGTTCCTCCATCCAGCCGGTTTTCATGATCCCCTTCTCATCAAGGAAATACCAGGCGCCTTCATTTTCAAGCCAGCCTGTTACTTTTTTTCCTGCTTCATCCACATAGGTCCAGTTTTCCCCTTCCTGGACCCAGGTTCCCTTGATCTGTTTGGAGGTATCCGCCTCAGTTATCCTCTCCGTGACTGCCTCCGTTGAAGGCGCCTCGGTTGTCGTTGCTTCGGTTGTCACCGCCTCGGTTGTGGCAGCTTCCGTAGTAAGAATTTCCGTAACCGGTGCTGCTGTCATTTTCTCCCCGGCAGCTGCCTCCGCCGTGGAAGAGGAATCATTTTTATCCATTCCGAGAAGCAGGATGATGAGGATCACTCCGGCAATCACCGCGATCGCTGCAGCAACGATCAAAGCCTTTCCGGCTGCCGTATTGAGAAGCTTCTCCTCTCCGCCCTTATTATCCGCTGGTTTCACAGCAGGATTCATGGTCGGAACATTTCCTCCCACTCCCGGAACCGGATGTCCCTTTCCTCCGGCGGGTTTCACTCCGGTGTTCGGAACCACTCCCGGAACCGGATGTCCCTTAACACCGGTATTTGGCGTTTTTGCTCCGGCAGCCTGTGCTCCGGCCTGAGGTCTTCCGGTCGGGGGCTGAGGTTTTCTCATCCCCGCTGCCGGATTAGCCAATGTATCCGTTTCGGGATCCCTCTGATTCACCGGAGGATACGGAGGCTTTGGCATATTTGCATTCGGAACGGTATTCTTATCTCCGCCAAGCTTTAACGGCGGTGTCTTTAAAACCTCCGTAACGTTTTCGGCAGAAAAATAATATCCGCATACAGGACAATACTGATCTGTATCCGCAATCTCTGCTCCACATACAGGACATAAACGCATTTCACATACCTCCCAAAAATGATTATTTCCAAATGACACATTTCTTTGATTAAAATGAAAATCTATGAAGTCTTGGCAGTATCCGCTTTTTTCATCTGTCTTAAGTAAGCGCTGTCTACAACGGCATTTCCATATCGGACAGCCTCATACAGTCTGGTCAGTTCGGGAAATGCCTTTCCGCCTTCGGACAGTCTTTCCCGAATATCAGCTGTTGTATCCGTCATCGTCGGGACTTCCTTTCCGACAGCCGCAAGGATTCTTTTCCGATAGATCCTTCGTGCCCTTTCTTCAGGGGATATACGTTGCTTCAGCTTCTTCAGCAGTCCCCGGTCAGGCAGAAACTCCCTGGCATCCTGACGGGTATTCTCGATAATCTCTTCTTTCCCGTTTCTCTGAAAACGTACCAGCAGAAGCTTCAGGAAAGAGATCAGAAGCCGAAGAAATACGACGACGATAATGACCAGCAGAAAGATCTTCAGAAACAGGAAGATCATTCCCGAAAAACTGCCTGTTTTTTCCAGCTGACCCTCTAAATCGACTTCCGTTTGTGCGATGGACTCACTGGAGCTGCCGCCGAACAGTGACAGAAACCATTTTACCAGAAGAACCAATCCGTAGAAAAGCCCCTTCAGGAATTCCCCGCCGGCTTCCAAAAAGGAAGATAACGCCGTTGGAATTCCCAGAACCTCCCCCAGAAGAATCGCAATCCCGATCAGAAGAAAAATACCTGTCACAATCCAGGAATTGATCCGGAGCATTTTTCTGATCGGAAGCCCTTTCACTTCCCTCATGGCATCCCGATATATCCCTATGTTGTCCGAATAACGGATCAAAAGAAAGAAAAAAATATTTGCAATGGACAACCATACGGATAGACGGATCAACAAAGGAATTTCATAATACAGTCCCGCGCCCGTGGAGATCACTGCCAGAAGAATGATGGGCCAGGGAATATCCAGGAATTCCGTAAAAACGCCTCCCCTGGAGAGATATAAGATGCCTGATGCGGAAAGACCTATATTAATCCCGATCAAAAGGAGCTTCTGCAGCATGATCTCCGGCAGAAACCAGATTCCCACACATACAAGCAGCATCCATAATACCATAACCCATACCCTGTTCGTCAACTCCCTCAGGATATAATGGCTGATAAAAAGTCCAAGCAGAATAACAATGGCCAGCCAGGATACGGCAGGACATTTCATGCAGAGCATGACCAGTTCCATCAAAAGCAGGAAGAAGGTAAATCCATAACCGATGCGGGAGACTCTCCGCACAAATTCATTCGGCATATTCGTCCACCTCCCATCCCGTCAGATAGGGTCTGCAAATGGGAAGGCCCATTTTTCTGTAATAGGGGACGATCATCTGTACCTCCGCATCTCTCCGGAGAAGATCGATATGTTCCAGAAGATCTTCCTTAAAGTAGGGTGAGATGATCAGATATAATACGCTTTTATTCACACCTGAGATCTCCCTTTCCAGGCGATCCAGGAAAACATCCTTACCCGCTGAAGTTCGAATCTCGGCGAGGTACTTATCAATGGTGATTCCGTGAGAAAGCTCGGCACCCACTCCCGGGACAGACAGCTGTTTTTCATCTGCTCCTCTGCCGTTTGACCATACGGAAACTCTCTCCTTTTTACTCAGGAAATACTCCGCTAGCGTACTGCAAAGGGAGATGGACTCCTCCAGCATTCTGTCTCTCCGTATCATATGTTCCGTGTCAAGATTCAGGAGGATCCGCAGCTCCGCATCCTCCGTTGCCTCCCGGAGATTCACCTTCCATTCTCCCGTCCGGGCCGACTGTTTCATGTTAATGGAACGAAAAGGATCCTGAGGCTGATATTCCCTGAGTCCGCGAAAGCTTAAAGGATCCTCAAGAATACTGTGCCGAACTGCCCGTTCCCCCAGTTGCCCGCGCATGATCTCGGCGATTTTCGTCCTGTCCAGCTTTCTCGGAAAGACGTAAATCCCCGTATCCTCTTTTTTTGTTTCCGCAAAGGTTGCGGTAAGGAAGAAATCCCTTACCATCATATTCACCGATTCTACCCGGAAGAATCCTCTTTCCTCAGAGGTAAATGCTATCTTCCTTCGCACCTTCTGGTACCCGAGCAGGGAAAAGGCGTCATTTCGATGATACAGATCCGTAACTACCGAATTCTCCATATCATGAAACCGAAGGGCCCGGTCCACAGAGAATTTTAAATGAAAAACCGGAAGCGGAAGTAATTTATCATTTACGATCTCCAGCGAAAGCTCCGCTTCCTCCCCGCAGTCCATGTATTCCCGGCTGAAACGGACAGACGTAGAAAGGCCCTTCCGCCAGAATCTGAAATAAAGGCGTTTCTGAAGGACATAAATGAGCGCAAAGATCAAAATAACAAAAATGAGATGCATGCTCTCAGCTCCAATCCTCCACAGGAACCGGTTCACCTGCAGCGATATCCCGGATAAGCGCAGCGGGATCCGCAGTACCGGCTGCCGGCATAACGCGATGGCCGAAAACAAAGGGTGCCAGATACCGTACATCATCCGGGGTAACATAGCTTCTTCCGGAAACAGCCGCAAAAGCCATGGCCGCCCGCTGCAGCATCAGCGTTCCTCTGGGGCTCACTCCCATGAGCAGGCGGCTGGTATGCCGCGTAGCGTCGGAGATCCGGAGAAGGTAGTCCCTGACGACATCCTTCACCGTTACATTTCGGACAGCTTCCATCGCTTCGAGAAGCGCATCCGTATCGGCAACCGGGGATAACTCTTCGGATCCTCCTCCCATACGGAACCGTTCCAGCATTTCACCCTCCTGTTCCAGAGAAAGGGGCTTCATTTTCAGTTTCATCAAAAACCGGTCCAGCTGTGCCTCTGGCAGTGGATAGGTTCCGGTCGTTTCGATCGGATTTTCCGTAGCAATGACAAGAAACGGGCGCGGCAGAGGCATTGTCTCACCGTCTATGGTCACCTGATGTTCTTCCATTGCTTCCAACAATGCGCTCTGAGTTCTCGGGGTGGCACGGTTGATCTCATCTGCCAGCAGAAGGTTGGTAAAGACCGGTCCCTTCATCAGATGAAATTCCTGATCCTTCTGCCGATAGACCGAAAGGCCGGTGATATCCTGAGGAAGCAGATCCGGCGTAAACTGAACTCTGCTGAAGCCTCCGCCGCAGCTTGCGGCAAAGGAACGTGCCAGAGAAGTTTTTCCCGTTCCCGGTGTATCTTCCAGCAGAACATGTCCTCCGCAGAGCATAGATGTAAAGAGAAGAGTGAATACTTCCTCCTGGCCCACCATGATCTTCCGGACATTTTCCAGGACCTCGGTATACAGTTTTCTTACCTTATCCAGATTCATATCTCTCTCCCCTGTTGCCGGATCACAGTTCTTTAACAGGGCTTCGATCCGCCAAAAAAGCGAACTGAAGTGAAATCCTTACCTGAAGTATTCAACGCCGGATTCCATGATCAGCTGGTTCTTATCACCGTAAATGTTGATATAGTCTCCCTCTGCTCTTCTTTCCGAATGACCCATCTTGCCAAGCACTCTTCCATCCGGGCTTGTGATTCCTTCGATTGCCATATAGGAACCGTTGATGTTGTAATCCTCATCCATTGTGGGATTCCCGTCAAGATCCACATACTGAGTAGCTACCTGACCGTTCTCGAACAGCTTCTTCAGCCAGCTGTCATTTGCCACAAAGCGACCCTCTCCATGGGACATGGGAACGGCATAAACGCCTCCCAGCTCCGCCTTGGAAAGCCAGGGTGACTTATTGGAAACCACCTTTGTATAGGCGATCCGTGACTGATGTCTTCCGATGGAATTCCGTGCCAGTGTGGGAGAATTCTCACTCTGCGGGCGGATCTCTCCATAAGGAAGCAAACCAAGCTTGATCAAAGCCTGGAAGCCGTTGCAGATCCCCAGTGCCAGTCCGTCTCTTTCATAAAGCAGCTTCTGCAGCTCTTCCTTCAGCTTTTCATTCCGGAAGGTTGTCGCAATGAACTTCGCAGAGCCGTCCGGTTCATCACCGCCTGAGAAACCTCCCGGGATCATGATGATCTGGGCTTCCCGAATCTCTCTTGCAAAAGCATCGACAGAATCCCGGATTCCCTCCGCGTCCATATTGTTTAAAACGATTGTATGTACATCGGCTCCCGCTCTCTCAAAAGCTCTTGCCGTGTCATCCTCGCAGTTGGTTCCCGGGAATACCGGGATGAATACCCGCGGACGGGCAACCTTGTTCCGGCACACCAGAATATTCTTCTCCCGATAAATACCGATATGAATTTCCTTCTGCTCCACACCGGAGGCTACCGGGAATACCTTCTTCAGTTTTCCGGTCCAGCAGGCAAGGGCTTCCTCGACGGAAAGCTTCATTTTCCCGTAAACAAACTCCGGTTCCTCGGTCACCTTACCGATCACGATCGCAGGAATACCAAGCTCGGGAAGAGTTTCCGGACGTACTTCCATCAGCAATGCGCCATATGCCTTCTCCAGAAGCTCTGCCTCGGAAATGCTCTTCGGATCAAGAATAACACCCAGCTTATTACCAAAGGCCATCTTGCTGACCGCTTCGATCACACCGCCGAAGCCGATCGCATAGGCACTCTCGATACGGCCTTCCTCAACGGCCCGCCTTACTGTTGCGTACTTATCAAGAGCGTCCTGATATACCGGAAGATCGTAGGCATCCCTGTCTACCTTCATGAGGATAAGGAGGTTATCCTTCATCTTCAGTTCCGGAGTGACGATATTGGAAATCCTGTTCACATCCACAGCAAAGGAAACCAGTGTGGGCGGTACATCGATCTCATTGAAGGATCCGGACATACTGTCTTTTCCGCCGATGGAAGGAAGACCAAGTCCCAGCTGTGCCCTGTAGGCTCCCAGTAATGCTGCCAGAGGCTTGCCCCATCTGGTCTCATCCTCTGTCATTCTCTCAAAATACTCCTGGAATGTGAGGCGGATCTTAGATACATCGCCGCCCGCAGCCGCAATTTTTGCTACGGAATCCAGTACGGCATAGCTTGCTCCGTGGAAGGGACTCCAGGAGGACAGATACGGATCAAAGCCGTAGCTCATCATGGTCACCGTATCACATTTCTGTGTTCCCAAAGGAAGCTTCGACGTCATGGTCTGAACCGGAGTCAGCTGATATTTTCCGCCGTAGGGCATGGTAACCGCTCCGGAGCCGATGGTGGAGTCGAACATTTCCACCAGCCCTCTCTGGGAACAGACATTCAGATCCGACAGCGTTTTCTTCCAGGTCTCCATGAGATCCTGCGGTGCTTCCGTATCAAAATAGCTCTTCTCCTCCGGTTGCTCCACTCTGGCTGTCGTTTCCTGATGTGCCCCGTTGGTATTGATAAAGGCGCGGGAGAGATTCACTATCTCTTTTCCTCTCCAGCGAAGGATCATCCTGGGTTCCTCGGTAACTACCGCTACCGCAACGGCCTCCAGATTCTCCTCCCTGGCATAGGCGATCATTTTCTCCGCATCCTCCGGAGCAACCACCAGAGCCATACGCTCCTGGGATTCGGAAATGGCCAGCTCCGTACCGTCCAAACCGGCGTATTTCTTCGGGACCAGATCCAGATTGATATCCAGTCCGTCAGCCAGTTCACCGATGGCTACGGATACGCCGCCCGCTCCGAAATCGTTACACTTCCGGATCAGCTTTGCCACCTCGGGGCGACGGAACAAACGCTGCAGCTTTCTTTCTGTAGGAGGATTTCCCTTCTGTACTTCGGCGCCGCAGTTTTCCAGACTCTCGGAGTTATGAGCCTTGGAGGAACCGGTTGCTCCTCCGCAGCCATCCCGGCCGGTGCGACCGCCCATCAAAATGATCACATCTCCGGGATCGGAGGTCAGCCTTTTTACGTTATCCTTCGGAGCGGCACCGATGACCGCACCGATCTCCATTCTTTTCGCCACATAATTGGGGTGATAAACCTCATTGACAAGCCCTGTAGCAAGACCGATCTGATTTCCGTAGGAGGAATATCCCTCAGCCGCAGTCGTTACGATCTTTCTCTGAGGAAGCTTCGCTTCCATGGTCTCCTTCAGTGACTTTGTCGGATCTGCCGCACCCGTTACCCTCATGGCCTGATACACATAAGTTCTGCCCGAAAGAGGATCACGAATGGCTCCGCCCAGACAGGTGGCAGCCCCACCGAAGGGCTCGATCTCCGTAGGATGATTATGGGTTTCATTCTTAAAGCTGATGAGCCAGTCTTCCGTCTTGCCGTCGATCTCCACCGGTACAACAATGGTGCAGGCATTGATCTCATCGGAAATGTCCAGGTCCTCCAGCTTTCCTTCCTCTCTGAGCCGCTTCATGCCCATCAGAGCAATATCCATGAGACAGGTGAACTTATCACTCCGCCCGGCATTGATCCTCTTTGCATCCTCCTGATAGGAAGCATACGCCTCCCGTATAGGCTCCGCGTATTTTCCGTCATCGATCGTAACCTTCGTCAGTTCCGTGGCAAAGGTAGTATGACGACAATGATCGGACCAGTAGGTATCCAGCACGCGGATCTCCGTCATGGTAGGATCTCTGTGCTCCTCCCCGCCGAAATAATTCTGAATGTGCTGAAAATCCTTAAAGGTCATGGCAAGGCCAAGAGAATCATACAGAGCCATAAGGTCTGCCTCGGAAAGCGCGGTAAAACCGTCGAAGATCTTCACATCCGCAGGCTCCGGGAATACCGTAACCAGAGTATCCGGCTTTTGCTCATCCGTGATCCGGGAATCCACCGGGTTTACAACATATTTCTCGATATCCTGCTTAGCGGCATCACTCAGTTCTCCGGAGATCACATAGGTAACGCCGGAGCGGATGATCGGCTCAGCCGTTTCATCCAGAAGCTTAACGCACTGCTCAGCCGAGTCCGCACGCTGATCAAACTGTCCGGGCAGATATTCCATGGAGAAAATGAAATCTCCCTCCTCCTTCGGGAATTCCTCTTCATAAACCATGTCCACAGGCGGCTCCGAAAATACCGTCACAAGAGCGCTCCGGAAAAGGTCATCTGAAAGATTCTCAATATCATAACGTACCAGTTCTCTTACCCGTATTCCGGGAAGCCCCAGATAATCCTTGAATTCCTTCTCCAGCTCATTGGCACGGACTGCATAATCCGGCCTTTTTTCCACATAGATTCTTCTCACCTTACTCATGATGTACGGTTTCCTTTCTCTCTTTAGTCGTTTCGGTCTTCGGTTTTCTTTTGTCTTACAAATGCATGCGCTTGATCATTTTATAGATCACAACATTCTGATAGATCATGGGCTGTTCCTGGACGAAAAAAACGATTCCGTCCGTCGGAGCAATGACCTCCGATACGAGCCGTCCGTCCATGGGATTAATGATATCCGCAAGCTTCTGACCTCTGTGTACCTCCTCATTGGTTCCCACAAGCTGATGCAGGAATCCCGCATCATCCGCCTTGATGGACAGCATATCCTCCTCCTGCATGACGGTGGGCATGTATCCGCCCTGACAGTTATAGTGGATGATCCCCATCCGGGACAGAAAACGCAGGACACTGGAGACCGCGATCTCGGCATCATGCTGATTGATCCGTTCCGTTCCTCCGGAATAGATGGAAAAAGCATCCGTTCCCGCCACCTGCAGGTTATAATTCAGCGTTGTGCGGTCAAAGGACCTGACATCGCCGGTGATCACATAGGGCAGCCCGAAAAGATTGGCAAGATTCGTGCTTTCACGTCCGGTCTGCATCATTCTGACATGAGGGATATAACGTCCCTGGAGATAAAAGCTGGGGAACTGTATCCCATAACGGTATTCCTTTACAATCTGAAGGATGCTGTAGGCGATGCGGCTGGTAGCCGTTCCCTTCGGATTGCCGGGAAAACCGCGGTTGATATCCGTGTCATCCGAGAGCCAGAATTTATGACTGGCGTTCATTGCACTGTAATTCAACGAAGGGATAACCAGTATGGATTTTCCGGGAACGATCTGACCCTGGGCCTCCAGGCCTGCCAGCTTCTGACTGAGCAGGGAACAGATATAGAGCTGCTGATGCTCATTTCCACGCATTGCTCCGACGATACAGGCTTCCCGTTCACCCATCCCGTAATGATAGCCGTAAATGTTATAAGCCTCACGGAAGGCGGTATTCATGGTGAAAAGAATTTCCTTGGTCATATCACCGCTCCTCTCCGGGTGCACCCACGATTCTGGCGAGAAGCGACCCTTCCTCGATGGCCGGATATTCCCGCATTGCAGAGATCACGCCGGTCTTCGGTGCTTTCACGACCTCTTCCACGGAACCGGTGATCACATTGACCACACTTCCGATGCGGGCACCTTCCCTGACAAAAGAGCTGACCTCCACCTCCGGAATGAAGATCCCGCTGGATTCGGAATTGATATACGCCATTTCCATATCATTGGTCACCAGCGGTTCCCGGGGAATGATGGTTTCTCCCTGCCAGATTCCCATTTCCTTCATCAGGGCGAAGATCCCGTCCACCAGCTGATTTCCGTAATTTTGATTGATCTTATAAGCATAGCTGGATTCAATGACAAAGCTCTTTACGCCGATCTGATTCAGTTCGTAGGCAAGGCTTCCGCTCTTCACCTGATTCGAAGGGTGGATCCAGATCATGTCCGTATTCAGGGCCCTTGCATAGGGCATCAGTTCATCCACCATATCATCATTCATTCTTACCTGGAGGATCTCATGAAGAAACATATTGCTCCCATGAACGTCTACACAAATGTCGGCGCCCTTCAGATCCTGAAATACACAATAGGCCGCATATTCGCCCATAACACCGCTGTGAGAACCGGGGAAAAGCGCATTCATTTCCAGCTCCGGACCGGGGATCTCTCTGGTCCTTGCCTCCAGTCCGAGAGGATTCAGGGAAGGATAGATGTCTACGATCCCCGTAAGACTTCCAAAGTCTTCCTTGATCCTTCGGATCAGCTCATAACAGACATACTGTCCCTGCAGTTCATCGCCGAAAATACCGGAGACCACCGCAAGCCTTTTCTCATTCCCTTTCGGGAAATCCGGCATCAGCCGGTTTTTCTTTATCTTTAATACTTCCTCCACCATGAGATTCACGGCGGCAACCGTTTCGATCATGCTTTCGTCCTTCTGCTCTTCGGCTTGCCGGAAAGGAGTTCCCTTGCACTCTTCAGGATCGCATCGGTGATCTGATCTCCTCCCAGCAGTCTGGCCAGTTCTCTGACACGCCCTTCCTCATCCAGGGGCGTGATATCCGTATAGGTTTTTCCTTCTTCTTCCCTTTTTTCGATCCGGTAGGCTGCATCCGCCAATGCGGCGATCTGCGGAAGGTGGGTGATCACCAGCAGCTGTCGTTCCTCCGCCAGCTTTTTCAGCATGCCTCCGATCCTCTGTGCGGTAATACCGCTGATTCCCGTATCAATCTCATCAAATACCAGCGTCGGTGTATCCTCCGCATCGGAAAGCACTGCCTTAATTGCCAGCATGACACGGGACAGTTCCCCGCCTGAGGCAATCTTCTGCAGAGGTCTCGGTTCCTCTCCGAGATTCGTGGAAAGCATGAAGCAGACCTCGTCCTTTCCCTGGGCGGAAATGACAGCTGCCTCATTGACAGCAATCCGGAATTCCACATGACTGAAATTCATCTCCGAAAGATTCTTACGGATCTCTTCCTCCAGCGGGCCGGCTGCTTCTCTTCTTTTCTCCGTCAGTCTTTCCGCCGCTTCCTTAAGCTTCCTGTCAGCCTTTTCCAGCTCATTTTTCAGTGTTTCCTGCTTTTCCTCTGCTCCCTCCAGTACGGCCAGTTCACCGGCCAGTTCCTTACCAGCGGAAAGGATATCCTCGATGGTTCTTCCGTATTTTGCCTTTAATCCGTTGATCAGATCCAGCCTCTTCTCAGTCTTCTGCAGCTCCTCCGGAGAAAAAGCCGATTCCTCCCGATAAAGGGAAAGGCTGTGATTGAAATCAGAAAGCAGACTTTCAATCTCCGATAACTGATCGGGAAGTCCGGAGGATGAATCCAGCCTGGTCAGCTCCTTTAATCTTCTTGCAGCCTGGCCGATGGTCGCAGCCGCCCCTCCGGAACGATCCTCTCCCGTAAGCAGAGAAACCTCCTGACAGATCTCCTGAAGCTCCTCCGCATGGGACATTCTGAGATACTCTTCCTCCAGGATCTCATCCTCACCGGGTTTCAGGCACGCATCCCGGATCTCTCCGATCTGGAAGCGCAGGAAATCCGCTTTCCTTGCCCTTTCCGCCGGATCCTGATCCATCTCTTCCAGTTCTTTTGCCAGACGTTCCTTCTCCTGCCAGAGTTCACGTACCTTCTTCTGTTCCTCCCGTACGGCGGGACTCCACGCATCCAGCAAAGCCATATGACGGGCAGGCTTCAGAAGGGTGGTCTGTTCATGCTGGGCATGTAGATTAATGAGTCTCTCGGCCGTATCCCTGAGCAATCCCAGGGGAACCGTTTCCTGATTGATGCGGTTCACCACACGGTTATTTCTGATCTTTCTTGTGATCACCAGTTCTCTGTCTAAAATGTCATCCGGCAGAATATCCGCCTCACGGATACGGTCTTCCTCCTCCTTTGTAAGAGAAAAACTCACCTCTACCATGCCATCCTTATCCGGGTTCCGCAGAAGTTCCCGGTCGAATTTCCCCCCGAGGGCAATGCCGATGGATCCGATGATCACGGATTTGCCGGCTCCGGTTTCTCCCGTAAGCACATTTAAGCCCTGAGAGAATTCCACCTCCAGAGCATCAATCAAAGCAATATTCTGTATACGTAACGATGTTAACATACTTCCTCTCCTTATCTCTTCGCCATCCGGTTTTCCGGACAGCAACAAAAAGCTAAGGATGAACTGATTTACGACTTGTCATCTCGGGCTGAGCTTCCTTCCGAGAACTTCATAGAAGCTGTGCTCCTCCAGCCGGATCAGGGGGAGTACCTGCTCTGCTGCGCAGATCTCCACCTCATCCCCGACCGATATTTCATAATTCATATATCCGTCAAAGGATACGATCGCTTCATTTGTCTGTGTCTTCCGCTTTTCCTCCAACGTGATCCGGATCCGGTCTCCCGCGTCGAAAACAATACTCTTTTTGGAAAGCGAGTGGGGTGAAACGGGTGTCATAACAATGAGCCGTGCACCCGGGGATACGATGGGTCCTCCCGCAGACAGATTATAGCCGGTGGATCCTGTGGGCGTTGACAGAATGATCCCGTCCGCCTCATAGGTATCAAAGAAAACGTCATTGACGTAGATCCGAATGGCGATCAAACGGAGCACGCCTTCTCTGATCACAACAATATCATTGAGAGAAGTGAAATCATTCTCCTTTTTTCCGTTTTTTCGTATGATGCGCCCCTGCAGGAGCATGCGCTTTTCCACCGAATAATCTCCTGCCAGCAACCGGTCCAGCATACTTTCCATAGCCGAGCTCTCAACTTCCGTAAGAAAGCCTGTTGTGCCAAGATTGACGCCGATCATGGGAATATTCGCAGAACCGGCGGAATGGCTTGCACGGAGCAGTGTTCCATCCCCGCCAAGCACGATCACACAGTCTGCGCTGTCCAGAAGCTTCCTGTTCAGAACCTCCCCACCCGGATCATCCGGTTCTCTCCATACTGTGAATGTACTGCCACGCTTCCGGATCATGTCTGCCAGACGATCCGTCACTTCCCTCCCGGGGTCCTTATGTACGTTGGAAAAAAGAAGGAAATGCATATCTGCTCCTTTCGCCTCAGGATAAGGCGCTGCCATCAAGAGTAAGATGACTTTCCTCAACTGTTTTTTGGGGATCGATCTCCGCCTTTTCCGCCGGTTCTTCCTTCAGCAGATAGATCAGATATTCGATATTTCCTTCCGGCCCCTTCACCGGGGAAAATGTCAGCCCTCCGACGAAAAAACCTGCATCGGCTGCATATCCGACAACCTGCTCGATCACTTCCCTGTGAACGGAGCGATCCCGAACCACGCCCTTCTTCCCTACCTTTTCGCGTCCCGCTTCAAACTGGGGCTTGATCAAAGCTACTACCTGCCCCTTCTCCTTCAGCATGGCGTAAACCGGAGGAAGTACTTTGGAAAGAGAAATAAAGGATACATCGATGGATGCAAAATCCAGGATCACTCCCCCGATATCACCGGGGGTCACATAACGGATATTGGTCCGTTCCATGGAAACCACACGGGGGTCATTTCTCAGCTTCCAGTCGAGCTGTCCGTGTCCCACATCTACGGCAAAAACCTTCTCGGCACCGTTCTGCAGCATGCAATCGGTAAAACCTCCGGTGGAGGCTCCCACATCCATACAGGTGCAGCCTTCAAGGATGATGGGAAAAGTCTGCATGGCCTTCTCCAGCTTAAGACCTCCTCGGCTTACGTAAGGAAGGGTTTTTCCCCTCAGTTCGATCTCTGCTGTTTCTTCAAATTCACTTCCGGCCTTATCTTCCTTCTCTCCGTTCACATAGACGATCCCGGACATGATAATGGCCTTTGCCTTCTCCCGGGAAGGAGCGAGATTTTTCTCTGTCAGAAGGATATCCAAACGTTTTTTCAATTTTCGATCCTCAACTGTGATTATCCCGGATACATTCCGGAGTCGTTGGGTGCTGACCCTTAATATTTCAACTTCTCATGAACCCGGCTGACAATGCTTTCCGGCGTCAGCCCCAGGCGTTTCCGAAGATCCTTTACGGAGCCGTGGCTGACAATCTCATCCTCAATGCAGACATGCAGGAAGGGAACCGATTTTCCTCTCCTGGCCAGCCGATAGGCAACTGCTTCGCCAAAGCTTCCGTGACTGACGGATTCCTCCACAACCACAATGAGCCGGCTCTCCTCTGCCACGGACGAGAACATTTCCTCATCCATCGGCCTTAAGAATCGGGCGTTGACAACCCGGGTTGCTATTCCTTCCTCATGCAGCATCTTCGAGGCCTGAAGAGCAATCTCATTCATGACGCCCACACCCAAGAAGGTAACCGTTCCCGCATCCTCTTCCTCTTCCAGAGTAAGGCCCGTAAAACCTGTTTTGGAAATGCTCTGCATATCCTCCGATTCGGAATCATACAGGATAGTGGATTTGCCATAGATCACCTTCGGAACTGTCTCCTTCGGCTTATCCAGTGAACTCCCCTTCGGATATTTTACGGCAACCGGTCCGTCCAGAGTGACAGCCAGCTTCAGCATCTTCTTCAGTTCATCGCCGTTTCTGGGAGACATGATGGTCATATTCGGCATCTCATCAAGATATGCCGTATCGTAAATACCCTGATGTGTTTCTCCGTCCTCTCCTACCAGACCGGATCTGTCCATGGCGAAGATCACATGCAGATTCTGCAGACACACATCATGCAGGATCTGATCATAAGCCCTCTGCAGGAATGAGGAGTAAACCGCTACTACAGGAAGCATGCCTTCCCGCGCGAGGCCTGCTGCGAAAGTAACCGCATGCTGCTCTGCGATGCCCACGTCAAAGGTCCGATCCGGCCATTCCTTCTGAAAGGCCCGTACGCCGGTTCCTCTTGCCATGGCAGCTGTAATGGCTACCAGACGCGGGTACTCCTTTCCCATTTCCAGCAGGGTTTTTGCGAAAACATCGGTAAAGGTTTTTTCCCGGGGAGCGACAGGCATCCCGGACTCAATATCAAAGGGGCCGATACCGTGGAAGCGCTCCGGATATTTTTCCGCGGGAAGATAGCCCATTCCCTTCCGGGTCTTGACATGTACCACGATAGGCTTCCGCAGACGGAAGGCTCTCTCAAAGGTTGCTACCATATCTTCAATGTTATGCCCGTCGACAGGTCCCACGTAGGTGATACCCATTTCCTCGAAAAACATTCCGGGAACCAACAGATTCTTCAGAGAATTCTTCGACTTCTTGATTCCTTTTACCAGCTGCGGTCCCACACTGGGGATTGTCAGCATTGCATTTTCCACATCGTTTTTCAGTTCGTTATACTGCCTTCCGACACGGATCCGGTTCATGGCGCGGGAAAGACCTCCCACATTTTTACCGATAGACATCTCATTGTCGTTCAGAATGACTACGAGGGGTGCCTTCAGCTGAGCAGCTGCATCCAAAGCTTCATAGGCCATTCCTCCGGTCATGGAGCCGTCACCGATCACCGCTGCCACGCGGATCACCGGTTCCGAAGGATCCAGTTCTCTTTTTTTCTGAGCCGCGATAGCCAATCCGAGAGCCGCAGAAATAGATGTGGAACTGTGACCGGTGTCAAAGGCATCGCATTCACTCTCCACATGTTTCGGAAAACCGCTCATTCCGTCCAACTGCCGGAGACTGTCAAATCCTTCTCTGCGTCCTGTCAGAAGCTTATGGGTATAGCTCTGATGACCCACATCGAATACGATCTTGTCCTTCGGAAGGTCCATGCAGAGATGCAGAGCGATCGTAAGCTCCACCGCTCCGAGATTGGAGGCCACATGTCCTCCTGTCCTGCTGACCTTCTCCAGAAGAAACTCCCTGATCTCATCCACAAGAGCGGGGTATTCCTCCGGTGCCAGTTTCTTTATGTCATTTTCTTTATTAATCTGATCCAGCAGACTCATATGTCAATCCCTTTTCGCTCTATCTTCTTAAGCCTTCCGGTTTACCAGCCCCTGCAAAAGAGCGCGCAGTTCCGCAGCAGGGGGATTATCTCCCAGGAAGAGCTCTGTGAGAAGCAGTTCCGCCTCATCAGTTTTCTGCTGAACATATGCTCCCGCAGCATCCAGTCCGTGCAGGGATACAAAAGTGGTCTTTTCATTTCGCGCATCCTGACCCACTTCCTTACCCAGCGTTTCCGCATCTCCCGTGGCATCCAGAATATCATCCTGTACCTGGAACGCGATCCCGACGTTATAAGCCGCTTTCCGGATCTGATCCGTTTCTTCATCATCCGCGCCCCCCAGAACCGCACCGATCATCATGGCACATTCCAGAAGGGCCGATGTTTTATTTGCATAAATGTATTCCAGCTGTTCATCGGTAAGGGGTGTTCCGGATAGCTTCACATCTGCCGTCTGACCGCCCAGCATGCCGAAGAGACCGGGCTTACCCGCAAGTATCTGCATCGCCCGCTCCGCCCTAATATTCCCGGGCAGCAGGGAGAAGCTCTTTGCCGCAACCTCAAAGGCCAGATTCTCCAATCCATCTCCTGCAAGGATCGCAATATCCTCACCGAATGCCACATGCACGGTGGGACGTCCTCTCCGAAGTGAGTCATCGTCCATGGCAGGAAGATCATCATGGATCAGAGAAAATGTATGGATCATCTCCAGTGCTGCCATATAGCATTCCAGGACTTCCCGCGGCACAGCCTTCTCCGGATTTTTCAGCTGAAATGCTTCATAACAGAGAAGCATCAGACGGGGACGTATTCTTTTGCCGCCTGCCATCAGGGCGTACTCCATGGCATCACGTACGGGATTCGCCGGTCCCGCATCCCGGGGCATGTGCTTTATCAGCACATCCTCGATATATGATGTTCTGTCCATTATTCCACCTCCCCCGGTTTCAGTATCTTCAGCTCCTTCTCAACGCCATCCAGAGTCTCCTGGCTCATAGCAAGAAGCTTCACGCCCTCTTCGTAATACGTCATGGCATCCCTTAAGCTGGTTTTCGGATCCTCCAGACTGTGGATGATCTCTTCCAGTCGGGCAAATGCCTCTTCAATGGATATATTCGTTTCTTTCTTTTTCGCAGGCATACTGCCTCCTCACTTCCATAGATCCTTTATTGCCTGTCATAAGCGGTTACAGCACCTCTGCCCGGAAACTGCCGTCATGCAGCGTCACCGTAAACCTTCTTCCCTTCTCCGCCTTTTCTGCGGAGTCCAGCGCCTCTCCGTCCATTTCCAGATATCCGAAGCCCCTTCTCAGTTTTGCCGTGGGGGAAAGCCCATGCAAACGTTCCGCCAGCAATGCCGCTCTCTGACGGGTCCTTTCTTCCTTAAGCTGCATTCCATCATGCAGCCTGTCCGACAGCTGAGCCAGGCGCAGCTGCTGCAGACGAAGCGTATTCTCCGGTCCTTTTCTGTGAAGACGTTCCGAAAGCTCCAGTCTTTTTGCACGAAGCAGGCTCACCCGTGAATTCATCAGTCTCTCCATGGTATTCCGGTAATGCTCTCTCTGGCGGATCACGGTCATCACATCCGGAATTGCCAGTTCCGCAGCTGCAGAAGGGGTCGGAGCTCTGAGGTCCGCCACATAATCCGCTATGGTGGTATCCACCTCATGTCCGGTTCCGGAAATGATAGGCGTTTTAGCCGCATAAACGGCTCTTGCCACTATCTCCTCATTAAATGCCCAGAGATCCTCCAGGGACCCACCTCCTCTGCCGATAATGATGGTATCCAGTCCCATGCCGTCCAACACACGGATTCCTTCCGCTATGGTTTCCGCCGCGCCCTCGCCCTGCACTTTGGCAGGGTAGAGATACAGCTGAACGTAGGGATTTCTTCTTTTGGCGATACTGGTGATATCCTGGATTGCCGCCCCTGTAGAGGCTGTTACGATTCCTATTTTCTTAGGATGAGGCGGGATTTTTTTCTTCTTTTCAAAATCAAAGAGTCCCTCCTCATAAAGCTTCTGCTTCAGCTTCTCGTAAAGCATATTCAGCCTTCCCTCACCATCCCCGTCCAGGGTAATGCGGGAAGCATACAGATTGATTCTTCCGTCACGCGTATAAAGGCGGATCGATCCTTCAACGATCACAGCCTGTCCGTCCGTAAGAGGAAAAGAAAGTCCCCCCGGAACACTTCCTTTGAACATAACACAAGGCATGGAGCCGTTTTCATCCTTCAAGGTAAAGTAGATATGCCCCATGCTGTGATACTTGCAGTTGGATATCTCCCCTTTGACAAACACATGACGGAGGAGAAAATCCTGCTCCACAAGATTTGCGATATATTTACTGATCTGGCCGACAGCGTAAACCTTAC
Organism: Eubacterium sp.; assembly: GCA_017541035.1. Classification (GTDB taxonomy): domain Bacteria; phylum Bacillota; class Clostridia; order Lachnospirales; family Lachnospiraceae; genus Eubacterium_Q. Next base: position 27,133 of record JAFXZW010000026.1, on the reverse strand, counting down.
TCATTTTCCGCTCCATCAGCACCTTCATTTTTCTGTTCCATCAGATTGTTCAAAATGCCGTTAATAAAGGCTCCCGCCTTCTCATCACAATACAGTTTGGAAAGCTCGATAGCTTCATTGATCGCCACCCTGTCCGGAATGTCATCATCATAACGGATCTCATAAGCAGCTACTCTCATGATCGCAAGTTCCATCTTACCGATCCTGTTGATCTTCCACTCCCTGCTGGATTCCTCCAAAAGCCGATCCAGTTCCTTCAGCCGGGAAAGAACAGCCTCCACCTTCTCCCGGATGTATACAACATCCTCCTCTGAGGGTTCTTCCTTCATGGACGGCAGAATGAGCTCCGGCTCTTCCCTGAGTTCTCTGATATAATCCTCCGTCTGCTCATCCATTCCCTGCGCAGGAAAAAACGCTTCTCTGTATATGATCCGGACGATGCTGTCCCTTAACTCTCTTCTGGTCATGATCATTTCTCCGAAAAATCGATAGCGGATACCCGTACATTGACAACGGTGGGCGTAAGGCCGGTCATGGTCACCAACGCCTGCCTGATTCTCTCCTGAACGGCCTTGGACACATCCACGATGTTAAAGCCGTACCTTACCACGATGGAAATATCAATCCGGAAGCGTTCGTTTTCCACGATGAAATGAACGCCTTTGAAGGTACCCTTTCTTTTTCTCTTTGCAACCCACGCTCCGGACATGCCGCTTGTAAGCCGGGCCACTCCGTCCACCTCAAGGGCAGCAAGGGCTGCAATCCGGGAAACCACCTCATCCGAAACACGAATATAGCCAACTTCTCCTTCAGCGGAAAATGTCAGTGCCGTATTCTTTTCATTTCCCATGTTTTTCTCCTTTTCAGCATATGAATGCCTTATCTTCTTTTTCAGGCTTCTGACAGCCAGGCGAACACATCTCACAACAGCCTTCATTCTGCCACGCTTTCTACGGCGGTTTCCTCATAGTGTTCTTCAGTCTCTTCATCGCCGCACAGAAGACTCACGCCCTCTATCGTTGCAAGAATACCCGGGATTCCGGTCCAGAAGAAAAGGAGGTACAGGACTCCCATCTTCCATCTTCCCTGATAAAACTTATGAGCCCCGAAGCTGCCCAAAAGAATAGCCAGGACACCGGCTGTTCCGCGTGACCATTTTCTTTTTTCTTTTTTTTCGTTATCCATCGTCTTCCGTTCCTTCTTCAGGATAATAAACTATGCAATGCACTCCTTTAACTATACAAAAAATCGCACTGTTTTTCAATGGTTTTTGCGTTCTCCGAAGGATTTTTCCCTTCTCTAAAAAAATAATGTTGAAAAAGGAACTCCGATATATTAAAATGGACGTGTTTATCGCATTATGAATATCAGGGAGGATATACAAAAATGATTTCTGCAGGTGAGTTCAGAAACGGTGTTACCGTTGAGATAGAAGGAAATGTTTACCAGATCATCGAATTTATGCATGTTAAGCCGGGCAAAGGTGCAGCCTTTGTACGCGCAAAGCTGAAGAATATCATTAACGGCGGTGTTGTGGAGCGCACCTTCCGTCCCACCGAGAAGTTTGAAACCGCACATATTGACAAAAAGGATATGACCTTCTCCTACAAGGATGGCGATCTTTATTACTTTATGGATGCCGAGACCTTTGAGATGACTCCGGTTAACGCATCACTGATCGCTGATTCCATGAAATTCGTAAAGGAGAATGAGAATTGTAAGCTCAGCTTCTTCAAGGGTTCCGTCTTCTCCTGCGAGCCCCCGATCCAGGTTGTTCTGGAGGTTACGGATTGCGAACCGGGCGTAAAGGGTAATACCGCCACCAACGCTACAAAGCCCTGTACCGTTGAAACCGGCGCAACTCTGAACATTCCTCTTTTTGTCAATACCGGGGACATGATCACCATCGATACACGTACCGGTGAATATACGGGAAGAGCCTAATCCATATATGAAGCAGGAGGGGGACTTATCCCCCTCCTGCTTTGTACCGGATGCCAAATGGAAAGCGCGATGAGCACCTTTATCGTGCAATGAAAAAAGCCCTGCATTATGTGATGCGGGACTTTTTTCATTGCTCATTTCTTTTTCTGCCGTTCCGTTAATCATAACCCGGTTGCCTCTGATCACCTGTCCCCGGATGGTCCGTCCTCTTCATGCAGATACATGATCATACCCGGGCCCAGATCCTTTGTCGGCCTGGAGATAAAACCGTTTTTCTCATAAAAACGTTCCCGGCCTTTAGCGCACATCAGCGTAAACATCAGCTCCTCTCCGGGTTCAAGAGCTTCTGCCGCCTTTTCCCTGAGATGCCGGATCAGTTCCGAACCGATCCCCCGGCCATGATAATCCGGACGGACGATCAGATCCTGAATATTCATGATGACCAGCTCGTCGCCCACCAGCCGTCCCATGCCGACCACCTCATTGGTCTCCGTATCTGTGGCGCAGACCATGGCCTTACAGCCGGTAAGGGAAGCCGTTACCTGTCTCTCGGAAAGGCTCTTCCAACCCACGGAAGCCCGCAGCCCCAGATATTCTTTCGGTGTCAATTTACGAAAAGTATACGTGATCATTTTACTCGGAGTATCCTTCCTCAATCTTCTGTCTCCACAAGTCCCGATGTGCCTTACTTACAGGCGCACGGAAACGCCTCTATCCCGAAGGGCTTCCTTTACCTCCCGGATCTCCAGTTCTTTAAAATGGAACAGTGATGCAGCCAGGGCTGCGTCAGCCATTCCTTCCGTCAGGGCATCGTAAAAATGTCCTGCATTTCCTGCGCCGCCTGATGCGATCACCGGAATGGATACCGCATCGGATACGGCTCTGGTAAGTGCAAGATCATATCCGTTCTTGGTACCATCGCAGTCCATGGATGTAAGCAGGATTTCCCCAGCCCCCAGGCTGTCAGCCTTCGCTGCCCATTCCACGGCATCGATCCCGCAGTCCAAACGTCCCCCGTGCTTATAGATCGTCCAGCCTTCTCCGTCAGTCCGGCGTTTTGCGTCGATGGCCACCACAACACACTGACTTCCGAATTTCTCTGCCGCATCGGAAATGAGCTTCGGATTATCGATAGCGGCGGAATTAATGGCTATCTTATCCGCTCCTTCCCGAAGGATCACGCGGAAATCCTCCACCGTTCGAATTCCTCCTCCGACGGTGAAGGGAATGAACACCGTTTCCGCAACACGTCGTACCATTTCCGCTACGATCGCTCTTCTGTCACTGGAGGCCGTAATATCCAGAAATACAAGCTCATCCGCACCGGCAGCGTCATATGCCTTCCCGCATTCCACCGGATCCCCGGCATCGATGAGATTGACAAAGTTCACGCCCTTAACCACCCTGCCGTCCTTCACATCCAGGCAGGGGATGATTCTTTTAGTATGCATGCCTTACTCCTTGTAAATGCTTTACATCTCTATAAAGTTCTTCAAAATCCGGAGTCCCGTTTCCGAACTTTTTTCCGGATGGAACTGACAGGCAAAAAGGTTGCCTGCTTCAACGGCTGCATCGATCTTTACGCCATACTCCGTTCGTGCCGCAACCTGTTCAGGGATCGATGCCTCCAGATAATAGGAGTGAACGAAATAAACATAGCTTCCCTCCGGAACCCCTTTGAAAAGACGGCTTCCCTGCCGGAGCTTCAGATCATTCCAGCCTATGTGAGGAACCTTTCTGCCTTCTCCCTCCGGAATCCTGCGAATTTTTCCGGGAAGCAGTGCAAGTCCCTTCACCCCCGAGCTTTCCTCGCTTTCTTCAAAGAAAAGCTGCAAACCCAGGCAGATTCCGAGAAAGGGTTTCCCGGATTCCGCATAACTGTGAATCACCTCTGTCAGTCCGTACCCGTTCAGCTTCTCCATGGCATCGCCGAAAGAACCGACTCCCGGGAGAATCAATCTTTCAGCAGAAAGGATCTCCTCGGGTTTCCGGGTGATCCGAACTTCCTCACCCAGATACCGGACAGCCTTTTCCACGCTTCTCATATTTCCCGCATCATAGTCTATGATCGTTACCATACTATCCTCCGTTCCGCGCAAAAAAGAAAAGAGGATCGGGTGATTACCCGATCCCGCTTTTTCGGATTGACTCTAGAAGTAATTCTTCGTATCGATGATCTGGAACGAACCCATCTCGCTGCCGTTCACTACATAATAACAGCAATCATCTTCGGGCTTTAAGTAAAGCGCAATGCTCTTTATTTCGGAAAGATCCTTTCCGCTTTCCGTCCAGATCTTCTTTACTTCATTCACAAGATCATCCTGGGCAACCTGCTTGCCATAGAACTCAACATATGCAGAAGTTTTCATAATCGATCCTCCTTGTGATATATACATAGCTTCCCTCACTAACAACCTCTATTTTATTGAGTTAGCAAAAAAAAGTCAAGTATTTCAAAACACAGCCATACTCAGGCCATCAGTTCATCTACAATCTTTGCAAAATTCATGCCATGAGATGCCTTCAGGAGAATGGCGTCTCCCGGTTGAAGCTGTTTCTTCAGATATGCTCCCGCTTCCTCGATATTATTGAAATGCAAATGGGAAAGTGACGGATCCTTTTTCTCCGCCTCCTCTCCGAGGAACAATGCAGATCCGCCCACCGTAACCAGATGGTCGATCCTGTAATCCGTTATACTCCTTCCGACCTCCCGGTGGAAGGTCTCGGATTCACTTCCCAGTTCGAACATATCACCGAGAACTGCCCATTTGCTGTCCTTTACCTCCAGCTCCGTCAAAACGGACAGCGCCGCACGCATGGATTCCGGACTGGCATTGTAGGTATCATCAATGAGGATCGTCCCCTGCGGCATGTGACGAATGATCTGACGCAGTCCCTGAAATCCTGCCAGTCCCGCCGCTGCCTTCTGAAGATCCATACCGAGGTAATCACAGATTGCCATGGCAACAAGAGCGTTCCGCACATTATGCTTTCCGAGAACGGGAAGCTCCACACGGATGCGGGTATCACCGTTCACATAGGTAAAGCAGTGCCCCCGTTCTCCGATCTCCACTTCCTCCGCACGGTAATCCGCTGATTCCGAAAAGCCGTAATACAATACTTCCCTGGCCTGTGTTTTTCCGCGAAGTCCTGTGAGGAGAGGGTCATCTGCATTCAGAAAAAGAGTTGTATCCTGTCCGGCGATCTTCAGCTTTTCCCTTCGGATTCCCTCCCGGGAACCCAGGTATTCCATATGACTGACACCGATCATCGTTACAACCGCGATCTCCGGGCGGACGATGGCATACTCCACATCCATTTCCCCGATCCTGTCGATCCCCATTTCCAGAACAGCGATTTCCGAGGGAGCATCCAGCATCCTGCTGGTAGCCAGGGGGATTCCGATGTGGGAATTCAGATTACCGGGTGTTTCATAAACCTCCCGGCAACTGCCCAGGGCTGTTGCGATCATCCGGCGGGTAGTTGTTTTTCCGACACTGCCGGTCACGCCCACGACAGGGGGTTCATACTGTGTACGGATATAGGCCCCGATTCTTTCCAGTGCCTTCTGGGTATCGGCGACTTTGATCAGGATATCTTTTCTTTCTTCTGCCTCTTTTACCTGTTCCGACCCGGAATAGATCTTTGCCGGCTCACGGTCTGTCAGGGAAGCTGTCACCGTCCCCATGACCTCTGGAATGAAACGATGAGCATCCACTCTTTCTCCGATCAGCGGTATAAAAAGATCACCCGGCTTTACTTCCCGGGAATCGATACAGAGATCCTTCAGCTCCTTATCCGATAGATCATCGTCATCAGCCCCATCCGGCTGTCCCATTATACGCAGTGTTCCTTCCGTGACACGCAGGATGTCACGTACGGTAATATGTCTCATATCTACCCTTTCTTAACGATACACAACCTTAGCCGCAATCTCATCGGCCGTTTCTTTAGAGATCAGCAGTTCGATGATCTTCAGGCCGAAATCGACTGCAGTTCCCATTCCCCGGCTGGTTACGAATTTTCCGTCCACAGCTACCTTTACGTCTTCTCCGGTCCACTCCGCGCCTAAAAGCTTGGATTCCAGGCCCGGATAGCAGGTGGCCTTCTTTCCTTCCAAAAGCCCCATTAAGCCATAAACCGTGGGGGCTGCGCAGATTGCCGTAAGATATCTCTCTTCTGCCAGATATTTCCGGATCAGATCAGCAACTTCCTTACTGGCTTTCAGGTTCTCCGTTCCCAGACCTCCGCCGGGAAGAAAAAGCGCATCCGCCGTACCCTCCAGCTGATCCAGTGTCGTATCCGCCATCACCGGAATGCCATGAGATCCCATTACATTTCTGGCTGACGTAATGGATGCCGTTACCACCTCGATCCCCGCTCTGCGCATAAGATCGACCGGTGCTATGGCTTCCACTTCTTCAAACCCCTCTGCAAGAAGCACTACTACCTTGCTCATACCTTCTCTCCTTTTCATTCAAATAACTCTTGCCTCTCTCCGGCCAAGGTGACTATAATAAGAGAGACATATTGATGATGCCACATAACGGAGTAAATCTATGGAAATCGAAAGAAAATTTCTGGCCGATCCCCGTAGCCTGAAGCTGACCGACTACTCATCCATCGAAATGAAACAGGGCTATCTTTTCACAGACCCTGTCCTTCGTATACGGAAGGAAAATGATTCCTATGTTCTCACCGTGAAATCCGTCGGTCTTCTGCAGCGTGAGGAATATGAACTCCCCCTCAGTAAAGAGCAGTTTACAAAAATGGCCGAATCCGTGCAGGGATGTTTTATCGAAAAGACCCGGTATCTCATTCCCTGTCCGCCCTACACCATTGAACTGGATATCTTTCACGGGGCTCTGAAAGGACTGATCTACGCGGAGGTGGAATTCCCCAACGTGGAAGAGGCGAAAGCCTTTCTTCCTCCATCCTGGTTTCTCCGCGAAGTCACAGACGACGGTTCCTTTTCGAATGCCGCTCTCAGCCGTCTCTCCGGTGATGCTCTGCATAGCTTCCTTCAGGAAAATGCTCTGCATTAAGCGGGCGTCTGTCCCTTCTGAAAAAGATAAGGCCCCAGACTCTTCGCTACCCAACGGATACTGATAAATATCCCCACAGCGGAAACGATCAGGGAAGGAATCAGGAATCCCAACGCCTCATTCAGATTAACCAACAGGATTCCTATGGTCTGGGCATAGAAACAGAGGCGAAAAATATTACCTTTCGTAAGGCCCAGATCGCTCTGCTTCGCCAGTCCCCATGCCAGAATCATGTACAGCAGAGAAGCAATCAGGTATTTTACGATCACTCCGGCCATACTGAAAAGGCCCACGAGACCAAGAGCAATATAGAATCCGGGTATGGCATCCACCAGGTTCTGCCTCGTAAACCCGTCCTCAAAAAGATAGCTGATGGGTTGATCCACCGCCACCTCGTTCAGTCCGCTCTGGCTGACAACCACCTGCACTCTTTTCTTTCCGATGGCAACCGTTACCAGCTTCCCCAGGAACTTATCCTGTGATACGGTATCCTCTTCGGTATCCATCAGGATCTCATAGTTACCCAGATTAACTGAAAAACGACTCTCTGCGGTCAGTGTACCATTCTGAACGGTAAAATTCGGCATTTTTTCTTCAAAAAGCTTATGAAAACCACCGAAGCCTGCCAAAGTCGCCGCTGTCGGAACGATGTAGGTCATGATGATCACCAGAAAGCCTATGATCAGAACATATTTCACAAAACGGGAGACTTTCAGCTGTGACAGACCGATAAGCTGTTTCGGACTCATGATGGATATCCGTAATTGCTCCAATACGGAACAGCGCTCCGGCACAAAATAGTCCGGAGCGTTCCTTTTATTCGGATCCTCATCCGGAAGTTCGGAAAGAGGCGTATAGGATGAAGGCCCCCCTTCATCCTTTTTTTTCGTTTCATCATCCAACCAGCTTTTCATGACAGAAATCTATCCTCCGACGGATTACAATTCAGCTCATCCAAGCTGCTTCATCAGATTGACCATTTCGATCGCTCCGAGGGCACAGTCATAACCTTTATTTCCCGCCTTGGTTCCTGCTCTCTCAATTGCCTGCTCTATGGTGTCCGTTGTCAGGATTCCGAACATTACCGGAATACCGGCCTCCAGAGATACGGCTGCAATTCCCTTGGAAACCTCGGCACAGACATAATCATAATGACTTGTTTGTCCTCGGATCACAGCACCGACACAGATCACGGCATCATATTCTCCGGAAAGAGCCATTTTCTTCGCAATCACAGGGATCTCAAAGGCTCCCGGAACCCACGCTACGGAAATGGATTCATCCTCTACGCCGTGACGTACCAGCCCATCCTGAGCACCGGCCACCAGCTTGCTGACGATAAATTCATTGAAACGGGACGCAACGATACCGACGCGCAAGCCCTCCGCAACTACATTTCCTTCTATCTTTTTCATTGAATCCTATACCTCCTTCAGGATATGACCCATCTTTTCCTTTTTGGTCTTCAGATAGAACCGATCATAGACCGATGGCTCGATCTCGATGGGAACACGCTCAACAATCTCCAGCTGATACCCTGCCAGGCCATATACCTTGGAAGGGTTGTTTGTCAGAAGACGCATTCTGCGGACGCCCAGATCCACCAGGATCTGTGTCCCGATCGTATAATCTCTGGCATCCTCCGGAAAACCAAGCTTCAGATTGGCTTCTACCGTATCCAGTCCCTGATCCTGCAGCCGGTAGGCACGGATCTTATTGATAAGGCCTATTCCGCGTCCCTCCTGACGCATATAGAGAAGCACTCCTCTTCCCTCTTCGGCGATTCGCCGCATTGCAGCATCCAGCTGGTCACCGCAGTCACATTTCAGAGAACCGAACGCATCCCCTGTCAGGCATTCGGAATGTACGCGTACAAGCACCGGAGCTCCGTCCGCAACATCTCCCATAGTCAGTGCCACATGATGTTCACCGTTCAGCTTATTGATATAACCGTGAATCGTGAATTCCCCATATTTTGTCGGAAGCTTGGCCGAGGTCACTTCCTCAACAAAAACCTCATGCTCCTTCCGATACTTAACCAGCTGCTCTACTGTCGATATCTTCAGATCATGCTGTCTGGCAAAGTCAAGAAGCTCCGGCAGCCGGGCCATGGTCCCGTCATCCTTCATAATCTCACAGCAGAGTCCCACAGGCTTCAGGCCGGCGATCCGGCAGAGATCCACAGTTGCCTCCGTATGTCCCTTCCGTTCGATCACTCCACCGGGTCTTGCCACCAGCGGAAACATATGCCCGGGGCGGCGAAACTCTTCTCTTCCTGCGTCCTCTGCGGCAAAACGGCGGGCCGTGATCCCGCGTTCCTCTGCGGAAATGCCCGTCGTTACAGATACATGATCTACCGAAACAGTAAATGCCGTTGTATGATTGTCTGTATTAATAATGCTCATGGGCGGCAGCTCATACTTCCTGGCGTAAGAAGCATCTGTCGGCATGCAGATCAGCCCTCTCGCATACTTAGCCATAAAGTTGACATTCTCCGTTGTTGCGAATTCCGCCGCGCAGATCACATCCCCTTCATTTTCCCTGTCAACGTCATCCATCATTACGACCGGTCGCCCGGCACGGAGCTCCGAAAGAATTTCGTCGATCGTATTCAGTTCCAAGATTGCTCCCTCCTCATTTCGGATGCTTCCCAATTATATAAATCCATGTTCAGCCAGAAAATCCATGGTAACGCCCTGCTTTGTCCCCGCGGGCTGCATCAGACGTTCCACATATTTCCCGATGATGTCATTTTCAAGATTTACCTTATCCCCGGCTTTTTTCCGGGAAAGACCTGTAACCGCATTTGTGTGCGGAATCACGGAAACAGTGAAATCATTACCCGTAACCTGAACAACCGTCAAACTGATACCGTCAATGGCTATGGATCCTTTTTCAACGATATAACGCAATACGGAAGGGTCAGCCGAAATCGTATACAGTACGGCATTTCCCTCTCTCCGAAGTCTGCTGATCACGCCCGTTCCATCCACATGTCCGGCAACGATATGACCGCCAAACCGTCCGTCAGCAGCCATTGCCCTTTCCAGATTCACGGGATCTCCCGGCTTCAGACTACCCAACGTGGATCTTCGAAGGGTTTCCGGCATTACATCCGCAAAAAAACGGTCACCCTGCATTTCCGTTACAGTAAGACAGACTCCGTCAACCGCGATACTGTCGCCCACCTTCGTTCCCTGAAGAACGATATGCGCGCGGATCATCAGCGACGCGCTTCCGGCAGTCTGTCTCAGCTGAATATACTCTCCCTGCTCTTCAATGATACCGGTAAACATGACTTATCACTTCTTATTCTCAATGTTAAAAGGATTCAGATCTGCAGAAAGAACCTCTGTAACGATTCTGTTCTCCAGCTCAACCGGAGGAGCATCGTCCAGATCATCATCCAGCATCGGCTCATGCGGAGCCTCTGCCTTCTGCATCGGAATAGAGTCCGCTGTGCCCCAGCCATCATCCGCCTCTTCTTCCTTGGCTTTTCCTGAGCCGTCTGCTCCATTTCCAAAAGCTTGGTCTCGTTGGTCTTGATCCTTTTTATCTTCTGAGGTTCAGCTGCAAGAACTTCAACCCCTTCTTCCTCATCCTCTTCCGGTTCAGGCCCAATGATATAACGCGCATAGATATCACCGCCGGGAAGAATTTCGGAATCCACCAGATGGAACTGGTAAGCTTCATCCACGGTATTGACACCTTCACCGGTTACCGGTGTTGTTGCAGAAGCACCACCGAATACCTTCGGTGAAGTATAGGTGACAACTTCATTGACCAGGCCTTCCTTGATGAAGCTCCATGCCAGACGTCCGCCGCCTTCCACCATAACCGCACTGATGCCCATGGAACCAAGCATCGGAACCAGGGTACAGAGGTCGATCTCCCCGTTCTTCTCGGGAACACGCAGAACCTCAACACCGTCCACTTCCAGTTCACGGACTTTTTCTTCCTTGTCTCTGAGCGCATTTTCACCGGATGCAACAATGGTTCTGATGGTTCCTGCTGACTTAACGATCTTTGCATCAATGGGAATGCGAAGATTCGTATCGCAGATAATACGGATCGGTACCCGATCCTTCTGCCTTCTGGTATCCAGCATGGGATCATCAGCAAGTACCGTACCGATTCCAACCATGATAGCGGGATACTGGTTCCGCAGAGCCCGAACACGGCCTCTTGCAAAATCACCGGAAATGTACCGGCTCTGTCCCTTTACGGTAGCAATCTTTCCGTCCATGGTCATTGCATACTTCAGCACAATATAAGGCTGACGGGTGGTAATGTAATGGAAAAAGACTGCGTTCATGGCGTCACATTCCTTCTTCATGACACCGGTCACCACTTCGATTCCCTGATGGCGCAGCATCCAGATCCCCTTCCCGTTTACCATGGGATTCGGATCAGAAGAACCGATATAAACGGTGCGGATTCCTGCGTCAATAATAGCAGGAACACAGGGAGGCTGCATTCCCTGATGTGCGCAAGGCTCCATCGTAACGTACATATCCGCTCCCTGAGCAGATTCCGTCAGACTGTTAAGCGCTTCCCTCTCAGCATGAGGCATTCCGTAACCCGTATGATAACCTTCACCGATGATCTTTCCATCCTTGACGATCACGGCCCCCACCAGCGGATTCGGATCCACACGACCGATGCCCAGCTTTGCCAGTTTGATAGCGCGCTCCATGAACTTCAAATCGTAATCCATACCTTTTCCTTTCTGTCGCACCCCCTGCGACGAACACTTTTTGCAACTTTTTTTCCAATCCTGCGCCCACATCGCGAAAACGGGAAAAACCCCCGAAAACTTTTCAGGGGTTTCACAGGGCCGCACGCTTTCCCGAACCCATGATTCTTACAGAAAGTCACGCCCCGCCCCGAAATTCATCTTTTTATGCTAATCACTCTTCCCGATGGACAGGAAGCCGCCCTCATTTGCCTTCAGCAGTACGGAAAGTCCGATATCTCTGCGGCTGCCTTCGGTAGCCACATAGATTTCTCCCGTCTCTACCAAAGACTTGGCGATCTTGATCAGTTCATCCTTAAACTGCAGCATCTGTCGACGATCCTTGGAGGACAGCTTGAACAGATACTGATTCTTCGAACTGATAAGAAGAATACTGTAGGAGTGAATATTATTCTTGGTCTCCTTCATACCGGAACCGATCATGCGGGAATTTGCAATAATGATCTCAGCAGAATCATCCGGCAGATATTCGGAAAGGATCAGCTTATAGATCTTCAGATAATCGTCTTCATTCTCCACCTTGACGGGAAGCTCTGCCACGGCAAATTCGATGGCCGAATCTGCCAGACGGATGGTACCGCCGTCATCATTGATCTGAGAGTTACTGGATTTCGGTACGATCAGACGGAAGAATTTATTCTCGATCACTTTCTCGTCGGAGGCCGGATCCGTAATAACCAGATCAGGATACTTCTTCTCCATCTTGTTCATGGAAATGATAGCCATCTCTTCGCCTGTTTCAGCCAGATCCATCAAGGCTACATACAGCTCTGTGATCTGAGGAGTACGATAGGCAACCATCTCAACGATCTTATCCACAGCCGGCACATATCCCATCGCCGCGTTGGACAGGTAAAGTTTGATCAGATTCTCCTGGGATTCACCCTTGGATTCCTTATACTGGATCACCTTATAAAGGTTTTCCTTATCGAAATCCTCATAGTTATTGTCGAAGGCCTTTTCGAAATATTCCAGGCTCTTCTTCTCGCCTGTATAATTCTCATCCTTCTCCTTGAACTCATAGATCCGGGCCAGCTCATAAGCAGCCTGGGTACTGCCCATCTCCAACGCCTCTTCAAAGGCCTTTTCAATCTCGTAATTCGTGGCTATGTAGAAAATCTGGCTCTGCTTCATCAGCGCAACCTTCAGAGCCGTTGCGGCACTGCCCGCTTCCACGGCACGATTCCACTTATCCACAGCAACCTGAAGATTCTCTCCGTGCAGATCCTTGATATCCTTGATATAGGGATCCGCTTCATGAATACCGTTCTTCGAAGCCTCTTCGAAATAACGAAGAGCCTTTTCTCCGTCTCTCTGGGTGCGGAGAAGTCCGTAGTAATAGAATCTTCCCAGATAGAAAGCCACTCTCTTATGGCCAAGACGATGAGCGTTTTCGTACCAGTTCAGCGCCTTCATGTAGTCCTTCTGCTGCTGGTCATAGATATTTCCGATCAGGAACGCCAGCTCGGGATCCTTGGTGGCATCAAAGAGCTGCTTGGCATAGCTGATGGTTTTTTCAATATCACGATAAGGCGAATCCTTATCATAGTAAAGATCGATCAGAAGGTAGCTGGCCTTGATGGAGCCTTCCTTCAGTGCCTGCTTGGCGGCCGTCATGGCGCCCTCATAATCCTCCAGATAATAGCAGTACAGCGCTTCGCTGTAGAACTGATTATCCTTTCTGTTCAGGCTCTGATCACTGACACGCGTCGGCGCCACAAACGCAAAGGAGTTTGCCGTCTCGAAAATGATCTCCTCGTACTGCTCGATGATCTCCATGGTTGCGCAGACGAAGCGCATGCAGGCAAGACGTCTTCCGGAATAGAAGGCAAAGGTCACGATTCCTTTGTTCATGGCCTTATGATAGAAGGTTGTGCAGATACCGTCAGAATACTCCGTGATATACGGCTTCAGCTGCAGCTCCTCGTCAAAGGCATCATTGCAGTACCTCAGATAATTCTCCAGAGTTTTCTTGGAATCACGGGGAATACTGTCGTAGGAAACATAGATGGCGAAATCCCGGTAAGTGATACTGGGCGCGTAGTACTCCTCGTCCGTTTCCTCATTGATGGTCTTTACCCAGTCCTTCGGCAGTTTGTGGATATAACCGTCAACCTGATTATGAACGTAGGTATACTGATACTGAAGCTTTGCCGGATCGATGGCTTTGTAGCGTGGCTCTTTACCTTTTTCCTTCCGCTTCTCGGCAATCTCGGAATACAGCTTGTCCTTTTCTTCGAACTCCAGGCTGTCTGTATGCTTGGAGGCATAATCCACGCGTTCATACGCGGCAGCCGCCTTGGAATCACCCTGATCTGCCAGCTGTTTATACCAGGCCATGGCTCTTTCCAGGTCAACAGGAATCACAAAATCACTCTTGTTGCCATACTGGTCGATCCTTGAGAGTCCATTTTCGTAAATGGCACCCAATCGCATATAACCGGCCTTTACACCATGCTTGGTCGCTTTCTCAAAAAAAGTGATGGCCTTGGAGAAATTCTGAGCCTGAAGGTACATTTCAGCGGTCTTATAGATCTTCTCGCCGTCATTCGTCAGATTTGTATACTTCTCCAGATAGGTCGCCGCCTTGTTCAGATCACGCTCACATTTGGCATTCTTAAATGCACCTGTCTCGTAGAAAGAACTCAGGATCAGAAGCGACTCTGTCCCAAGGTCCTTATACTGCTGATCCATAAGTCCGATGTCCGCGATCTTCTCCAGGATCTCAACGGCTTCTTCAGGATTGGCGTTGTCCATCAGATTCATGGCCTTATCAAACTGCAGCTCGGTACTGCTCTTATTTGACTTCGGCTTGCCTATATTCTTGATGATCGGGATATGCTCTTTTAGATTACTGAAAAAACCCATACCTTAAGTCCCTCGAATAATAAAAAAGATAGTAATAGTCAGTGACACATAGACTGATTTATTATAGCATAATATCCTTTTCTGCGCAATGAAATAATCGTACTGATCACACCTGTTTCTTTAAGAAGCAACAGGACTCATATAACCGACGATGGCATTCACCGCATCATCCTCATCCGGCCCCTCGGCCTCCACCTCTATCTCCACTTCATTGGAGAGTGTAAGGCTCATCATTCCCATAATGCTCTTGGCATTGATCTTCTTGTCCCCGGAGATCAGGAAAATCCTGCTCTCATACTGGCTTGCCGTCTGTACAATCTCCGCAACGGGACGCGCTTCCGCATAGCTGGGTAAATGAACAGTGCACTTTTCTCTTGTCATTTCTTTATCCTCTTTTCTTCAGCACCCCCGATAGGAATCGGGATCAGCTGCGATTTTCCTGATTTTTCTTAATCGATGGTTCACGCCGGACTTACCAAGGGGAGGATCCAGTCTTTCCCCCAGTTCCGAAAGGCTCAGCTCCGGCTGTTCCATACGAAGCCGTGCGGTTTCCTGCAGCTCCGGAGGAAGGGAAGAAAGGCCTATTGTTTCTTCCACTTTTCTGATCTGCTCCGCATCACGGCTGGCGGCAACGGTGATCTTGGTTATATTGGCCGTGTCACAGTTCACCTCACGATTAACGGTATTCCGTATTTCCTTCAGAATACGGACATTTTCCAGCTCCATCATGGCATTTCCGGCGCCCATGATCCCAAGGAGTTCGGAAATGTCACCCGCCCCCTTTAGGTACACCAGAAGGTTCCCCCTCCTGAGTATCGTATGTCCCGTCAGTCCGAAGCCTGCCAGGATACGGACCAGCTGTCCGGTAACACTTTCCCTTCCGGTTACAATCTCAAGCTGATAGGCACTTTCCGGATTGGATACGGAGCCCGCTGCAAGGTACGCTCCCTTCAGAAAACTTCCGCGGCAGCAGCTGCGGGTAAAAACAATATCGTCCACATCCAGCCGGTCATCCTGAATCCTGAGCTTCAACGTCTGAAGCACACGGTCAATCCTTTCGGAATTCTCGATCCGAAGCCTTGCCCCGGTACTGCTGCGCGGGATTACCGTATAATCCTCCTCCCGAAACCCGAAGATCTGTTCCAGAAGCTTTTTGACACATTTCACAAGGACATCCTGTTCCATACGGATCGAGAGGACTCTGCCCTGTTCCTCGCGCTTCATTTTTGCATCCAGAGTGATAATGCCGGCCAACATGGCGATCCTGCAGTGCAGGCTTTTCACATTCTGCTCCGAAAGCTCCTCCCTTACCTCTGATGAAAAGCCCATATCACTCACCCTTTAGTATGGTATCCATTCCGATGTCCCTGTGAAAGACGCGGGCGGAATACGGAAGCGTCTGCAGCATATCGTACAGGAGATTCGCGATGGTCACGGATCTGTGGCGGCCCCCCGTACAGCCGATGGCCACAACCAGCTGATGCTTTCCTTCATTTTCCTGATATCGGGGCACCAGAAACTCCATCAGATTAAAGAGCCTGTCCAGGAATTCCTGGCCTTCTCCCGTCTGCATCACATATTCCCGAACCTCCGGATCATTTCCGGTGCGCTGCTTCAGAGTGGGTACATAGTAGGGATTCGGCAGAAAACGGACATCAAAGACCAGATCCGCATCCCGGGGAATTCCGTTCTTATATCCGAAGGAAACCACGGAAACAATCATGTTCTGGTATTCCTTTTCAGCCGTCAGGATCTTCCCGATCTCCCTCTTCAGCTCCCGGGTCAGCAGGCCGCTGGTATCCACAATATAATCAGCGCATTCCCGAAGGAAGGCGATACGCAGTCTTTCCTCGAATATTCCCTCTTCCACACGGCTTCCTCTTGCCAGAGGATGATCTCTTCTGGTTTCCTTGAAGCGTTTTACCAGCTCCGAATCGCTGGCATCCAGGAAAAGGATCTCATAGGTGAAATTATCATCCTTCAGATTCGTCAGAACCTGGCGAAGATCTTCCAGTTTTTTACCGGCGCGGATATCAATCCCCACCGCTACATTGTCATAATTAAAATGCGGATCCCGGGAGATCTCGGCAAACTTTTCGATCAGGAGCACAGGCAGATTATCAACACAAAAATACCCCTGATCCTCCATCGTCCGGAGGGCAGTGGATTTCCCCGCACCGCTCATTCCCGTTACAATAATGAATCTCAAGATTCCCTACCTCTCTTCCGAAAAGCTTCCCCAGATACGCACCTCAGGCTCCAGACGGACACCGGAGTTCTTCTCCACTTCCTGTACCACATGCATGATCAGACGATAGATATCCTCTGATGAAGCATTTCCTCTGTTGATCACAAAGCCCGCATGTTTCTCCGACACCTGAGCGTCACCCACGGAATAGCCCTTCAACCCGGCATCCTGTATCAGCTTGCCCGCAAAGTATCCCTCCGGTCTCTTAAATGTGGAGCCCGCACTGGGATACTTAAGCGGCTGTTTTTCTCTTCGTCTTTCGTTCAGCTCCTGCATCTTTTTTCCGATCTCAGCCGGATCACCCGGAGTAAGATGCAGCACAGCTCCGGTGATAATAAGCTCTTCCTCATGACAACGGCTGCTCCGATAAGAGAAATGCATTTCCTCACCGTTAAGCCGGAGAAGCTCTCCCTTTCGTATCACATCCACAGATTCCACTACATCCTTCATTTCACCGTCGTATGCCCCGGCGTTCATGGAAATGCCGCCTCCAAGTGTTCCGGGGATTCCGGAAGCGAATTCCAACCCGGACAGGCCATAGTTTCTGGCAGCCGCCGCTACCGCGGAAAGGCTTGCACCGGCCTCTGCAATGATCCTGTCTCCATCGACAGTCATCTTCCGGAATCCATCTCCGATCTCCATCACCACTCCGGAAAGACCGTCATCTGAAACCAGGAGGTTACTGCCTTTTCCGATCACAAAAAGTCCTGCTTTTTTCTCATCTGCAAATCGCAGCACATCCAGGATGTCGGAAACAGAAGAAACCGGACAGAACCACCTAGCCGGCCCTCCGGTACGAAAAGTTGTATGAAATCTCATGGGCTCCTGTTCCGCTATTTCCATGGATATTTTACTCCTGTTTCGATTGTCGCATTTGATGTAAAATGGGCATTCGTGCAAGCCCGGCACCCTTATCATGCAAAAAACTCGCCGACATTAACTATACCATGTCGGCGAGTTTCTTTTCAATGAATAATACTCACGAAAAAACCGCAAAAACCGTTCAAAATTCGTCAATATGTCCTAACCCAGCACAGAGCGTGCCCCGCCGTAGATTCCGGCATCGTTTCCGAGTACCGCAAGGGCAAATCCCGTCTCCCGGCAGGCATGAAAGGCATACTTCCGGAAATACTTCTCCGTCACATCCAGAATGATCTGTCCGGCCCGGGATACGCCGCCGCCGATAACAAAGAGTTCCGGATCCACTACGCAGGCAATGTTTGCGCAGGCAAGGCCCAGCTTCTTTCCAAGCTCTTCCACCTGCTCTCCCGCCAGTTCATCTCCCTGCTTTGCCGCATCAAAAACATCCTTTGCGGTGAGAT
Source organism: Eubacterium sp. (assembly GCA_017541035.1). GTDB lineage: Bacteria > Bacillota > Clostridia > Lachnospirales > Lachnospiraceae > Eubacterium_Q. The sequence continues at coordinate 8,950 of JAFXZW010000026.1, read as the reverse complement.
TTTCCACATTCCGGAGAGAAGAGGCCTGATCCGATCCATCCAGAGCCTTTTTAGCCAGTCTTACGATACCGGTAGCCGATGCGTACTGCTCCAGGCAGCCGCACTTGCCGCAGTTGCACACGGCAGTTTCCTCTGTATCCAGTGTCATGTGGCCGATCTCTCCGCCGGCTCCGTTCACACCGGACAGCATTTTTCCGTTCAGGATAATGCCTCCTCCGACGCCTGTTCCCAGAGTGATGGTCACGATACTGCTGTGGCCTTTTCCGCCGCCCATCCACATTTCTCCCAGTGCGGCGATATTGGCGTCATTTCCAACCTTGACCTTCACTCCCAGCAGGGAGGACAGTTCATCCGCAGCATTAAATACGCCCCACCCGAGATTCACGCATTTGATCACGGTTCCATCATCCTTCACAGGACCGGGAACACCCAGGCCAACGCCTTCCACATCATCCGCGGAAAGGCCTTTCTCTTCCATTTTTGCCTTTACGGAAGCCGCTATATCCGGGAGTACATTTACACCTCCGTTCTCTGTCCGGGTTGGAATCTCCCATTTATCCAGAAGAACGCCTTCTATCGTAAAATACCCCAGCTTAACCGATGTTCCTCCTACATCCACACCAAATACTGCTTTTTTCATAGTCCCCTCCTTTAATCTCATATCCTGTCCATCAGGAATTCTTATTCATATTCTCCGTCACGCGGCGGTAGAGCTCCTGTGCCGCATTGTATCCCATTTTCTTCTGTCTGTGATTGACCGCCGCAGACTCCACGATAATGGCCAGATTCCGGCCGGGACGTATGGGAATGTTGTGGCTGGTGATCTTATTTCCCAGGAATTCCACATACTGATCCTCCAGTCCCATCCGATCATAATTCGCATCCTTATCCCACTCTTCAAGATTGATCACAAGATCGATCTGCTGGGAGATCTTCACACACTCTACACCAAACATGGTTTTTACGTCGATGATGCCGATACCGCGAAGCTCGATAAAATGCCGGGTAATGGCCGGGCTCATACCGATCAGCTGGTCATCACTGATCTTCTTGATCTCTACCACATCATCCGCCACCAGCCGGTGTCCTCTCTTCAAAAGCTCCAACGCCGCCTCGGACTTTCCGATACCACTGTCCCCCATGATAAGAACGCCTTCACCGAATACATCCACAAGCACGGCGTGGATGGATATCCTGGGAGCCAGCTCCTCATGCAGCCAGCGAACCGCCTCATGCACGAAGCTGGATGTAGTGGATTCGGAAGAAAGCACCGGTATTCCGTGCTTCTTCCCCGCTTCTACGATAAAATCATAGGGCTCGATATCACGGCAGAATACCAGACAGGGAATGGGAAACCCAAAAAGCTTATCGAAGATCTCGATATTTTCTTCCCTGGTATGCATATCCGCCAGGTAGGCATGCTCCACATTTCCGCAGATCTGGACACGGGAAGTGTCAAAATGTTCGAAGAACCCGGCCAGCTGCAGGGCCGGACGGTTAATGTCCGGATCCGTGATCAGAATATCATCCGTATTGATCTCCGGCGTATAGTTCTTCAGATTCAGTTTTTTAATAAAATCCGTCAGCCGGACGCTGTAATCCTCTGTCATAACCCCCTCCTGTTAAGTAATCTTGTGTGAAAAACACTGCTATCATCTTACCATAATTGGATTTATTTTTCCATACGTGTTATAATACAGAGCATGAAAGAATTCGATATCGAAGAAGAACTGAAAAAACTCCCCCACCACCCCGGTGTCTATCTGATGAGGAGCAACAGCGAGGAGCTTCTTTACGTGGGAAAAGCCGTGGATCTTCACAACCGTGTGCGGCAGTATTTCCGCAGCGGTCACGGGCATAACAATTCCCCGAAAATCCTTCGGATGGTGGAACAGATCGCCTATTTCGAATACATTCTGACAGGCTCCGAGATGGAGGCTCTGGTACTGGAATGTAACCTGATCAAGGAGCATCGTCCGAAGTACAACACCTTGATGACGGACGACAAGGGGTACCCCTACATCCGTGTCACGCTTGAGGAACCTTACCCGAGGGTGTTGTACAGCCATCAGATGCGGCGAGACCATTCCAAGTACTTCGGTCCTTACACGGATGCAAGGGCTGTTCAGGAAATGATCGCCATGACCAACCAATTTTTTCAACTACGCACCTGTAATCGCAGCCTCCCCCGCGATATCGGAAAGGAGCGTCCTTGTCTGTATTACCAGATCGGCAAGTGCTGCGGCCCCTGTACCGGAGATATGACGCAGTCGGATTATCTGGACCGTGTCAGTGACGCTATGAACTTTCTTCGCGGCAATACCGGGGAACTGCTCCGGGATCTGAAGGAGGAAATGAAGCAATACGCTGCGCAGCTGGAATTCGAAAAGGCCGCCTCGGTCCGGGACAGGATCGAACGCATTCACCACATCATGGATAAACAGCTGATGCAGGATACGAATTCCGACAACCGCGATATCGTTGCCATGGCCAGGGGAGAGGAGGACTCTGTAGTTACCGTCTTTTTTGTCCGCGACGGTCAGCTTCTGGGCAGAGAAAATCATCACATGACCGCTGAGAATGATGACACGGATTCTGCTATTCTGGGAGAATTCATCAAGCAGTATTACGGCAACTGCCCCTATATTCCAAAGGAAATCCTTACACGGGATCCCGTTCCCGAAGCAGAGATGGTCATGAATTACCTGTCCGAAAAGAAAGGGTCAAAGGTCCTGCTTCTCCAGCCAAAGCGGGGAGATAAAGCCGGACTTCTCCGTCTTGCCGAAGAGAATGCCGTTCTTGTTCTTTCTCAGGATCTGGAACGGATCAAGAAAAAAGAAATGCGGACCACCGGTGCAGTAAAAGAGATTGCCGAAAAACTCGGGATTCCCGCGGCCACCCGCATGGAGGCCTTCGATATCTCACACATTTCCGGATATCACTCCGTAGCCTCCATGGTGGTCTTTGAAAACGGCGAACCCCGCCGGAATGCATACCGGAAGTTCCGTCTCCGTACCATTGAGGGTCCGGATGATTATGCTTCCATGAAGGAGGTATTATCCCGGAGATATACCAATGACAGCCTCGGTCCCCTTCCGGATGTTCTGATGATGGACGGCGGGAAAGGTCAGGTACATGTTGCCGAAATGGTACTGGACAGTCTCGGCTTTACCATTCCGGTCTGCGGCATGGTAAAGGATGACCACCACAGAACCAGAGGTCTGTATTATAAAGACAGGGAGGTGGAATTTCCTCCGGGCAGCGAAGCCATGCATATGATCACCGCCCTGCAGGATGAGACGCACCGTTTTGCCATCACCTTCCACAGAAGCCTGCGAAGCAAGGAACAAACGCACTCCATACTGGACGACATAGCAGGAGTCGGCCCTAAACGGCGGCAGGCTCTTATGCTCCGTTATCGTTCGATTGACGAACTGAAGGCAGCAGACGTGGAAGAACTGAGCAATCTGCCCGGAATGAACCGGAAAGCGGCAGAAGCGGTGTATACCTTCTTCCACCCTGACGATGAAACGAAGAATTAACCCTTCAGCAACATGAAACCTGAAAGGAATCTGGTGTTATGTCCCGTTTTCTCTACCCTTCGGAGTATTACAGCTCCACCTACAAGATCAATTTTGCCCGTTACTATCAGATGGGATACCGGGCACTTCTCTTTGACATAGACAATACGCTGGTCCCCCACAACGCCATGACAGACGAGAGGAGCCGCCGGCTTCTTACCGACTTAAGACGAATGGGTTTTTCCATATGCTTCATTTCCAACAACAAGGAGCCACGGGTCAACCGGTTTGTAAAGGAACTGCATGTAGAAGGCCTTCCTGATCCATCCTATGTGTATAAGGCCGGCAAGCCCAAGCGGACCGGCTATCTCAACGGACTCAGAAAAATGAGAATACCGATCCGAAGGGCGCTCTTCATCGGAGACCAGCTCTTCACTGACATCTGGGGAGCGAATCGGGCCGGAATTCGTTCCATACTGGTAAAACAGATTGATAAAAAAGAGGAGATTCAGATCGTTCTGAAAAGAATTCTGGAGCGCCCGATCCTGTTCTTCTACAGAAGGAGGCACCCCATTCGCGCATAAAAAAGAAGAGGTTTTTCAACCTCTTCTTCTTTTTTACAGGAGGACTTGATATCCTTCTCTGATCTCTTAAAGGATATCTGCTCTGAGCTTCTTCAATACCTGGAAGCTCTTTGCTCTTAATTCCTCTGCCTCGAAAAGCGGGAGCATGGTATCAATGTCGAATTTACTCTTCATTACCGCATCCAGCCAGTCGTTGACATAGGACTTGACATAGTCCACATTTTCCTCGGACTTGTCTTTTAACGTGTTCTGCAAATTGTTGATATTCTCAACAACTGTCGGTGTTGCCACCTGATGACGATCACCTCCGGTGGGCTGGTTTCCCTCATCGGAAAGCTCAATAACCTTACCGGTCTTGGTAATGATCACCTTCTTGTTGGGAGTTGCATCCGGTTTCGGAGCACCGGATCCGCCCTTCTTATCCAGAAGCTTTTCCACAGCCTTGATCATGCAGATCACACTGTAGGTAGCCTCCATCTGTGTCTGAGCCTCTGCTCCCTTTGTCTCATACTGATACCAGAGCCATTCGGACTTCAGCAGCATCTCTTCAATCTTGGGATCGTCCAGAAGCTTTCTGAGATCCGGATCCATAGCAGGTGCCGATGCTCTTCCGAAAAGCTTGCTGCCGCCTGAGGGAACCTCTGCCTTTTTATATTTCGCGGGAACCACAACCTCGGCATAGTCCTTCTGAAGATACTTCTCAGCCTTACGCGGATCGTAGTCGCTGTTGATAATAGCCACTCTTCCTCCGTTCAGGCCATTGATGATCATATCCTCTGCTGCCATGAATACCAGTGTCTTCTGACGGTCATCGATCATCTGCTTGATCTCGTAATTCGTCTTGGACTTCTCCAGGATGGCATTCTTACGCACCTTGAAGGCCTTGATCTTCTCCTTGATACTGAAGAACATCTTCAACAGGGACGGATTTGCATTGACATAGTCATTGATCCATGTGATCTCTACATACTGATGCTCGATCTTATTGGAAAGCTCATATACGTTATAGCCGTCGAAAACGACATTCAGCGTCGTATACAGCTTCTCAAGGATCTCATACTTCTCCTCCCAGCTATGACTGGATACATCGGAATTCACCAATTCCTTGATACCGCACTCATAAAATACCAGATTATACTCATAAAGACCTTCGAAAATGTTGGTCTTTCCGGTAAGCTGTGAACCGGCTCCCAGTGTCTGCAGGTTCTTCTTCATATCCGGCTCATTCTCAATATAGAGATAAACCTTCTTAACGAAAGCAGAAACCTCAGAGATCAGGGTATCGATCCTCTTATTGTAGATCTCCTGCTTGGAGATCGCTGTCAGCACATTCCGGGACAGCACACTGGTATCCTGTGTCGTATTGACATTACGGATCAGTTCCTTGAAGCTCTCATATACAGCCATATTATCAATGGGGATATACTCCGCATTGAGGCCATAGAACTCAAACGCCTTATTGTAATCCTTATTTGCGATAAAGGTATTGAAAAGGCCGATGGACAGCTGTGTCTTGTAATCGATTCCGACATGCGGATCTTCCACAACATAATCAAAAAGCACTTCCAGATTCGACAGATACGCATCCGAATTCGCCAGAGATGTGGGAAGTCCCATCTCCATTACAACATTGATAAGATCCAGATATCCCATCAATGCCTTATCAAAGTTCTTCGGACGGTCATCATCTTCCAGGATCTGGTAGCTCACATTGATCAGAAGCGGTGCGATTCTTTCCCCGATCAGACGCATGGCGTCGCCGAACTTTTCACGCTGATACAGATAGATCAGCCAGATACTGTAACGGTAGATACCTGTCGTACTGATGGGAGCATCAATATCCGTAGGATCAATATTGCCATAAACAAAATTAAACAACGGCTCGATCCATTCATCAATCTCAAAACGCTCCGGCTGCTTGATGTTCTCGTCCACAAATTCACCCAGCTCATACAGCTTGGTACACTGTGCCCGGACATCATCGTCCACTTTCATATTCTCCAGGTCGAAATTTGAGTCCTTAAGGTAGTCAATCACCAATGCATAGAAACCATCCTCAACCTGTTCATTCAAAAACCGGATCAGAAGCCCCTTATTATTCGAAGCAGCAATGGAAAGTACATTGTTATCGCTTCCCGCGGTGATATTTGCCGGTAATGCCATTTTCCTTCTCCTCCTCAACATTTATAGCCTTACTGGTTATTTTACTCTATTTTTCACACCAACGTCAACGTCATTTTGTCGAAAATAGATAAAAATAATTGGCTACTTTGACGAAATACCCTCTTCGTTATCACTTTCTCCCATGAGTCCGGCCATCCGCAGTAAGGCACGGGCATTCCGTGTGGTACAGGGACCGTCCTTCATAGTGTAATCGAATTTCAGCTTGTCATCCTCATAGTGTTCTTCAAAATGATGATTCTCCGCCGGCTTTCCGTTCGCCTGGGTAAGACTGCAGAGTTCAAAGTCATGCGTTGTCACGATGACCATTCCGCCCTTATCCGACAGCCGCAGGATAGCTTCCCGCGCACCAACGATACGGTCTGCGGAATTCGTCCCCTTGAAGATCTCATCGATGAGACAGATGGCCGGAACAGCTTCTTCTTTTCCGATATATTCCGCCATTTCCTTAATCCGCAGGATTTCCGCATAAAACGTGGAGATACCTCCCATCACATCATCCTGAACCCGCATGGATGTGAAGATTCTTCTGTATTCCGAATCAAATTCGTCCGCAACAACCCCCGCGCCGATGTAGGAAAGCACCAGGCTGAGCGCCACCGTACGGAGAAAGGTCGTTTTACCGGACATATTCGATCCAGTGATCACGGTTAGAGGGGATTCCAGTGTTCCGTCATTTGCCACTACACTCTCCGGATCCAGAAGCGGGTGGGAAAGATTCCGGAATCGAATACCCTTCTTTTCTTCCGACAGCGTCGGAATGACCGTAGGACGAACCACCGAAAGAACCGCAAGACTGCCAAGAGCTTCCATTTCCGCAATGATATCAAAGCTTCCCGCAAATGCCTCTCCGTGCATTCTGTCCCAACGGGCAGCCAGGAAGGCCAGGAAGAAATCCCATCCGACAAATCCGGTCAGCAGCATCCCCACAATGGGGTTATAGTCCAGGTTCTTCAGATCAGCCAGGTGGGACAGTTTTTTCTGTGCCACCAGCATACCGTTCGAACCGCTCACACGTTCCCTGATCTCCGAAAGCATCTCAGAGTGAAATACGGCATCCTGAATTGTCTTGAAGATCGGATATATCCGTCCGCTGGTCATCTCCGAGGAAAAAATCCCCTTCGTTTCTTCCTCCAGTTTGGACTTGCAGCCGGCTGTAATGATATAACCGGCCAGGAAGGATACCAGGATCCATGCAGGCTGGATCAGGCCGATCAGGATTGCCACAATGACGGCAATGTTCATCACCGGAACCAGTACCATCAAAAGGCCCATCAGCGCGGTGAAATGAATCTTTCCGGGATGATAGGTCTTGCCCGGTTTTTTGGCATCATCATCTCTGGTCGGATGCTTTCTTTCATCCACAAAGGCCTGCCGGACAACCGTTTCGTAATCCAGAAGAAATTCCGGATTGTCTGCCAGTTCCCGGATGGCTTCCTGACGTTCCTTTCTTTTTTCGATCAACTGATACGGATCCTTCAATATATCCGAAAAAAGCCATTTTCCGTAGGAAGACTGACAGATGCTTATCATCTGATACAGAGATCCCGGTCCCAGAAGATCCAGATCCCGGCTTACCGTATCTTCCTTCTGCAGATAACGGCTTCCGTCATCCGTGAAGTTTCTCCAACCGGTACCGAGCCGTTCCGGATAGGCCGCAACAGCCATTGCCCTGGCCTCCAGAAGGCGTTGTTTCTTCTCTATCCCGTCATGCAGTCGGATCAGGATCAGAAAGCCGACAACTCCGATAATCCCCCCCGCCAGATACAGTTCCTGCATCGGTCGTTTCGTCAGTCCGAGATACAGCAGGATTACCGCTGCCAGGAATACAGCAAGACGCGCCCACGCTATCCGGTTAAATTTTTTTTCCAGTTCCTTCTTTTTCTTCTCGATCCGCAGCTTTTCTTCTTCGTAAAAGCTCAGGATAGTCTGTTCCATTTTCTCGTCCTCGCTTAATCAGTACGGCAAAAAAAGCCGCCAAGGGAAAGTATAACCGAAATGAATGTCATTTTCTACCTTTTCTTGCTTTTTTATCATGATTGACGTATAATTATTCCAGTTTGTTTACTAAATACACAATTGAGGAGGTAAGTTATGGGATTAATCGGTGGAGTATTTAAGGTCGGCGTTGTCGCCGCAGCTGCATATGGTGTCTATTCGCTTTTCAAGGATGAGATCCGTGAGACACCGGCATACAGACAGCTGAACGAAAAATACGACGTTGATAACAAGGTAGAGACCGCAACCGTAAAGGTTAAGGACACAATGAAGGATACGGCAAAGACCGTTACCGAGTACGCCAAGACGGCAAAAGAAAAGGCAGTTGATATCTGGGATAAGAAGATGACAAAGGGCGATTCCGAAAATGTGTCCGAAGAAGTTACGGACGCTGTCGAGGAAGTAAAGGAAGCTGCCGAAGAGGTTAAGGAATCCGCTGAAGCTGCCGCCGACAATGCAGCTTACGCAGAAGTGGCAGATGCCGTAAATAACATCGTGATCGACTGACGGATCAGCAGGATAATAACGAAAAAGCAGAAGCCGGGAATGATATGCTACCCCCAAGTAGGACACTGAAATATAAAACCTACTTGGGGGTATTTTTATGTCCAGAAAAAGCAAGATTGACTCAGCAGAAAAAGTAAAGATAGTTGAACGCTTACTGGC
>JAFXZW010000025.1 GCA_017541035.1 Eubacterium sp. | reverse complement strand
ATCATTCCTGCTCCTTCGTTTTTCCTCCTTAAGTGCTTTTTTCCGCTCGTTACGGAGCAAATATCGCTCACGTATCTCATGAAGGCGCTTTTTCCTTTCCTTCCTGTCACTCCTGCTTCGTCTTGCCTTAAGCTTCCTTCCAAGCGTATCCGCAGATACCCATTTGGCGGATCCATGCTCCTCTCCGAAGCGTGTATTCTTAAGAGATGTAATGATCAAAAACCAAAGGACAAGATAGACTGCCGTAAAAATAAAGCAAACCGGAAGTGTATGTCGGTTCCAGGAGAGTCGGAACGGATGTGCTGCCACGTCGTCACTGATGAAATTGAAAAAATCTGCCAGGCTTCCTCCCGAAAAGGAGGAAAGCCGCACCATCAAAAAAAGCAGCACAGGATACGTGATTGATGCGAAAAGCGCAAAGCTTCGTTTTCTCCGAAGTAACATTCTCTATCCCCTTTCCTGCGTCCTGCCTCCTGACTGGTTTTCCCCAGCTTCTTCCGATAAAAACCTTCTCTGCTGTCTTCCGCTTTCCTCAATTCTCTGACTGATGCGAAAGATGGAATAATCCAGCCCTTCCAGGATCCTGCGCTTATCTTCCGCTTCTCCTTCCGGTGGACTGAGTACGTCGATTTCAGGCGGATTGATCCCGTACCGGACACAGACCGCATAGGAAACTGCCTGTGCTTCTACGCCATGTTTATCACGTTCATATGGCTTTGTCTTCTCTGCCTTGCCCCTTTTATCCCTGTGTTCATTCTCGCAGAGATAGAAATGTGCAAACTCCCGAAGGAGACCATGGCACGCCTGTTCTTCGTCCCGGAATCCGTGTGTCACTTCTATGATCCCTTTTTCCGCATCGAAGCAGGCTTTCCTACTGCCGGAGATTGGTCCTACCTTATACCGGATCGGACAGGGTGCGGAAATGATCAGACGTTCCGCGAAGAACCCGGCATCGGGAAACCGCTCAAAGGAATGCGGTGTGGCATTTGTGGAGGAAATATCATACATCACCCGTTCCACATACTTCTGCTTCCTGTCCGGACTATGCTGCAGGTTGTAGATTACAGCATTCTCATCCTGTACCGTGATCCCGGACTGTTCCCATTCTTCCTTCGTATGGATATCTGTCGCATTGGGATTATACCCATACGCCAGGATCTTATTGCTTACCGTGACATTGCTCTGCATATTCGCGACAAACGTGAGAAATCCCTTCAGATTCTCTGCCGATTTCAGATGATGCTCTGCGCTTCCATTGATAAAATCAAATAGCTGTTTTACAAAATCCTCTGCCATGTCACACCTCCCGTGCCGGTTCCTTCTCCCTGGAGAGCATCTCCCCCAGTAGTTCGACTGCCTCGCTCTTCTTCCTCTTTTCCTCATCGGATAGCTCATCCCCCATCAGATTCGGCATGATCCCCTGCATATCCGAATGGTTCTCTTCATTCCTCTCTATATTCTTCTGCCCAACGCCTGGTGTCTCTTTCTTCGCTGTCCTGTCTAAAGATGCTTCTTCGATGTATCCATTCAGCTCCTTAACTACCGACGGGCGATCCTCCTGATTGGGTGTCCGTAATGAAGCGTCGGACAGAGATGACTCTTCCGACGCCTCCGGAGGGTTTACGTTCTGCTCCGAACGCTCCAGCATCTTACTGAGCAGGGTTCTCGCATCTACGATTTTGCTTTCTTCTACCGTCTGGGGATTTACTTCCCTGGCACTTCCTTCTACCTCGATCAGATGGAATTTCTCGATCACGCGGTTGATTTTTCCTGCGTCCTCTGCCCGGACCATCAGATCATAGACGCCCCCCTGCACATCCTCTTCGGTTCGTTTCACCACACTGTACAGGATCCCGTAATCCTTCGCTTCCGCCGCAAACTTCTTATAGTTATCATCTCCCTGCAGGGTGAATACCTTAAGTTCCGATCCGGACTGAAGCAGTGTCTTAAGCCGCACCTTTCCGCTGGTACTGGATTTATCCGATGCGGCAGCCGCCAGAAATTTTGCCACGCCAAGCGCCGCCTTGCCGCTGATAGCAAGAACAAATGTTGTCCCTCCGAGTACTACCCTTGTAACGGCTTCCGCCGCCTGTGCTCCGTTATCCATTTCGTTCTACCTCCGTTTCCTTGTTCTTTGTTCTCTTAATCCGCTGTCCCGGACTCCTGCCTGATTCGATTGCTTCTACGATCCTATCCTTATGATCCATGTCATTCATCCGTTTTAAGATTCCCTTCTCATTCCGTAGATTTCTTTTGAGCTTCTTGATCGACGCATCTAACTGGCTGATCTGCCCTAAAGCAGACGCCTTTTCCACTTCGTTACTACGGGGAAGCATTCTCTGAAGGTTTTTCCTGCTTCTGTACAAATGATCGATCTTTGCCTGATCCAGGGTTTTCCGTTCTTTCAGCTGATCCAGTGTTTCTATATCTTCATAAATCAGAAACTTACTCTCCTCAATGTATCGATCCAACTTCGTCAGTTCTTCACGCAGCAGATAATGTGTTCTTGCAATCTGTGCCGGGGACTTGTGATAGCCCATCCGGTAAAGAAACCGGACATATTTTTTCTGGATACCCTTCGGGTTCTTTTTCGGAATATACTTTCGCTTTCCCCGCTTTGCCAGCTCCCTGTAGATGTCCTTCATTATTTCCTCTTCTGTTTTCTGTCGCTGTTCCACAGCTGTCCCATGTGCATTGATCCTGGCTAAGATACCTTCTAACGAATAGGATTCTCCAAACCTTCGGTCTAAACGGATACACTTACTATGACCGTAGGGGAATATACGAAGATATTTCCTCGAGTCATCGATCTGATATCCTTTTTTTCGCATAAGTATCATCCATTCCTCCAGGGTGGAAGCCTCCTTAATGCAGCAGTCCACATCTTCCTTTACAATGGACTGTATCGTAGGCCTGCCCTCCCACTCCGCCCGGGCCGCTCCCTTGTGGATCTTCATTTCCAGTCTTCCATCGGACGGAACCACCGACAGATTCTCTGCTTTGCATAACTCATCCGAACGTTTCTGCATCCTTGGATACTCGATATCCCAGTTGAATTTTCTTCCATCCAGAAAGGAGACCGTGTTGATCACAAAGTGCGAATGGATATGATCCCGGTCCAGATGTGTTGCCACAACGATTTCAAACCGGTCTCCCCATAGATCCCTTGCCAGTGTTACACCGATCCGGTGTGCCTGGTCCGGACTAACTTCTCCGGGCAAAAAAGACTGATACCCATGAAACAGAAGCCGATTTCCCCGTTCCGGCCATCGGTTCTTTGTGATCATCATTTCCTCCACAGCGCTCTCGGGGAAACAGTTGATCCCGGTCACATAGCGTCTAATCTCACTGCCGGAGGATAAATGCCTCATGATCATCTGGTAAACCTCATCATCACTTTCTGCATCAATCTCCCCCGGGGCGCTTAGCTCTAATGGGTTTTCCGCTCTCTCCTGATTCACTTTCTCATCCTTAGATACATACCCCATGACCGAACGAAGTGTATTTGATCCTCCGGATTCCCCTCCTGCTTCTAATCCGGTCTGTTTTACGGTTTTTTCTTCATTCTCAGCATAGTTTACCAACTGCTTCACCACCGACTTTACTCCGCGGCTTCCCGTATTATGGATCGGCCAAAGTGATGTCGTTGCCATTAGTTCCCACCGCCTTTTCTGGGCGGAACAAGAATACTGGATTCTGCATACGAAGAAATGCTTTCCGGATCATCCGTTCGTTCTCTACGCTTCTGTTTCGGTTCCTGCACCGGAAGATCGTCTACCGTCTGCCAGTCATCTTCATTCAGCATATGTCTGGTAACATGCGCATCCGCCTTACTGTCCGTCTCCCCGCTTTCTCCATGAAGAAACGGTGGAGTGATTCCAAGTGCATTCCATCCAAGACTCATATCCGTTGCGGGGTGCCGGATTTCCCTCTTGCTCGTCTCTAAAAGATACTCTTCCAAAGAAAGCGGTTTCTTCCCTTCTTTCTTTGCTTTTTCCACATCATGCTCCCAGCGTTCATATACATCCGTAGAAAAAAAGCGTGCCTTGGATACGATTTCCTTGATCGAAACAATCTGCCTTACCAGTTCTGCATAAATCCCCTTCATGTCATCCATCATTTCTTTCGGGATGGCATTTTCCGCCTTCTGAAGAATCTCCTGGATCCAAAATACGATCTGATTCAGTTCAGACATTCGTTCATAAAACTGTCTTGGCGGCGCTTCCACTGGCTGACTGTTCATGATCAGTTCCCGCAGGTAATCGCTTTCGGTGAGTCCGCACTGCTCCGACTTCATCCGAAGCTGCTTTGCCTCCGTTTCGTTTAGTTCAACCCTCTTTGATATCGTTCTGTTCATCCTTTACCTCCCCTCTATCTATATACGTCCAGGTCCAGTTCATGTAGTCATCCATGATCTGGCTCTCCTCTTCTTTAGATGAGGCACAAATTAACCGTTCCTTTGTCTTTCGACACTCGCCTTCCCAGTCCTTAAGCATTCCCTCTATGGTCGGATCATCAAAGAAGAGGCAGGGTTTCCCGTTCACCATTCTGACCGTCATTTGGTAGAATCTCTGAAGTTCAAACAGGGTATAGATCACACCCATCGGATCCGAAATCTCAGGATTCGTAAGCGCACGGAGTTCCACCTTTAGTGCATCTGCTATCCTTCCAAGTAGGGCCGGCTTCGGAACACGATTTCCGCTCTCATATTTCTGTATCCGGTCGCCGGGTAACCCGACGCGTTTTCCCAGCTCGGCCTGTGTGAGTCCCCTTCCCTGACGGATGATCCGGATCCTTCCACCAATCCCTATGGTTTTCTTACTTTTCATCGTCTACCTCCAAAAAAAAAGGAAAGCCAGGCGGATCAATCGATCCGTTCGCCCGCTCTTCCTTAAATCGCTAGTGTTTCTTCCTTCTTCTTCGTCTTCTGCAGGTCCCGTATCCCGACAAGATAGTCATTCACATCCTTGCATCCGGCAGGCGGATACTGCTGCACCGCACGGATTCCCTTTTCCTCCAGTGCCTCTTTAAGGCTCTTGCCCGCAGCCCGTCCGGGATCATCATTATCGAAATGGATGTAAACCGTTGTTGTATCCGGAAAACGATCCAGATACTCCGCCATTCCCATCGGAATCCGATCCGGATACTCCGCCATTCCCATCGGAATCTTTCCCTTCGTCCCGGATCCGGAGATCCCGGATAAGGCGATCAGGTTGCATTTTCGAAAGTCATACCCT
>JAFXZW010000024.1 GCA_017541035.1 Eubacterium sp. | reverse complement strand
GAGTCTGTATGTACAGCTGATCGGGCATATTGTGGAAATTAAAGAGTGCGTGTCGAAAGCGCGGTTCTTTGCGCTGAACGCCTATCAGGATTGGGAGCACCAGGTGGAACTGGCAAAGAGAGAGGGGAGAATACCACCTCCGCTTGAAAGCATTACGATTAGGGATAAAAGTATGGATATCGAAGATCCTGCCACGGATCCGGAGCTCGGATGGAACGCTCTTGGGATTCGCCCTCCGTTTCTTGACGGTGGGGAGGAAATGGCATCTCAGGATGAAGGGCAGACGGACGAAGATGGCTGGCAGTCGGCGGATGAGCCCGTACCATCGAGCATGAAGGAAGAATTACCAAGAAGTGACAATTCCGATGATGCCGAGAGTATTGATTCCTATGTCTCATCACGCATCTTTGAACCGCCGAGGAGGGAGGAAGACTACTAATGGCTACTACATCACTCTGGCCGATCCATAATACTGGAGGCAGGGGAGTCAGGAAGATTCTGAATAAGCTTGTGGAGTATGCGGAGAATGGAGAGAAAACAACAGGCGGAAATGGTGCAGGTGGTTCCGGTAGAAGTAATTCTGAAGTAATGCAGTCAGTTATGGGGTATGCATCAAGAAGAGACAAGGTAAGCGCAGAAAAAGACGCTGCCGGAGAGATGATTGCAAATGATATACCTTCTGAAGAAGAGTCGAAGGAAGAAATGAAGCAGGTCCTTGGAATCCTTTCCGAGCAGGGAGAGGGTGTCCGGTTTGTGACCGGAGTTAACTGTTCTCCTGAGCGAGCAGTGGACGAAATGATGATCACGAAGAATCGCTGGCCGGATCGTGGAAACCGGCTCCTGTATCATGGATATCAGTCCTTTACTCCAGGTGAGGTGACACCGGAACAGGCGCATAGTATTGGCGTCCGTATGGCACGGGAGTTATGGGGAGACCGGTTTGAGGTGGTTGTGGCAACACATCTTGATCGGGAGCATCTTCATAATCATTTTGTGATCAATGCCATTTCCTTTCTGGATGGTCGTAAGTTCATTTGGGATAGGGAATATCCACGAATGCGGCAACGGTCGGATGAGCTCTGCCGGGAGGAACGCCTGTCTGTGGTAGAAGAAGCCGCAGATATGGAAATGCGCCTGCACCGTGGAGCGGTCTGGGCGGAAAGACAGGGAAAACCTACTGTGCAGTCTGTGGTGAAAGAGGATGTGGATTGCTGTATCCAGGCATCAAACTCACTAACAGAATGGATGTCGCTCATGCGGGCCAAAGGGTATCGTATCGATGATTCCGGGAAGTATCTTCGGGTATTTCCTTATGGGCACAGCAAATGTATCCGTCTAGATCGTCGTTTCGGTGAAGAATACTCATTGGACGGCATTGCGCAGCAGATCGAAAAGCATGGGATCGTACCCGAGCGAAAAGAACTGACGGAGGAAGACGCAGTAAAGAAGATTTACCGGAAAATGGTACAAAGAGGGAAGCGAAGGCATAAACCTGCAGGAAAGCCGAAAGGTATTCAGGTCAGGTACCTTGGCTTCCTTTTTCGTATCGGCTACCACAAATCTCCGGCGCAGATCGCCAGAACGCATTATCTTTTGCGGGAGGAACTGACGAAGCTGGACCAGTATATCGAGGAGAGCAAGTTCCTGATCTACTCGGATATCAGTACGGTAGATCAGTTGAAGGAACGAAAGATACAGGATCAGCAGGAAATGAACAAGCTATACCGCAGCAAGATCAATCTGGAACGGATGCTTCCGGCCAGTAATCCGGAAGAGAAAAAGTCCGCAGAAGAGCAGCTGGTGAATATAAAAGCATCGATACGAAAGATGCATAAGAATCTCCGAAGCGAAAAGGGAATCCTCAGGAGAATGGGAGAGATGGATGCCAAAGAGAAGAAACTGGAACGGGTTCACTCCGGGCTGAGCATCGGAAACCCGTACAGGAGAAGCAGAAACCGGCAGACCGGGATCAGTAGGGAAAGGAGTTAGTATGGATAACGGAGCACAGGCAGCTGAAATGATCACGCGGGTTGTGATCATGGGAAGTACATTTATCTTAGGCCTTGGTGGGAAGGCGGCACTTAGTGTGGCGCGTTTTGCTGCTGCGGCCATGGATCCGAATGCAAAGCAAAGCGGAAAGCTTCGGCTGAAGACATTACTTCAGTCCGGTTCGGAACTGAAGGTATTTACCCTGCAGGGGGAAGCGAACTATCAGAGGTTCGCGAAAGAAGCAAAGGATTACGGTATCCTCTACAGCGTAGTGAAGCGGACAGATGAGGATGTTCAGGGTGAAGTCTATGACCTGCTGGTCCGGGCTGAGGATGCCAGCAAGATCAACCGTGTGATCGAGAAGTTCCATTTGATCGAGGTGGAAGGTAGTGCGATACATGTGGATCCGCAGACGGTAGAAAAAAACCGTGTTGTGGATGCGAGGTCGCTTCTCAGTAAAATGCTCTCACAGCAGGACAATAGCGCAAACCCTACGCAAGCGTCGGAAGAATCATCTCTGTCCGACGCTTCATACAGGATGCCCAATCAGGCAAACCGCCCGTCAGTGGTTAAAGAACTGAACGGATATATTGAAGAAGCAGAGAAACAGAATACGGCTCAAGTCGGGGCACAGACTTCAGCAGGAATCATGCCGAATCTGATGGGAGATGAACTGGCAGAGGAAGAAAAACGAAAGCGGGGAGAAGCTGCAGAACTGCTTGGAAATATGCTTTCCGGTAAAACGGAATCGGAACAATCTATTGGAGATAATATCCCGGATGTTAAGGTGTCCGCAGAGCTTTCTGATCTACTGCCTTCGAAGGATAAAGGAATGGAGGCGTGATATGGCAGATGATTTTCTGAAACAGTTATATGATTTTGTCGATAGCAGTGTACGGTATCACCTGGAATCTCCGGATAACCTGAAGGATTTTCTCACTTACCTTGCGGGGATGCGGACGGATGTATCCATGCGGAATAAACTGCTTACCTATGGGTACAATCCACATGCAACGGATATCCGGACAAAAGAAGCCTGGGAGAAGGACGGTGTCACAGTACAGGATGAAACAGCCATGATCTATAACATCCAGCAGGTTCCCGGAGAGAAGGGACACTATTCGGAGCGTGTTATGTATGATGTGTCCTCTACAGATATGCAGCCGGAAACATTTGAACAATTTCCGAATGCAGGATTCTTCGCAGAACGGCTTTTGATGTATCCGCCCTGTCCGATACGGTTTAGTGATAAGCCGCTTACGGATAACCGGAGGGCCTCATATGATCCGGAGAAAGGCATCATTGAAGTGACCGGTGGCTTTAAGAGTGAAGAACATGTCTGCTATGGTCTTCTGCGGGAGTTTTCGCATTTCTATCTGCGGGAAAACGAGATGCGTTTGTTCAAGAAGGAAGAGAAGAATGCTTCTGACAGTATAGCATTTGCATATAACCGGGATAAGCATGGGATTGAGTCACAGGCGATTTCCTATGCGGTATGTTCCAGATACGGAATAGAGCTTCCAAAGCTGGATGTGGTTCATCCTCCGGAAGGAAAACCCCAGGATTTGATGAGGATTCTGGAAGGGATGGACTACGCCCTGCAGAGGATCAGTAAATTGATCGAAGAGGGTGGAATCCAACAGAGACGATTCCTTGGTCAGAATGAAGGCGTAAATCAGAAGGCAGAGAAAATGGACCACCAGCCGAGAGACAGGATTCAGGAATGAGGAGGTAGATTATGTTATTGCAGCGTAAACGAATGATGACAATTCTTTCCCTGACCATGTATCCGGTTTTGCTTCTCCTGATGATGCGGCTTTCGTCATTCTCCGGCGGGAATCTTGTTAAGTTCATTGACTTTATCAGTGATGATGTATCGGTACATCCGCTTCGGATATCCTGGAACCGACACACCTTACCGGTTTGCTTTATTTTCACGGTGGCTTATGCCGTGATCTGGTTTCTGATCATTACTTCCCTGAAAAATACAAGATTCGGGGAAGAACATGGCTCCGCCAAATGGGTGTCAGCGGATACTCTCGGAAGGAAGCTTAAGGCAAGACGAAGCAGGAGTGACAGGAAGGAAAGGAAAAAGCGCCTTCATGAGATACGTGAGCGATATTTGCTCCGTAACGAGCGGAAAAAAGCACTTAAGGAGGAAAAACGAAGGAGCAGGAATGAT
>JAFXZW010000023.1 GCA_017541035.1 Eubacterium sp. | reverse complement strand
TTACCGCCACCGGGTACCATGTAAAGCGTATAGGGAAATGGGGAAGATAACAACAGGGAAATATGAATGTTTTATTTCTACTTATGCATGACTAAATTCTACCGAGAGACTTGAGAGTAGAAATTCGAAATACATTTCACGTTTAACAAGGAACACCAAGATACATGTAGCATGATCTATGACCTGTATGGTATACTAAAAGTCAGGGGACATAATTTGAAACTAGGAGGTTAAATGAATGAATATTGATCAGGTAGCATTCGGACAGGTTGCAACTACTCTTGCTAAACACTTTGATAGTATGTATTACGTGGATATGGAATCTGACAGCTTCATTGAGTTCTTTCATTCTCAGATGCTGAATGAATTAAACCTTCCGGAACAGGGGACGGATTTCTTTGCCTTTTTATCCGATCAGGCTAAAAGAATTGTACATCCGGATGATCTGGATTACGTTTTGCAGCTTATAAATAAAGAGGCTCTCCGTAAGAAGCTTACAGAAAACAATTCCAGTCTGATCGTTTGCAGATTTATACTGGGCGGCCAGATTGTACATATCTGCCATATCAGTATAATGTGTGAGGATAACAAACATATACTCGGCTGTATAAAAAATATTGAATCTCAATATCGTGAAACAGAAGAACAGGAACGGATTTTCAAATCCAATGAACGCCTGGCCAGACTTGATGAATTAACAGGGATAAAAAATAAAAACGCCTACACGGAGCATGTTAATATCATTGATGACATGATCACGGCGAAGGACCCTGATTGTGAGTTTGGCGTGATCATGTGTGACATAAATGATCTGAAGCTTATTAACGATACACGTGGTCATTGCTTTGGAGATGAAACCATACAAAGAACCTGTCGTATGATCTGTGAAGCATTCAAGAAGAGTCTGATCTATCGAATCGGGGGAGACGAATTTGTCGTGATTCTCTCAGGTGACGATTACCGAAACCGCGAATTCCTTTTTGATCTGCTGAAAAAGGAATCCGAAGCCAACTGCCGGTCAAGATCCGGTCCGGTCGTTGCATGCGGTATGAGCGTTTTTAATCCCGAAGTTGATCAAAGCTATGATGA
Source organism: Eubacterium sp. (assembly GCA_017541035.1). GTDB lineage: Bacteria > Bacillota > Clostridia > Lachnospirales > Lachnospiraceae > Eubacterium_Q. The sequence goes on along the minus strand of JAFXZW010000023.1, from coordinate 63,157 downwards.
AGTTTTTGAACGGGCAGATGGTCATATGTATGACAATAAAAAAGAGCTGAAGTCCGGAACTATAATGGGAAGCATAAAAAAGCCGAGTAATTTAACCCGAACAATTCCGGATGACAGAAGGCGCACACTGGACAGCCTGTTCGGTGCTTTATATACTACCGCCGGAGACGGATATATATTTCTGACTGACCTGAAGTATGATTACTCCAGATGGTCCCTTTCCCTGATCAATGATTTTGGGCTTCCGTCCGAATATATGTATCATGTTGAAAAAATCTGGGAGAATAATATACATCCGGATGATTTAAACCGATACCAGGATGTGGTGACTGCCGTATTAACAGGTAATTCCATTCTTTACTCTATCAGTTACCGGGCCCGAATGGCAGATGGAACCTATGTGATTCTTAAACCAAGAGGATTTGTACTATGTGACAGTAACGGGAACCCCGAATATTTCGGAGGAATCATCATCCCGCAGTAGAACACCAAATATTTATATTATGATGCTGGGGCCAAAGGTATTTTGCCTTGATGATTCGCAGAACTACGTGTGCAATGTGCTGCGAGAACACTCACGGCTCCCATCATTTTGCTGTGCAAAATGATTACGAAATTTGTGTAAGTAAGGTCTCGTGCGATTGCGCAAGCGCATCGCACGGATCTTTTGAGCCTATCATCATATTATTGTACTAAAAAAAATACAAATTGCAAAAATCCCGCGGATATACTATTATTTGATTTGCAGATCATGATTCGATCATCACATCGCGTGAAAGGAGAGCCGGGATTGAGAAATAAAGAAATGCGGCGTAAAGAGCGGAGAAATCAGAGAAATGATATTCTGATCAGGAAATACGGCAACGATATACTGAAATCCAGCGAATTTGAAATTGCCTTATCTCAAAAGCATCATCATCGTTCGTCTGTCGGTGATCATTCCATCCTAACTGCAAGAGCCGGATTGACAATGTGCAAAATGATCAATAAAACCGGAATCCGCATCGATGAGCGTAAGGTTGTCCGTATTTCCCTGCTGCATGATCTGGGAATGCTCGGACGCGATGACAGGTATCGAAACAATCATGAGTGCAGACAGCTTCATCCGAAGAATTCCGCTATAACAGCCCGAAAGCTTTGGAATGATATCGACCCGAAAAGTATACAGGCGATCACAAGCCATATGTGGCCTCTTTCGTCCTCTGCACCCCGTTCAAAGGAAGCTGTTATTCTGTGCGTTGCGGATAAGGTAACAGCCCTGGGGGATTGCTTTAACCCCAAAAATAGAAAAGTTTTATCATCGATTCTCGGATAATTCAACGCCCTGCATCTTAAAGGTGCAGGGCGTTTTTAACTTAGAGAATGGATCCCGGATGATTAGTTTGCCGCATCGATCCAGAATAATTCCGCATCACTGTTTGCATCCTTATACTGCTCGATATTCGCACAGTTATTTTTGCTTCCCCAGGAGATATTCAGACACTTACCGCTGCCACGGTTTACGATCTTATAGGTATTGCTTTTTGCCTGAACGAATTTCCATTCCTGGCTCGCATTTCCGTAATAATCCCACTGACAGACATTAGCACCGTCCCAGTTTGCATTGTCCTGAACGGTAAGAACCTTTCCTGTAGATCTGTTCTTAATAATGTAATAACCGTTTGACTGCTGTTCAATGGTCCATCTCTGGTTATTTGATCCCTTATATTGATACTGCAGGATATTCGCACCGTTATACTGACGGTTACCTTCAACATCCACAGCAAGTCCACTGTTGAAATTGATCAGCTTGTAGGTCTTGTTACGATCAAAAGCTGCGCCGCCGGACTGGTTATTGTTTGAATAATTGTTGTTCTGATTGTAATTATTCTGATTATTATTCTGATTGTTGTTATTCTGGCTGTAACTGTTCTGATTACTGTTTGTGTTTGAAGAAGATGTTGCAGACGGAGAATCATAGGATGCCCAGTCATAATAAGCAGTCAGACCTGTTCTTCCGTTAAACGGTCTAAGCCAGTCATCCACTCCCTTTCCCGGCCAGGCGTTCATCATGATCTTGCCTGGTGTATTCGGGATATCACGGGTTGCCGTGTATACAGCCTTTCCGTCTACATACCAGGTGATCGCACCCTGAGACCAGTTAAAACCATAAGTGTGAAAGGACTGTGATGCGTCAAATCCAAGATTGTACAGATACTCATGATTTGCCACACCATTTGTGTAATAATTGAACTGTACCTTGGTAGTATCATATCCAAGAAACTCGATATCGATCTCATCCCACTTGGTTCCGTCTGACGGTCCCGTGTAGGTGAAGAAGGAGGACACCACACCGGGGTTCTTGATCGGCTTCATGCTTACCTGATACAGGCCATAACCAAAATATTCCTTTGTACGATACTCTCCGGCAGTGTAACCGCTCCAGTCTCTGTCAATCGTGATAGCCATCTGGCCGTTATTAAACTTAATATTTCCCGGCTTCCAGGTACAATCAAACATGTCTCCGTTTGACCAGTTAGACTTTTCGAATTTGCTCTGTTCATCCCAGTCAAAGTCCATACTATAATGTGTTCCGTTCCATGCAGACGCTGCTTCTGTCCTGTTTGCTCCGTCTGCTGCCAGGCCTCCCAAAAGACCGAATACGCATAATGCGGCCGTAATTAACCCCTTCTTTTTCACTTTACCCCATTCCTTTCTTTATCATGCAAACACCCTTTACGTTTCATTACTGGCCGGTAATCTATGATGATTATAGTATACCCGGAGCAGGAAAAGATATAGTTTTCATTTCTCTTTTTATGTTTAAATGACTTGTCTTACAATTTTCTGAGAAATATCGTAATTTTCTGTCTTCAGACACCCGTCTTTTGCCTCAGGGCTGTTCGTATTAGAAATGTTTGCATCACGATTGTTTGCGTAACGATTGTTTGCATCGTGATTGTTTGCATCGCGATTGTTTGCATCACAATTGTTTGCATCACAATTGTTTGCGTCAATTCAGCATCACATTTTTCGGTACAAAAAAACAGGGTGCATTCCGGAATGCTCCGTTCAGCCGCCCTGTTTTTTTTATTTTATCTCAATTATTACCCAAGAGTAACGGATATCTCATTTTCATCATTCAGAAGATCTGCAGGGATATAATCTCCCTCCAGCGCATTCCCGTTCAAAAGAAGTGTCTTAACACCTGTTTCCTTATGCTCCGGATTCAGTACCCTGATGGAAAGCTTCTTTCCTCGGAACTCCTTTTCAATCTCAAAGCCATCCCAATCAGACGGAATGGACGGAGAAATGTGCAGGCCGTAGAAATCGGGACGGAACCCAAGGATACCTTCCACGCAGCCTACCATCACAGTGGAGGCGGTTCCCGTCAGCCAGTGTACATGAGACTGACCGAAGCAGGGGCTTGCCTTCCCTTCCGTGAACTGGCCGAAGCAATAAGGCTCCATCTGACGGATCTCCGCACGATCATTGAAGGCCGCCGGACAGTTCTCCATATAATACTCAAACGCACGGTTGCCGTGTCCCATCAGGGACTCCGCCAGAATGAGCCAACCCTGGGTCTGGGAGAAGATCCCGGAGTTCTCCTTGGTTCCGGCATTGTAGCCTACAGCAAGCGCTCCATCGATGGCGTGTGCATGGAACGGAGGATCCATAAGGATTGCGCCGTACTTTGTATTCAGGATATGATATACCGAATCCATGGCAAGACGCGCCTGTTCTTCATCAGCCTGTCCGGAGATAACCGCCCAGCTCTGGGGATTCAGCCACATATTTGCTTCCGGATCAGCCTTCCTTCCCACTACGGTTCCATTCTCGGCAAATCCCCGGATAAAGCGGTCCTCATCCCAGCAGATCTTATTAATGAGAGCCTTCATTTTATCCTTCTCTTCTGTGAGGAAAGCAATATATGCATCATCCTTCTTATACTCGGCGAACTTCGTAAGGATATCCAGCGCATAGACGAACTGCAGGGCTACGAAAGAAGACTCGCCGTTTGCACCAAGTCTCAGACAGTCGTTCCAGTCAGCGTAAAGCCCGGCCGGCATACCGTGGGGGCCCAGATGCTTCATGGTAAAATCAATGGCCCTCTTCAGGTGATCATAGACCGTTCCTTCATCCTTATTCGCATAAGGAATCACTTCATCGATGAAGGAAAGATTTCCGGTTTCGGTAATGTATTTATAAACCGTGGGGAAAAGCCAAAGAGCATCATCTGCGCGGTATGCGGGATGTCCCGTCTCCTGTACGTAAGAGAGATCATCCGGTGTATCCTCATGTCCTGCATTATGTGTAAACTTTACAAGCGGAAGTCCGCCGCCGTTATCAACCTGTGCCGAAAGCATAAAACGGATCTGCTTCTCCGCCATTTCCGGTGCCAGGTGGATCACACCCTGTATATCCTGCACGGTATCCCGATAACCATATCCATTTCTAAGACCGCAATAGATGAAGGAGGCCGCTCTGGACCAGATAAAGGTCATGAAACAATTATAGGCATGCCATACATTCATCATGGAGTTAAACTCAGCGCTGGGTGTCTTTACGATAAAGCGACTGAGATACTTTTCCCAATAGCTTCTCAGTTCATCGAGCTCCTTCTGTACGATCTCCTCTTCGACATCGTACCTGGCGATGATTTCGGCAGCTTCTGCACTGTACTTCTCTCCCAAAAGGAAGATCACTTTCTTTGTCTCACCGGGAGCAAGCTCCAGAACCGTCGCCAAACCGCCGCAGGAGTTTTGGTTGTAATTCATGGCGCCGGAAAGCTTTCCCTCCGCTACACCCTGGGGATCCCGGTAATCATGATATGCACCGAAGAAGTCCGCCTTCGCACCGCAGCAGGAATCCACTTCAGACTTTGCCATACCGAAGAAGCGCTCCAGCACCTTCTTACCGTCCATCAGCACACCTTCCGGATACGCATCCAGATTGCCGTGGATCTGCTGCATTACCCGGTTCTTCTCAAAGTAAGTTCTGGAAATGAACAGCGAATACTGCAGGTTCACCTGATCCTGTTCATAATGGCTGTTGTTCGTAAACTCTGCATAGCCGGTCACCGTAAGGGATCTGGGCTTATCGGACTTGTTGGTCACTGTGAGAGCCCATACCTCATATTCCTTATCCTTCGGAACATAGTAGGCGGCATTGCTCTCGATCTCGGCATATTCCGCCTTGATCAGAGTATAGCCCAGACCATGACGGCATTCGCTCTTATAAAGGTCAAGAGGCTTTCCTACCGGCTGCCAGGAAGCCGACCAGTAGTCCTTTGTCTCATTGTCACGAAGATAAATGTACCGGCCCGGTCGATCGAAGCTGTTAAACTGATATCGAAGGATCCGGCCGCTGGCTCCGGATTTGGCAAAGCTGTAACCGCCGGCATTGTTGGAGATCAGGGCTCCATACTCCGGTGAACCCAGGTAATTGGCCCATGCTTCCGGGGTATCCGGACGATCGATCACATATTCTCTGGCTGCATCATCAAAATATCCGTATTTCATTTTACTTCTCCTCCAATGCTATGATAATTTCCGTTACATCGTCCCCAAAATCTTTGATCACTTCACGGCTGATCATTGCCGGTTCACCCGCCATACATTTTCCATTTACTGTTATACTGCCTACGCGATAGCTTCCGTATTCCAGGCCCTTCGGATTCCGGAAGATCACACGAAGCGGCTTTCCGGCAAAGAAAAGCTCTATGGCTGCTTCTCTTTTTTCATCAAACTGCTCTGCCAGAATACGGGGATTGAAGAGAAGATCTCCGTTCTTTCCGCGTACACCGTAAACCTCCAGGATCATGGTCATCATGTACCAGGAAGCGGCTCCGGTCAGGTACGGGTACATTCCCCTTCCGTCGATATTGAAATACTCGGGGATACCCGGGTACATACGGCTCACCTCAAAATCCAGGGAGGTATCCGAAAGGGACTTGAGAACCTTATATCCTTCCTTTGCAAATCCCCGGCTGTAAAGTGCATTTCCGTACATCACCGCCATATGAGAGAAGACCGCACCGTTCTCCTTCTCACCATAGGAGAAGCCGAACATTCTGCCCATATCCATTTTCAATTCTCTGAAATCCGTATTCAGTCGGTAACCGCCGATCTCTTTCCGATAGAGGTAATGATCCGCTGCCTTTGCGATCTTCGCAACCTCGGAATCCTCTGCCGTACCGCTCATGATTGCAAAAACCTGGCCGGTGAGCATCATCCGTACATCCTCTTCGGATTCCGTATATCGCTCCACCGCATTTGCATGATCATCATAGTAGCTGTTAAACCAGCCTTCACCCTCCGCACCATCGATCCACTCCTGCCCGCGAAGGAAGTCCTTCTGCCAGATGGCCATTTTCCGCAGCTTTTCGATGATCTGATCAATGGGAATCTCTGCCTGATCCCCGGAGACATTCCGCACACAGCTGTCACAGTAAGCAGATAATGCATCCCGCTTTTTCTCCGCATCTCCATACAGGCTTTCATCCATTTCCAGCAGGGGCTTCAGTTCCTTTGCCACAGATACCGCAGCTTTTCCCGAATAAGCCTTGTACTCTTCGAGAGTATCGGCAATCTCCGCCAGATTCATGGCATAGGCGAAGGTAAAGGCCACGCTTTCACCGCGCTTTGCAGCCATATCCAGTGCATCGTTCCAATCCGCGCCACGGAGACGGATGATCCCGTGTTCTCCCACCTCGCAGAATGCTGTGAGAGTTTCGATCAGAAGATGTTCGATAATGCTTCCCTGATAAACCCGGCCGTCTGCCGTCTTCAACCGGTTTCCGTCTTCCGGCTTCCAGTCCCCGTCGATTGCCGTTGCCCGGCTCGCCTGCGGATCCTTAAAATACCCTGCCGCTTCGTCCAGGATTCCGATATCCCCGGTCTGATCGATATAAAGCTTCAGCGTCCGGAATGGCCAGAAAGCGTGATCCATCCATACCCGGGCGATTCCGTTTCTATCCGCAATGAAATTCCCGATCCCGTCACCGATAATGGTGGCGTTGGTTCCATCTGCCCGCACGCCTCCGAAATTCGCCACGATCATCTTCCGGACATCGTCCGGTTCCATAAATAGCAGGGACAGACAATCCTGCCACAGATCCCGCCATCCTCTTCCGCCGCGTCCATAATCATGGTATGGCAGGAAGGAACATCCGTATATCCTGCGAAGGAAGGGTTGGAAGGATACCCAGGACATGAAATGATCAAAATCCGGATCTCCGGTGTGAAAATGTACATTTACCTTATTTTTCCAGTACTCCCCGGTCTTTATGCGAGCTGCGATCACATCTGCATCTGTGCGGTAAGCCGCATCCGCTTCCCTAATCTTATCTTCATCCTCTTCCGCACCGATCCGGAGAATATAGGTACACTCTTCCTTTGGAGAAAGAGTGATCTTCCGGAACTTTATGCCTCCCACGGCTTCTCGTCCGTCAATCGAGGTTCCCGCCGGCATGCCGGGTTTATCCAGGATGACAGCTTCCGGACGGAGGAAGCTTCCGCCTTCTCCGATCAGACTTTCGGTGGTGGGGAAGAAGCTTTCCGCTTTTTCTCCATTTCCTTCGGATCCGTGGACATAGTAAATCATCCGGTTCAGACGATGCCCCTTTTCATCAAAGGACATAGTGGGTTTCACCTGTACGCCTTCCTCCGTTACCCTCACACGGTGGAGCATGGAGGTTACATTCCTGTGATCCCGGAGATTATCCGCCGACCGGCCGTAAAGCGGGATCACAGCAACCGGAGTAAATGTCACCGCCTGTTCGGATGTGTTCCAAAGTCTCACCCTCATGATCTCTACATTTGCATCAACCGGTACGAAGGATGTTACCTCCGCAAATATGCCATATTTCCCGGACTCTCTGATTGCCTTATGCCAGAGAAATCCTCCCTCAACCCGGCTTTCCTCCTGAGATTCGGTAAATCGCTCCGCTTCCTGTCCGGCAGAGCTTCCCACAGCGGACCATACACGTCCTTCACCGAAGTTCAGCCAGAAATTCCGCGTGTTTTTATTGTTATGCAGATTCTCAACACTCACCGGCTCCAGTACAAAATGTTCCTGATCCAGCTTCGAATCTCCACCGAGATTCGGTGTAACACACGCCTTCAGACCTGCCTCACCCGCGATCGGAAAATAAAGATAATTTGTATTCTCCGCCGAGGGAAGAATGAAGGACTCGTCCTTTCCGGAAAACCGTATTGCCATCTTTCCGCCTCCTTTTTTGCTGCCCCGTTTACCTTTTTCAGTGAATCTATAAAACCCTCTTCGTAACTATTCACGTATTCTTCAATTCATTCACGAATCTAAAAACACACCTCTATTATACACACTCCGCGCAGCCTCTTATATAGGAATCATGTTTTTATTATCTTTTTCATGCCTTCTCGAATGGGCTGCTTGCAAATTGCAAAAAAATGTTGTTCTTTTGTTATATTGAGTTTGATATACTTGAATCAAATTGGCGATTAATCTTTTGAAGGGAGGCTAGCGCTGTTGAATGGTTGAAGTAAGAGGTATTACGATGGTTAAAAATGCAATTGAACTCCCCGGTGCGAAAAATGCCAGAGAACTCGGCGGATTTGCCGTGAATGGAGGACGGATCAAAAAGGGTGTGTTACTGAGAGCCGGAACACTTGGCAAAGCCCCTGAGATGGTGGAGAAACTGGAAAAGAGCTACAAGGTTCGTGCAATTGTCGATTTTCGTATGGATGGGGAAAGGAATGCAAGCCCTGATCCCGAAGTACATGGAGCTCGGAATATCCATCTTCCCGTCATAGAGTTTGAGGATTATTTACAACAGTTGGGCGATCCGCAGCTTGCGAAGCGTTATATGTCCCAACAGATGGGACGGGATGAAATGATCGATGTTGCCTATCAGCATGGTCTCATCGGACCGGAGGTATATCCTTTCTTTTTGCTTGGCGAAAGAGGAATCAAAGCCTACAGATCGTTCTTTGAAATACTTCTCAATCCGGAAGAAGGTGCCGTTCTCTGGCATTGTACCGACGGAAAGGACAGAACAGGGCTTGCTTCCGCATTACTTTTGGTTGCGCTTGGTGCGTCCAAAGAAACCATATTCGAAGACTATCTGATGACAAATGCATATAATGCAAAGGTTATTGAACCGATCAGAAGTCGCTTAAAAGAGCTTGAGACGGCTCCGGAAAAGATCGATGCTATGGTTTTTGCTTCGGGCGGAGCCATAGAAGGATATCTTATAAGAGCATTTGAAGTACTGGAAGAAAAATATAATGGGGCGGAAGGATATCTGACAAAAGCCCTGGGACTTACGGAAGATGATTTTGAAATTCTTAGAAAGAAATATATTGACACTGCTCCGGAGATGTAATACCTAAAATCCGGAATAAGGAAAGCGTTGTATCGATCAAATGAAAAAATCCGCCCAATAATACTGGCTCATGTATTCATTCTCGTAAGAATTCACCGCCCCGGAATCCAGCTCCTTAAACCGGTAGTAATCGCAATCCAGAAGGTCTGGATTCACCGCAAGTGAATTAAAACTCTTTACAACGGTTGCCTCTGCACCTACGGCCCGAAGGCTTTTCATCAACGAATGTGTCAGCTGCTGCATATAGTTCAGCTGTTTCTGATCGTACATCTCATCTTCAAACAGTGCCGCTGCGATCTCTTTTATGGTGCAGGAGCTGCCGCATTTGTGAACCAGATAGGCAAAGATTTCCTTCGACCGGCTTCGTTCGAAATGCATATGCTCTCCGCTGGGCAGGAATACGTCAAAGTTTCCGAAGCACTGCACACGAAGAAGGGCATCCTTTTTGGGGACAACGGGAAAACGGAGATCCGAGAGTTCTCTTTTTACTTCCGCCGCGGTTACCGGCTTCATGATATATCCGCTGGCATGCAGTTTCATGGCATCTCCTGTATACTCCGAGAAACCGGTAACAAAGATGATGTTCATCTTCGGATTGACCGCCTTCAGTTCCTTTGCCAGCTCCACACCGTTCATACCCCGCATATGAATATCGAGAAATGCCACGTCACAGCCGTTTTTCTTTGCGTCCTCCAGGAGGTCTTCCTGATAACGGAAGGCAGAGATATCTGCATCCGGTGCGGCTTCCCTTACCGCCTTTTCCAGCATGATCAGCATAAGGGGTTCATCGTCTACACATAGCATTCTCATGGGATATTCTCCTCCTTTTCCACAGGATTATTCATCGGTTATTTCACCGGATGATTCGCCGGATCATTCATCGCCTTTTCCACCTGGGCCATTCATCAGGGTTTCCGCCGGACCGTTCACCGGGGTTTCCGCCGGGCCATTCATTGGGGTTTCCGCCGGGCCGTTCACCGGGTTTTCCGCCGGGCCATTCATCGGGTTTTCTCCTGCAGTGTCCTTCGGAAGGATCACCCGCGCGGTGGTTCCTTCACCGATGCGGCTTTCGATCACAATATCTGCGCCGCACATCTCCTTAAGGCGTTTCCTGGTATTCTCCATTCCTACATGGGATTTACCGTCACTCTTCGTCTCCTGCCTTTTACGAGCCTCTTCCGGGTCGAAGCCCACGCCGTCATCGGAAACCACAACCTCATAAGCACGATCGGTTTCCCTGGTGGATATCTTCACGGTTCCTCCGTATTTCTTCATTCCCACCCCGTGCTTCACCGCATTTTCCGCCAACGGCTGGATGGAGAGGATCGGAAGTTCAAAATCCGTGGTTTGGATATCATACTCCACGTTCAACGCATCGGCAAACCGCAGCTTTTCGATATAAAGATAATTCTTAAGATGCTCAAGCTCCACCGTGAAGGGCACCGGTGCCTTTTGTTTCAACGCATCCATATTCGCCCTGAGGTACTTGGCAAAGGTGATGGCAGCTTCTTTGGCTGTTTGGGGATCTATGTCACAGAGGATCGCAATGGAGGACAGTGTATTATATACAAAATGAGGCCGGATCTGTGAGACCATGACCTGAACCTCTGCCTCAAAGCGTTCCTTTTCTGCCCTTTCCCGTTCGCCGGCGATACGGATATTTTCTCTCGTATAATGATCGATCTCCATGGCCAGATCAGCAATGACATCCGAAAGGTATCCCAGCTCATTCTTTACTCTGATCTTGTACATCTTTCCGACGATCTTCGCACTGTCCTTGTCACCGGTATACTCCAGGACCGCTTTCTGCATTTTTGTAGCAGGACTGACAGCGTTTCGATAAAGGAAGATCAGCAGCACCGCCAGAACTATGGCGATCCCTGCGACGCAGATGATCAGAGCTTTTCTTATCGTCCCTGCAAGCGAGTCACGGAATATGTCCCACCGGTAGGAAACCCCGATGACTGCCCGCACCTTCCCGCCGATCACCACCGGCTTATAGCCGATGTAATAGTTTCCTGCTGCAGGGAAATCCGAGGTCCTTTCAAATACGATCTCCCCTCTTCCATTGTCCAAAAGCTCCCGAAGCGCCGGATGCTCTGACAGATCCAGATCAAAGGCTTCTCCGGGCTTCCTGCCGGTCCCATCTTTATTGCATTCAAAAAGGACGGTTCCCAGGGAATCCCCGGTCAGATCCATAAAAAACAGACTGTCGATATTTCCCGTATTAATGGTGTCTGAGACATGGTTCGATGTATTGTAGAGATACTGTTTCATATAGATATCTCTTACATCCTCCGGCATGTTGACATACCATTCATATTCAAAACTATCCTTACGGGTTTCATACTCCAGGACACGGAGCAGCTCCTCTTCCGATAATTCTTCACTGTAATCCCCGGCCGTTCCTTTTTCCAGCTGCTCGATATACCATTCACGGATATCCTCTCCGTAATTCTTCTCATTCATGAATTCAAAATGGTTTTCGGGATCAGACAGGATTTCTTCAATATGACTGTTCTGCGCTTCAAGAAAACCATTGAGTGTACTGTTATAAACCGTCCACACGATGGCTGTTGTCATCAGCAGAAACAGCGGAAGTATGATCACTGCCAGCTGTAACAGTATTTTCCTGTTTTTCTTTGTTCCTCCCATTTGTACCACCCGCAGTAGATTCTTTCTTTTGATTATACAGGAAAAGAGGACAACTTTACAGAGCTTATCTCATGTGTTGTCCTCTTTTTATGTAGTGTGCAAAAACATTCCACATTACCTTCAAATCAAGGTATCACGTGTCATCCTGAGGGGGCACACCCGTGCCCGAAGGATCTTTTACCACGATAAGATTCTTCGCTTCGCTCAGAATGACAAGTGGGAAGATTTTGTAATGCACTGTCTACAGCTTACCGATTCCGGAAGAATACCAGGTAGGGGGAACCGTATACCACATTTTCACACATCACTCCGTGTGCCTCCACTCTGGCTTCCGTAACCATCATGGGGATCTGCCCCGGAAGTGCTCCCGTGAGATCCACTGCCTGGTAGGTTACCCAGCACCTGCCGCCACCCGGACGATGCTTCTCCAGTTCCTGCGCACCTGCTGCCAGATAAACCATTCCCTTCGGCTTATAAACACCGCTATGGCATTCCCAGCAGCTTACCACCTTATTTTTCCCCAGGTGTCTCCGGGTTTGGATCTGAAAGCCTACACGATTCAGAAGCAGGTCGAAGATCGTAACCTTCCGCTCAATGCAGTACTCCCGCAGTGCATTAACCTCACCGTTGCTGAGGGGCATGTTCTTCATATAGGACGGCGTCTCAACCCAGCTTCCATAGTGCTTCGGATCCTTGATGATCCCGCTGGTGTTGAACTGATCCACCATGGTCATGGTCTGATCCAGTTTGATCTTCGTTGTGGTGCTCTTCCCAACGAAGATGAACCGGTCACCGGAAAGATATTCTTCGCAGCGCTCGATCACGGAGGTTTCAACCCTGTTTCCTTCCAGATCGCAGCCGATGAGCCTGCGGTACATGGTTTCTATGCTCTGGTCCAGGGTCCCCTCGCCGTAAACGGCCTCATAAGCGTTATATACCTCTGCCATAACCGCATAGGCGGCGATATAATTATTCAGCTGGCGGAAGATATAGGGGGCAGAAAGGTCGATGGCCTCTCCGGAGAACATAACCTCCCGGCAGGCTCTTTCGTATGCCGCTTCGAAAATGCTCTGATTCTCAAAGATGTCGTTGGCCCTGCCGGTAAAGCAACGGGTAGCTCCGTTCATGGCCGATTCCAGACTCTGGAACTCGCTTTCCGTATAGAGATCGGCGATCATTTTCTGTCTTTCCTCTGCTGAAAGGGCAGTGTTCCGCTCATAATTAGCGATCCTTGTACGAATGGTTGCTGCCTTGTCTTCCAGGGTATTGTACTTATCACCGATATTACTGAGCTGGATCGCATTGTAGGTGCCGGCCTGAAGCTCCTGAACATGCCTTTGGAGCTCAGCTTCCAGCTGCTCCAGACGCTTCATGATTTCCACATTGGAGTTCACGGTTTCTCCGCCCTGATCGAAGAACAGATTACCAAAATACTTCAGCGCTGGGCCGAGGACCTTGAGATTCGGGAAGGCGATCAGAAGTCCGTCCAGGATACTTTCGTAGGTTACCTTCATGATCTTCTTTTCCTGTCTGATCCACTCTTTTCTTTCAGACTCCTCTTTATTTGTGGCTGCTTCCACCTGAAATCCGTTCCCTCCGAATGCCGGACCGGTTACGGTAAACAATGCTGCTGCACCAAGGGCGATTGCAAGTGCTCTGATCTTAATCGTATTCTTTCTCATATTCTTGTCCTCCCTTCATCAATCATAAAATGTTTGCTCTGTTTTTCCCTGTGGGATGAACATGATATTTTCTAATTTATTCCCTAAGCTCATTTTCCAAATCCATTTTTCTAAGGTTTTCCCTTGTTCTGATCACAGGATAACACATCCACTCTTACAAACCTCTTACAGTTTTTTGAATGGGGATCCCTGCCGGTTATCAAAAACGGAACGATTCAGAAAGTAGGGTGACTCACTTTCAAGTCATCACTGGGTGGCTCAAAATGTAGTCATCGCAGCTCACTTTTTTGTTGACGAAAATCCCGGGAAAAGCGTATAGTGAAATATAGAAGATGAAAACATGGGAATATGAACGTTTTACTTGTGCAGAACTGAATCCTACCCGGAGATTTGAGAGTAGAAATTCGAAATACATTTCAGGACTGCAAGAAATGTCCAATATCTATACTGCGGTTTGCGTTGTTTGATTTTAGAATATCCATGAATGCTGTAAAAATGAGCAGCGCGATCCGTTTTTGAAAAAGCGAGGAAAACTGTATGCGATTTGATCAAAGTAAAAAAATGAAAAAGAAACTCTTTATCCTTGTATCAGCCGGCTGTATGACTTTATCCCTTTTGGGTTGCGGCAGCAACAGTTCTACATCATCAACATCCGGCACATCTTCCGAATCCACATCTTCCGATCCCGCACAAAATGCATCGGCCTCCGGTACCATCAATGTAAATACTACCTCCGGCACTGTGATCGCCTATGCCAAAGAGGGTGAGGAGATCAAGTTCAAAGATGACTTTCCGGTACAGACCTTGCAGTTCTCCGGTGCAGGCGGAGCAAAGTATGTTCTGGAAGCAAAACCGGAAACGGGAAAGAACCTGAAATTCTTACGATGGACTAAGAACGGAGCGGAATACTCAACCGATGCGAAGACCACCATTACCATAGACGGGAATGCGGAGTATTATGCTGTATTCAAAGACATGGATGCCGAAAATGCATATGATTATCTCGTTCTTGTAAATAAAACACATAAACTCCCGGATGACTGGGAGAGTAATGTGGTTCTCGAAGAAGCTACAAATCGCTACGGGGAGAAGTACAAGGTGGAGATGAAAGCCCTGGAGCAGTTCACCTGGCTGCAGAAGGAACTTGCGGATGAAGGGATATATATCGAACTGGATAGCACAACAAGAAGTGTCGCAGAGCAGCAGAAGCTCTGGGATGACTGGACAGTGGAGAAGGGCGAAGATTATGTGAAGAAATATGTGGCTGTGCCCGGATACTCGGAGCATCACACCGGACTCGCCATCGATGTCTGTCTGGATAAGGATGGAAAGCGGATCGATGATAATGATGCCATGATCGCAGAACGTGAGA
Source organism: Eubacterium sp. (assembly GCA_017541035.1). Classification (GTDB taxonomy): domain Bacteria; phylum Bacillota; class Clostridia; order Lachnospirales; family Lachnospiraceae; genus Eubacterium_Q. The sequence continues at coordinate 48,102 of JAFXZW010000023.1, read as the reverse complement.
TCTTCGCCAAGGTCCATGAAAAACTGGCGAAATACGGATTCATCCTTCGTTATCTTGAAGGTAAGGACGCCGAAACCGGGTACAGCTATGAACCGTGGCATTTCCGATACATCGATGATCCTGCCATCGCAAAGGAGATCATGGACAAGGGGATCACTCTCGAAGCGTACCTTGGCGAGACCAAGTAATCAGGGTAGAATCCCGGCATGTCAAAATGCCCGCGAACCCGATGTGCTCTCCGGACGCGAAGCGTCCGTGGATGCCTAAGCCCCTCGGCGAATAATGGCCTACATACAGGAACAGGCGGGACTTTGTGCAAGCAAAGCCCTGCCTGTTCCTTCTTTTTCCGTCCTTTTTTCGAAAACTGTGTCAGGATTACGCTTTCCAAACACCTTTACTGATCATATAAATTCCATCGTGATATTCGCCTTTTCCGGTAAAGAAGGTCTCAAATCCACACTTCTCCAATACACGTCCGGATGCCGCATTTTCCAAAAGACGGATCCCGTACACTTCGGAAACACCAACCCGCTTTGTTATCACAGGCAGAAATGCCTTCACCGCTTCTGTCGCATACCCCTTACCGGTAAATGCCTTTGCGACATGATATCCGATTTCCCATTTCCCGTCTGCAATGGGAACCAGTTGGACATAACCGATATTTCTGTTCCCATCTTTCGTGATCACCGCATAGACCAGCGGGCCTTCTGCGCCTCCGTACTGAGATATCAGAAATTCAATCGTTTCCTTTGCATCTTCCAAGGTCTCAAAGACTTCATCCGGCACAAATCTTTTTGTGTCCTCATCCAATGAATTCTGATGGACATCCATCGCCATGTCCATCGTCATCTCCGTTATTATCAATCTGTCCGTTTCCAACAAAATACTCATTATTTCAGCCTCAACCTTTCTTCCACTATCCATAACACGGTATACCTTACATCAACGGCTGCCGGCCTGTAGTCTTTATTCACCGTTACTTTTTTATGATATCGTTAAGGGTGCTGATCGCCTTCCCGACATATTTATCTTTATGAACAAATATCTGCGAATAGATCGGGAAGGCATTTCCTTTCCAGTCCAGTCTTTTCAGGCTTCCATTCTCCACTTCCTTTACTGCTGTCATGTCCGGAATAAAAGCAATGCCGAGCCCATTGGCCGCAAACTGCTTCAGGACCTCCTTGCTGCTCGTCTCAATCAGCGGATTCGGGTCCATGCCGCACTTTGATAGATCTGTCAGGAGCATGTGCCTGAAGCTGCAGTTATGCCCGGTCAGCAGCAGCGGATAATCGGAAAGGTCCTTCTCTTTTATCTCCTTCCCCGCAAGCGGATGATCCGGTGAAACAAAAAAGCCGAGAGACTCCTCCTTCTTATACAGCATTGTCAGTCTGTCATCCTCCATATACGGGTTTAGGGTATATACCATATCCAGCTCCCCTTTTTGGAGCATGTCAGGAAATGTTTCATGTGTTATGAAGGTAAGCTGAATATCCATTCCCGGAGCCGCCTTCTTATATTCCATTAAAATTTTAGGTACGCGATTATAACATAAAGATTCGGATACGCCGATCTTTAATACCCCTGTCGGTTCTTCCTCATCGGATATTTCAAGATGTATCTCCCGTTCCAGCTGAAGCATCCTCTCGGCGTAGGTTATAAGTCTCTCGCCCTGAGGCGTAAGAACAATAGTCTTTCCCAATCTGTCGAAAAGCTGACATTCAAGCTCTTCCTCCAGCTGTTTGATCTGCGTTGTCACGGTAGACTGTGCATAACCCAGGCTGCTGGCCGCTGCCGAAAAGTTCCTCAGTTCCGCGATTTTTAAAAATGTACTTAGCTGTGTTATCGTCATACCAAAACCGCCTCTCATACTGTATTCATCCCGGCGTCCTTTCCCGCCCGGTTCCTGCACATCTGATATATATCTGAAAGTCAATCCAGCCCGGAAATGGCACTTCGATTTTATTGAACGTTTTTATCATTTATTTCAATTTTACAGATGTGTGATCCGGCGTTATTATACTATCATCCTGATAATTCCGCAATCCCTAAATTACGGAATGAAGGCATTCCGCCGCATATACATTTATGATATGCCCGACCGGACATTTGCCTGATATCCTGAAACAAGTGCAAGGAGGAAATACATATGAACGAATTATGCATGATCATCAAGGAAACCGTACAGCCGAATTTCAGAAATATCCGTACGTCTATAGAAACTTATGACAGAAATGCGCTATGCGTGGGCGCACCATGCTGGAGATGGGTTTATCACGCTCTGCATTCTGCAGATAAATGGTTTATCAATCCCTTTGAATACGAGGAGCCTGCCTTCCATCAGGAGGGAATGGATAATCCCGAAAATCCGACAGATGTAGTTTTGTCTGACGAAGACCTGTTACTGTATCTCGATGAAATAGAAAAAAAGACCTTATCCTATCTGGATTCACTGACGGATGAGATGCTGTATGAAAAACCGGAGAATTGTAAATATACCAGAATGGAGCTGGTATTAAGACAGTACCGGCACCTTTCTTTTCATACCGGTATGTTAAACGGACAGACCGCTGTTGCTACGGGACTTTTTCCTGTCTGGGTTTCCGAAATGGACAAATATGTCGATGACGGGGTATTATTCGGGCGCTATAGAGCAGGCCGTAACAATGAGGATCCGACGTCCTCACGTAGTGGTAAATGAGCCTGCATCCGCTTTTTGCATGACCATCCGGTGACAGGATCATATTATGGAAGCAGGGGTCGCTGATGTCATTTTCAGCGACTGACCACTTTCAGTCTCATATCCCTGTATTTCTGAACTTTATCTTTATAATCCTCATTCTTTCTTATAGATACTTTTCTTCATATTCTTCAAGAGGAATCGGTTTACTGTAGTAGTAACCCTGAATGACCTCGCAACCAAGGTCACGCAACCGGTCAATCTGTATGCGGCTTTCTGCTCCTTCGGCAAGACAGACAAACCCAAGTTCTTTTGCAAGGGTGATTATATGCCGCAGAAGGATAATGTCTTCTTTACAATCAACATCATCTGCGATCTTGTCGACAAAGCTCTTGTCAATCTTTAAAGTATCGATCGGCATCTGTGTCAGAAGCGACAGTGAAGAATAACCTGTTCCAAAGTCGTCCATGGATATTTTAAACCCGCGATCACGGAGCTCCCGCAAAACAGATAACATGCGGTCCATATTATCGTATGTGGCGCTTTCAGTAAGCTCAAAATCTATAAGGTGATGGTCAACCCCATAGGAATCGACAATGCCTGTAAGTTTATCTACAAGGTGTTCATCATACATGCGGCTGCGCGAAAGATTCACCGAAATCGGATAAAGAGGTTTTCCCTCCTTTTTCCAGCGTTCCATGGTCTTACAGATTTTATTCAAAACAAGATCATCAATTTTTTCAATAGTGCCGTCTTTTTCAAAAAACGGAATAAATCTGTAGGGCGATAGAAACTCCTTGTTTTTGTAATTCCAGCGGATAAGCGCTTCGGCACCCTTTATCTTTTCCGTCGAAATACTAATTTTGGGCTGAAGATACACGACGAATTCATCCTGTTCTAACGCCGTTTCCACATAGGCCTTTATGTAATTACCCCACGAAAGGTCGTCATGCATTTTATCTGTGAAGAAAACCACCTCCATTCCCTTTAGATCTGTACACAGAGCCTGAGCCATCTTGGCTGCATCTGCAACTCTGTTTCCGGACAGCATTGCACGCCGCATAGGAACAACTCCGCACTTGTAATAGACTTTATAATTGGGATCTTCTTCCAACACAGATATTTTTTCAAATAGATCCAGAAGCTTTTGTTTCAGTTCCGGCTCCGGCATATCTTTAATGAGCATTGCAAAATTATCATTATGACACCGCGCACTTGCATAGACGAAATCCGCTTCATTCAATGCTTTTACCGTATTGATCAGAACCCTGTTGGCTGCTATGTGTCCGTATGCTTCATTTATTACGCGGAACTGCTTTATGTCAAAATGTGCGAAGGCATAATCATAGATCTCTCTGTTTCCGGGCATTTCCAGAAAGGCCACAAGATGACTCCAGTTATAATGTCCGGTTATCGGATCTGTAAATGCCATCCTGTATAACTCATCTTTGGGAAAATGATCATGATCATCGTTTATAACATACTTCGCCCTGTCGTTATAAAGCTTGCATTCATGCAGGATCCTGAATTTATTATAGCTGTGAAAAACACTGATCACTTCAGGGTCTTCTTCTATGCGTAAATCGCTGAAGAGTCTGTGTGCATTATCTTCCCGGGCAATCTCCTCAAATAAACTCCTGATAAAAGGAAGACTTATCTCTGCATCATCATCGATTTCGATTGAATAATAAAACGCCGCATCAAGCTCTATAGATTTCATTTCAGTCGGATAATCGATGCAGGGATCACCGCTTCTGAATTCAATGCCTATAACCTCTTTCTGCAATTGACGAGAAAAAAAGACACCGGGCCAGTCATATGTACCAAAGGAGTCAGCGTATTTTTCTACTAATGGCGGAATCACACCTTTATAGAAAGACACTATGTCCTCCTTTGAAGCATCTATGTAATATAATGATCTTTTGGGTTTATACAGCTGATTTAGTTTGTTGATGAACATATTAATCTCCAATATCTTAAACTAAGATCCAATCACATCCGGACACTCTGCCCCCTACAGGTTCACTCGTAATTTCATCCATGACTGCTTGCGGAATCATTATATGACCCGATCGCTTTCCTTAATTTTATATTTAACGCCTGACAATTACAAGTCTTCTCTTGGCATTTCACCGGTAAAAAATGCGCCCCTGTCGAGGCGCATTTCAAACAAATCATAGCGTTTTTGCAGTCGGGCAAGAAACCAAAAGAACAAAAAAAGTCGCCCGGGCGGACTCCCGGCATGTCAAAATGCCCGCGAGCCCTATACGCCTCTCCGGACGCTTCGCGTCCGTCGATGTCGCGCCCCTCGGCGAATACATGTGCCAAAGGCACATGCGCACATATAGAAAGAGGGCTCAGCTTCGTGCAAGCACGGCTGAGCCCTCTTTCTATATGTTGCACATGCTTCGCATGTGCTCGCCTCGGGGAAACACGCAAGAAAGGAAGATGGACAGCCACTTTCGTGACTGCCCATCTTGGAGAAGGTATTTTGTTACTTATGGGGTGTAGCAAAAAACTATAATGTATTGGGGGGGTTACAAGTATTTATTATACATATTCTTTTCCCAAAGTGTGCCCAAAGATGAATTTTTTTTCGCGCTCTTTTTCGTCATTGTGCCAATGAATAAAGAACCATTTGACGATTCTTTGACATTATTGGGCGGTTTCCGGCTCTGTTTTGTGCGAATTAAACAATGCAACAAATTCTTCTCCGGTGATCTTTTCCTTCTCCAGGAGCAATTCGGCTGTGCTATGGAGGATATCCATGTGTTCTTCGATGATTTTTCGCGCTTTTGCATAACAATCATCGATGATTTTCTTCACTTCTTCATCGATCAGAGCCTTGATTTCCTCACTGTAATGAGCCTCATGTCCGATATCGCGGCCGACAAAGACCTCATCGTCCTCTGCGGTCTCATAGTTGATGGGGCCGACACGATCCGAGAAGCCGTAACGGACCACCATATTTCTGGCGACCTTGGAAGCCTGCAAAATGTCCTGGGACGCACCCGTTGTTACATCGCCGATAATCAGTTCCTCTGCGATCCGTCCGCCAAAATCCACCTGAATCTCCTGAAGCATCTTTTCTTTCGTATTAAATACGTTATCATTCTCGGGCAGGGGCATGATGTAGCCTGCAGCTCCCATACCTGTGGGAATAATGGAAACCGAATAAACCGGGCCCATTTCCGGAAGAACATGGAAAAGGATTGCATGACCCGCCTCATGATACGCCGTAATCCTGCGTTCCTTCTCCGGTACCAGCCGGGATTTCTTCTCGGTTCCGATACCTACCTTCACGAATGCCTTATCAATATCGGCCTTCGTAATATAAACACGTCCGGTCCTGGTCGCATTGATGGCTGCTTCGTTCATCAGGTTTTCCAGATCCGCACCGGAAAAGCCGGCCGTTGTCCGGGCAATGGCGTGAAGATCCACATCGTCACCCAGGGGCTTCTTTCTGGTATGTACCTGCAGTATTTCTTCCCTGCCCTTGACATCCGGTCTTCCAACGGCACATTTCCGATCAAAACGACCGGGACGCATGATTGCAGGATCCAGAATATCCACACGGTTGGTGGCTGCCATGACGATAATGCCTTCATTTTCGCCGAATCCGTCCATTTCAACCAGCAGCTGGTTCAGAGTCTGCTCGCGTTCATCATGACCACCGCCAAGTCCTGCACCACGTCGACGGGCTACAGCATCGATCTCATCGATAAAGACAAGACATGGGGCATTTGCCTTTGCATCCGCGAAAAGGTCGCGCACACGGGAAGCACCAACGCCGACAAACATTTCCACAAAGTCAGAACCGGAAATGGAGAAGAAGGGAACATCCGCTTCTCCGGAAATGGCCTTAGCCAGAAGGGTTTTTCCTGTTCCCGGAGGGCCCACCAGCAGGATTCCTTTGGGAATTCGGGCACCCATCTGGGTATACTTTTTCGGCTCACGGAGGAAGTCCACGATTTCAGCGAGTTCCTCCTTCTCTTCTACAAGACCTGCTACATCCTGGAAGGTGATGCCTGTCTTGACATCCTTTTTCGCACGGCTCTTGCCGAAATTCATCAGACGGTTGTTTACTCCGCCGGCTCCCGCACCACCTCCCGCCGACTGGCTCATCATTGCCAGGAGCAGCAGGAGCATAACACCGATAAAGACATAGGGAAGGATCTTCGACCAGATGGAAGGCCGCTTCACATCACTGACCGTGTACGGCACCTTATTCTTTGCATCCTCCAGAACATCAATGGTATCACTCACCTTTGGGGTATAATAGACCAGATCCCCTTTGGTGCGGATTACCTCTACGGTTCCCGTCGGAACCTCCTCATTCTGAGTGATCTCAACCTTGATCACATCCCCGTCTTTCAGTTCCTTCTCCAGTGTCGCGTTGGTATAGTCTGTCTTTACATTTCCCTTCCGGTTCAGCAGAGCGCTTACGATTCCCAGTATCAGGAGCATCAGAAGTATGTAAATGACCAATCCGCTCATTCGGCTTTTGCGTTCCATGGTTTCCTCTTTTCATCTTGCTTTTCTATGTCATAAGGAAGATCTCCCAAAAAACTGAGACATAATACTTCCTTTGTATCCTCCGTCACGCGGCAGCGCATATCCAGCCTGAGTCCGACGACCCAAAATACACCGTCCTCATCTGCAACAACCGGCCACATGCCGCGATATATATCCGGAATCTTCCGGTCTGTGAAAAAACGAAGCAGCTTCTTACCCTGTCCTTCATTTCCCAGTATGATCCGATCTCCTTCCTGCGGAGTGCGCAGTACCGGCTCACCGTGTACCAGGGCTGCATCGACCAAAACACTTCTCTCATCCCGCGGAACGGGTTCTCCCGGTGTGTAGGGTCTTCTCTCCACCCGTAGTTCCATCGAAAATGTATTGCCGGATCTCCGATACAGCAGAATTCCCTCTGCAGTCCGCATTGCCTCCAACCCGTAGGGAAGAGAAATCTTCTTACCGCTTTCCTTTTCCCTCAGCTCCAAAACTGCCTTCAGGTGCTTCTCCGTAAGATCCTTACGGCCTCGGCTCAGACCAGACAGCTCTGAAAAAAGCAGCTCCTCCCGGATCTCTTCAGCAGATGCTTTTCCAAAAAGCATGTCTGTGATAAGAACGGTTCCATCCTGTTGTCGGATCACCTCATCCCGGAGTTTCTCAGCTTCTGCCGTAATAATGTTATAACGAAAGGCCGCATCTTCCGCCAGCCTGAGCAGATGTTCCTTTGCCCCGCTGTTCACCGCAAGCATTTCCGGAATGATGCGATGGCGAATACGGTTTCTCGCATAATGAATATCTTGATTCGTAGTGTCCTCACACCAACTGTATCCTTTTTCTTTTAACCATTCCGTGATATCGGAACGATAAAGGGAAAGAAGAGGACGGATACAGTCCTCCTGCCGGGGAAGAATACCCCGCAGACCCCGCAGACCGGTGCCACGGATCAGATGAAAAAGAACAGTTTCCACAAGATCGTCCCAGTGATGGGCCAGTGCGATCCATGCTGCGCCTTCCTCGGCTTTGATCTCTCTCAACGCCTTAAATCGCAGGATCCTGGCGGCCTCTTCCACGGAGAGATGTTCATCCTTCGCAAACTGCACTGCATCAACCCTCACTTCCCGAAAGGGAAGCGCAAGCTCTGCTGCCAGAGCCTTCGTAAAGGCCGCATCCCGATCAGCTTCTTCTCCGCGTATCCCATGATGTACATGAACCACAACGAGCCGCAGCTCCAATTCTTCTGCAAGGCTCTCCAGTATCCGCAGCAGAAATACCGAATCCGCTCCGCCGGATACAGCTACGATCCCCGTATCCCCGGGACATACGCCGTCTGCTCCAAGGAGCTCTTCCCTGATCCTTCGGTTCATATCCTTACCCATGCCGAACCCCGCATCTTCAGAAAAGAAGGCAGCGCCGATCAGCACTGCCTTCCTTCTCAACTTCTCACAATCTATCGTCCATCTCCCGGCCGGATCACGATCTCGTCCGGATAGACAAGTCCCAGCTTCTTTTTTGCTTCATCTTCGACATACTTCTTTGTCTGCATGTATTTTTCACGATTCACCAGATTCTCAGCTTCCAATTTTGCATTTTCGAGTTCGGCCTCCAGTTGACGTTCCGTTACGGCAAGCTCTTCACTCTTCTCATGCAGCTGAATGATCTTTACCCCCGATGCGCCTGCAATGAAAATCACGATCAGCAACACCAGAATCAGACTTCTTTTTGATTTTCTTCTTGCTCTGCGATTCATGCCTTCTCCCCGGAACACCCGATCACCCATTTTCAGCCATATTTCCGTTTTAAATGCGGAAAAAAGAAAAACACATTACATTTTCGCATATTTTTTTACCATATGCAAGCACTTTTTCATACGGGTCCTAATTTTTTAAACCTATTTTTACAAAAGCCGGAACATTTCCGCCGTTTCTTCCTTCCGGACTGCCTCGGCAACCTTTGTAACTTCAGCCTTCACGGTTTTATTTCCGAAGGTGATCTCGATCACGTCACCCACCTTCACATCATAGGATGCCCGTGCAGGCTTTCCGTTTACCGCAACTCTTCCGGCATCACAGGCTTCATTTGCCACTGTCCGTCGTTTGATCAGGCGGGATACCTTAAGGTATTTATCCAAACGCATGTTGTTTCTCCCTTTTTTCTATGTCTTCACGAAGGGACCTGAAGATCCTTCGGCCTCAGAATGACTACTGTCTGTTATTCCGGGTTATGGGAAGAATCCTGAAGATCCTTTGGGCCTCAGAATGACAACTGCCTGTCATTCCGGGCTTTGGGAAGGATCCTGATTTACTTCTTCCTTCAGCCAGCGCCCTGCTTTGAACTTTACCGATCTGGAGGCCGGAATCTTCATGGTTTTCCCGGTCTTTGGGTTTCTTGCCTCTCTGGCTTCCCGCTCCGGCGCTTCGAAGGTTCCGAAACCAACCATCTGCACCTTTTCGCCCTTCTTAAGCGTCTCGGCGACAATCTCCTGTATTCCTCTCACCGCACGCTCAGCTTCCGTTTTCTTCAGCCCCGTGCGCTCTGCCAGGGCAATAATCATTTCCGCTTTGTTCATCCTATCCTATACCCCATATCCGCGGTCACGGATTACCCCCACAACACTGTCAACATATTCCCGGCAGGTTTCCTCCGAAGGAGCCTCAACCATAACACGTACCACCGGCTCGGTTCCGGATTCCCTGACAAGGATGCGGCCGGAATCTCCCAGCTTCTCCTCGACTTCCTTCACTTTATTCTGAACTTCAGCGTCCTCCTGTGCCTTTTTCTTATCACTTACACGGACATTTGTCAGCACCTGCGGGTAGATCTTCAGGGGTGCCGCCAACTCGGACAGCTTCTTCTTCTTTGCCATCATTACTTCCATGATCTTCAGGGATGTCAGAATGCCGTCACCTGTGGTGGCATATTTGGAATAAATGATATGCCCGGACTGCTCTCCGCCGATCCGGCAGCCATACTGCTGCATATACTCATAAACGTACTTATCGCCTACAGCGGTCTTTGCATACTGAATGCCTGCTTCGTCAAATGCCTTGTAGAGACCGAAGTTGGACATGACCGTTGTGACCACGGTATTATTCATCAGGTCTCCTCTTTCCTTCAGATAAGTGCCGCAGATATAAAGGATATGATCTCCGGTGATCACCTGTCCCTTATCATCCACTGCCAGACACCGGTCCGCATCGCCATCATAGGCAAAGCCGGCATCCAATCCATTATCCAACACGTACTTCTGCAGTCCCTCAATGTGGGTGGACCCGGCGTCGCGGTTGATATTTGTACCGTTCGGCTCAGCATTCAGCAGATAGGTCTTCGCCCCCAGCGCATCGAATACGGATTTCGCAATATTCCAGGCGGCACCGTTTGCACAGTCCAGAGCAATCCTCTTATCCTTGAAGGAATACTGTCCCAGGGAGATAAGATAACCGACATAGCGGTTTCTTCCGGCTACATAGTCCACCGTGCAGCCGATCTTCTCCCGCTTTGCCATGGGAAGAGTCGTCCAGGTCTGTCCAAAGAGCGTTACCGATCCGTCAAGAAAAGCTTCGATCAGTTCGATGGTGGACTCTTCCATCTTCTCACCGGAACCGTTCAGAAGCTTGATCCCGTTATCATAATAGGGGTTATGGCTGGCAGAGATCATGATCCCGCAGTCAAAACCATCCATTCGGGTTACATAGGCCACCGAAGGGGTTGTGGTAACATGCAGCATATAGGCATCCGCGCCGGAAGCCACAAGTCCCGCAACCAGAGCATATTCAAACATATAACTGGAACGACGGGTGTCCTTTCCGATCACCACCCTCGTTGTCTCCTCGATCCCGTTCTGTGCCTTTAATTCACCGTAATACCAACCGAGAAACCGCCCGATGGTATAAGCATGGTCTGCTGTCAGAACTACATTTGCCTCGCCTCGAAAACCGTCTGTTCCAAAATACTTTCCCATTTTTCATTCCTTTCTTTGTCTCATGACTCTGTTTTTTTAACATTGGAATCCAGCAACCGGTTAAAGCCCAGCCAGCCGGAAATGTTTTCATTGGCTTTCAGCAGTTCTGTGAAGGTCTCCATCTTCGCATCCAGATTATCCGCAAAGGATAGCGCCAATGCTTCAATGATGGCCGGCTTCTTCGGGGATCCGAACTCCAGCTCACCATGGTGGGCAAGGATACAATGCAGCAGTTCATCCTTCAGTTTTTCCGGAAAACCGGGTATCTTTTCGATCCGTTCGTTGACCCACATGGCGCCGATCACAATATGTCCCAGAAGCTGCCCCGCATCCGTATAATCATTCTCGGGGAAATCCGATATCTCCTTCAGTTTACCCACATCATGCAGGATTGCCGCCGTTACCAGCAGATCCTTATTCAGCATCGGATACTGATTTGCCAGAAATTCACAGGTTCTGGCCACGAAGAGACTGTGATGCAGAAGTCCGCCGATGAAGCTGTGGTGGACCGACTTTGCCGCGCTGTGCTTACGGAAGTTCGCGAGAAAGCTCTCATCCTCCAGGAAGAAGGAAGAAAGCAGCGCATGCAGGTGCGGATTCTCCACACGGGAAATGATCCCCATCAAAGCGTCTTCCATTTCTTCAAGCTTGTAGGGCGACACCGGCATGTACTCCGACACATCATATTCACCCTCCCGGGCCTTTCGGATCCTGCGGATATTCAGCTGCAGTTGATTGTTAAATGAGGTCACCTGACCATCAATGGCGATATAATCCAGTTCTTCAAAATGATCAATCCCGTTGCTGAGATCCCATACCTTTCCGTCAATCACACCGGTCCTGTCCTGCAGCATCAGGTTATAATACGTTTTTCCGGCCTTGGTCGTTGCCACGATCTTCGTCTTGCAGAAGTAGATCGCAGAAACATTGTCCCCCTCTCGAAGCTCATTTATGTAGTACAAAATAATACTCCCTTCTTACTTTATGTTAACCAATTTGTTCGGAATGCGGACGGCTTAATGTGAAGATAAATTCCGTTCCCTCGCCTACCTTACTTTCCACGGTGATCACCTCATGATGGGCCTTGATGATCTCCTTTGTGATAGCCAGACCCAGTCCGGTTCCGGTCTTATCCTTTCCTCGGGAAGGATCTCCCTTATAGAAACGGATGAATATCTTCTTCTGCATCTCCTCATCCATACCCATGCCTTCATCCCGGACGGAGATCTGGAGCTTATCCTCCTTCTCCTTTTCCGTTACGGTCACATAGATATGCTTTCCTTCCGGAGTAAACTTCAGCGCATTGTCGATCAGATTATAGATCACCTGTTGGATCTTGGTCTTATCCGCCATAACCATCGTATTTTCCGCATGGTTATTCAGATAAATGGCAACGCCACGCTCAATCCCCTTGATCTCAAAGGTATTCAGCGTAGATTTGATCACATCAATGATGTCGAACTCCGTAAGCTTCAGGTAAGGTCCGTAGCTTTCCAGATTGTTCAGATCCAGAAGGCCCTGCGTAAGCTTCGTCAGACGCTGAGTCTCATTGATTACGATATCCAGATAGCGGTCCATTTTCTCCGGAGGAATGGTTCCGTCCTTCATGGCTTCCACATAGCCCTTGATGGATGTCAGGGGCGAACGGAAATCATGGGAGATATTCGACACGAAGTCTCTCCGGTAATCCTCCAGCTTCGACAGCTCGTCCGCCATATACTCCATGGATTCAGCCAGATCACCGATCTCATCCTGAGAAGTGATGCCGGTCCGAACCTCCAGATTCCCCTTGGAATATTCATTTGCCACCTGTGAAAGCCTCTTTACAGGCGTAAGCACCTTTCTGGAAACCACGGCCAGGAAGATAAAGGCGATAACAATGATGACCAGACACGGAATCAGCACGATACTGAAAATGTTTCGCAGCTGTTCATTGATCTGGGAAGCTGTTGCCAGAATGATGATGGAGCCGTGGGATACCGTCCGGGTTATCTGCCGGTTTCCGTCCAGAATATCCACATGCACCGGCATGCTGACGGAGATCATCTCCTGTGGATAAAGGCCGTAAAAATCGCCGATCTCGGAATGGGAGGTGGTGATATTATAGTCCGGGGCCAGTTGGTAAATGTTGTATGGGATGTCCAACTCCGGCTTCTTTTGCACTTTTGTCCGTTCTGAGCCATCTTCCTCATTCTCTTCCTGCGAGGCCTGAGAGGTAGCCACGACACGACCGTACTCATCCACATACCAGACGTCCGCATTTAAAGAGCTTGAATAGTAATCAAAGAGACTCACCAGATCCTGCTCCGAGTAACGTCCGGTAAGATAACCGAGAATGGTCTGTTGTGCGATCAAAGATGCCTCATTGGACAGCGTCTCCGTCTTCTCCGCGATCAAAGACCTTCGGGTCATCATGGATGTGAAAACAATCAGTATGCCGAAGCTGACGATCAGAATCGCCAGGAATGCGATATAGATCCGGTCCAGAATGGAATGCTGCATACTATCTTACCTCGAATTTATACCCTACACGCCATACCGTGGCAATGGACCAGGAGAAGTCTCCCTCCAGTTTCTCACGGAGACGTTTGATGTGCACATCAACGGTACGGGTATCACCCATGAAATCATAGCCCCAAAGCTGGTTCAGGAGCTGCTCACGGGTAAATACCTGATTCGGCTGGCTGGCCAGGAAATAAAGCAGCTCCAGCTCCTTCGGAGGCATATCCACATTTTTACCCTTAAAGGTCACGGTGTAGTTGGAAATGTTAACGATCAGCTGATCGTATTCTACAAATTCGCCCTTCCGGTCAGAGGAGACGGAAGCAGCAACCGGAGTCTCCTCCACGCGCTGTGTTCGACGCAGAACAGCCTGCACCCGGGCCACCATCTCGTTGGAATCAAAGGGTTTGATGATGTAGTCATCGGCACCCATTTTCAGGCCCAAAACCTTATCGAATACCTCACCTTTAGCAGACAGCATGATAATGGGAGTCTGGCGGGTCCGACGGATCTGCTGGCAAACCTCGTAACCATCCATACCCGGGAGCATGAGATCCAAAAGGATCAGGTCCGGATCATAGCTTTCCACAAGCTTCAGTGCGGTCTCCCCATCCGGTGCGGTCTTGGTGTCAAAACACTCCTTGTTCAAATAAAGTGAAATCAATTCAGCGATATTTTCATCATCGTCGACAATCAGAATCTTGGGCTTGCCCATATCCTTCTCCTTTCGTGGGGCGCAGTAAAAAGGCTATCCTCGTTGCATCATTCTTTTGCGAGGCATATCACTTATTGTATCACAATACCCCGGATAATCCAACTATATCCTGATTCCACACGCCGCATCCCGGTCACTGATCATAATTTAACGACCGTTACTCCCGCATCTCCTTCACCGAACTCACCAAGGCGGAATTCCTTCACGTATCTAAGCTTGCGTAAATGCTCATGAACTCCCTTGCGAAGCGCACCTGTGCCCTTTCCGTGAACGATACGGACGGAGGTGGCATGAGCAAGGAGCGCATCATCCAGGAATTTATCCAGCTCCATCACGGCTTCATCCACGGTCATTCCCAGAAGGTTCAGCTCCGGAGAGAAGTTCATCGCCTTCTGAATATGGCCGCCACGGGCAGCCTGTACCTTGGGGCCGGTCACGGTTTCTTCCTGAAGGATCACAAGATCTGAAGCAGGGAAACGGGAGCTGATGATTCCGATCTCCACAGTGATCAGGCCTTTGGAATCGGCCAGCGCTGTTACATGTCCTTCCGTGTTCAGACTCAGCACCTTCACACGGTCACCCAGGTGAAAATCTCCCTGCTTCTGACCGGACCGGAGCACCTTTTTCTCCTGGGGATCCGTCAGCTTCTCCTTCTTCTTCCGCAGCTTGGCACGTTCTTCCTCCATCCGCCGGGCATCGGCCGCTGCCGGGTTCTTCAGCCACTTCTGGTATTCCCGGATCGCTTCATCCGCGGTCTCCTTTGCCTCCTCCACCAGTTCCCTGGCTTCTTCCCGGGCTTTCTTCAGAATCTCTTCCTTTTTTTCGGCCAGGTTCTTTTCTTTTTCAGCAAGACGTTTCCGCAGGATCTCCGCTTCCTTCCGGTAGCGTTCCGCATCCTCCCGTTCGCTTTCCATAACCTTCTGGGTTTCCTCCAGGCGGGTCAGAATACTGTCCATTCGCACCGCATCCTGATCGATTTCAGCTCTTGCCGCGGAAATGATCTCATCGGAAAGCCCCAGTCTTTTCGAAATGGCAAACGCATTGGAGCTGCCGGGAATACCGATCATAAGACGGTAGGTGGGACGCAGGGATGTGACATCGAACTCACAGGATGCATTTTCAACGCCCTCCCTGGAAAGTGCAAAGGTCTTCAGCTCGGTATAATGTGTAGTCGCCATAACCCGCGCACCGCGGTTCATCAGATCCGAAAGAATGGCAACTGCAAGAGCCGCGCCCTCCACAGGATCCGTACCGCCGCCGGGCTCATCAAAAAGGCACAGTGTCTCGGAACCCGCATGCTCCGTAATATAAACGATGTTGCTCATATGCGAGGAAAATGTAGACAGATTCTGCTCGATACTCTGCTCATCTCCGATATCCGCAAAAACATCCTGAAAAACAGCGATCCGGGAACCGTATTCCGCGGGAATGTGCAGACCTGCCTGTCCCATCAGCGTAAGAAGGCCAAGTGTCTTCAGCGCAACGGTCTTTCCGCCGGTATTTGGCCCGGTGATGATAAGCAGGGTGTATTCATCTCCCAACCGGATATCCACAGGCACCGCCGTAGCGGGATCCAGCATGGGATGGCGGGCACGGCGAAGATCGACAATCCCCTCACTGTTTAAAACAGGCTCTGCTGCATTTTGTTTCTTTGCATATTTTGCCTTGGCAAAAATAAAATCCAATTCCGTAAGTATGGTTTGATCCGTCTTCAGCTCATCCAGCACGCTCCCCGCCATCTTGGAGAGATCTGCCAGGATTGCTTCGATCTCCAGTCTCTCCTCCGCCTCCAGCTCCTTGATCCGGTTGTTCAGATTCACAACCTCCATCGGCTCGATGAAGACTGTACTTCCTGTCTGGGACTGGTCATGGATCATGCCGGGGAATTTCGCGCGATATTCCGCCTTTACCGGAAGGCAGTACCGTCCGCCACGCATGGTGATCAGCACATCCTGAAGAGTACCCCGGTCCCCTTCTCTCTTCATGATCTTCTCCAGCTGCTGACGCATTTCCGCATTTGCGGTAAGAATTTCCCGCCGGATGCGTTTCAGATTCGAGGACGCATCGTCCGCCACTTCCTCTTCGGAAAGCAGGCAACGGCGGATCTCCCCGGACACATCCCGCACGGGAAGAAGGGAGGAAAAACGGTCCGTCAGACTGTCGGGTTCCGCATCCTCACGCCTTTTTTCATAGGCTGCATTCTGTTCCGCCGTCTCCAGTAAAGAGGCGATATCCAGGAGCTCCACTGCGGAAAGAGAGGAACCCAGGGCCAGAAGGCGGAACGCCTCCTGCAGGGGACGGAGTCCCGAAAAACCCGGTTGTCCATGCATTTCGATCCGGAGTACAGCATCACGGGTTTCCTTTTGCAGCTGTTTTATTTCTTCGATATCCCGGCGTGGGGTGATCTTCAGACACCGCCTCTTTGCTCCCTCGGATACGGCATAGCCGGAGAGCTCCGTCAGGATCTTTTCAAATTCCAAAACCCTTAAGGTTCGCTTGTTCATTTTCGTTCCTTTCGTCTTTTGTCAGGATTCTTCCGTGGCTTCATTCAGAGTACCATGTCACCTCGTTCAAAGGATCTGTTCCCGGATTCTTCAGTTGCTTCGCTCCTGAGGGTAGCAGTCCGTCTACCAGGTAAGCCTGTGCAGATTCCCCTCCGATTCCAACCCGGGGAAGTCCTGCTGACGCAGTACCTCATAGAGAACTATGGCCACGGAATTCGCCAGGTTGAGTGACCTTTCTTCCGGCAGCATGGGTATGCGGATGCAATGCTCCGGATGTTCCACAAGGATTTCCTCCGGAATACCGGCACTCTCCTTTCCGAACATCAGCCACACATCCTCCGGATATGCGATATCCGTGTACCGCTGCCGGGCTTTGGTGGTGGCAAAATACATCTGTATCCCGGGATTCCGGGTACAGAAATCTGTGTAATCGGCGTAACGAGTCACATCGAGCCGGTCCCAGTAATCGAGACCGGCTCTTTTTCTTTTCTTATCTGTCAGCTGGAATCCCAAAGGTTCGATGAGATGCAGACGGCTGCCGGTAATGACACAGGTCCGTCCGATATTTCCCGTATTTTCAGGCATTTCCGGCTCGTAAAGCACTATGTTGATCATCAGAAATTCCTTAACCTTGTTTTTTCTTCCGTATAAAACGGGAGAGACGATCCATGGCCTCCCGTAATTCATCAATGGAATACGCGTAGGAGATCCGCAGGAAACCTTCCCCGCAGTCACCGAATGCCGAACCGGGTACGACCGCCAGCTCCTCCTCACGAAGCAGTGTGGTAGCAAACTCATCTGAGCTCATGCCCAGATCCTTGATGCAGGGGAACATGTAGAAAGCTCCCTCCGGCTCGAAGCAGGAAAGACCCATGATCTCAAACTGCTTAAGAAGAAAACGTCTGCGCATATCATAGGATTCCCGCATTTTCGCGATATCCTTGTCCCCATTCTTAATGGCCTCCACAGCCGCATACTGACTGGTGGTAGGGGCACACATGATACAGAACTGGTGAATCTTCGTCATTTCCTTCGCGATCACCTGCGGAGCCAACGCATAACCGAGGCGCCAGCCTGTCATGGCATAGGCTTTGGAGAAACCGTTGATCACGATCGTTCGTTCCTCCATGCCCGGAAGAGCACCAATAGAAGCATGAGGATGCTTTCCGTAGGTTAGCTCGGAGTAGATTTCATCGGAAATGACATACAGATCATGTTTGATCGCAAGCTCCGCAATGGGAAGCAGATCCTCCTTTGTCATTATGGCTCCGGTCGGATTATTCGGGAAGGACAGCACCAGCGCCTTTGTCCTGTCCGTAATGGCAGCCTCCAGTTCCTCCGCCGTCAGCTTAAAACGATTCTCATTCTTCAGGGAAATGGTCACCGGCACACCGCCTGCCAGCGCCACACAGGGCACGTAACTGACGTAGCAGGGTTCGGGAACGATCACCTCGTCTCCCCGGGAAAGCAGTGCGCGCAGGGCCAGATCGATTCCTTCGCTTCCGCCCACGGTGATCAGAACCTCCGTGGCAGGATCTTTATGTACCCCGTATTTTCTTGCATACCAGGCGCTGATCTCCTGACGAAGCTCCATCAGACCGGAGTTGGAGGTATAGAAGGTTCTTCCCTTTTCCAGCGTATAGATTCCTTCATCGGTAATGTGCCAGGGCGTATCAAAATCCGGTTCGCCAACACCCAGGGAAATCGCATTGGGCATCTCACTTACAATATCAAAAAACTTCCGGATGCCCGAAGGCTTCATATCCAAAACGGTTTGATTTAACGGTTTCATCGGTATTTCCTCCCAAACTGATCTTTTTACCTGCCACGAATGATGTTCGATAATCCATCACCCGGCCATACCGGGTATTCCGGGGCGCTATCGTCTCATGGCACACATGCTCCTAAGGCATAATCTGGATCCGTTCGTCTGCGGCTTTTTCTTCGTCAAATATAACTCCGTGATCCTTATATTTCCGGAGTACAAAGTAAGTGGAGGTGGAAACCACGGTCTCCATGGGAGCGATCTTGTCATAGACAAAATGTGCGATCTCCTTCATGGATTCTCCGCCAATGGTGAGAATCAGGTCATAGGAGGAACCGGACATCAGATAGACCGAGTCCACCTCTTCAAAACGGCTGAAACGTGCGGCAATGCGGTCGAAACCCTCTCCGCGAACCGGAGCAATCTTCACGCCGATCTGTGCCGTCACCCTTTCCTCCCGTGTCTTTTCCCAGTTTACTACGGTACGGTAGCCGCAGATTACCTTGTCCTTTTCAAGAGCCTGGATCGCTGCTGCGGTTTCTTCTTCTCCCGCCCCGATCATGGCAGCTACATCAGCCGGCGTAAGGCGGCTGTTCTTTTCCAGAATCTGCAGGATTTCTTCCTTCAAACTATCCGTCATAGTGATTCTCCTTTTTTCCTTCTTTTGCGGGAAATGACATATGACTTCCCTTTTTTTCATTCCTTCTCAGCACTCCATGAAAAACATGGTAATCGCATACGAATTGCCTGCGCTCCGGATGCATGGCATCAGTGGAAACATCATCCCAAATCATCCCATCATTTCGTAAAGCAGGTTTCCGTCAGGGCGTCCCCGTCCGGCAGGTTCAGGTATCTCTCCATGGAAAAATGATCCGCCCGGACAACCCTTGCCTTTTCCTTCGTGAGGGTTGCTGCAAAACTAACCGATATTCCGGCCTCCGTCATCCTGTCTTTCCAGTCCTCTTCCCTGTCTGTGGGAACCACCGCCAGAAAAGCACCTGTACCAAGTAACAGATAGGGACTTATATTCAGGGTTTCACTCAATTCGATCACACTCTGGCGGATCCTCAATCCCTCATGACGCACGGAAATGCCTGTCCCCGCAGCCTCGGCCAACTGATATAACGCCGTATATACCCCTCCGTAGGATACATCATGCAAAAAGACGGCTCCCGCTCCGTAGGACTGTTCTGCCCGGCTCCGGATGGAAAAAGCCTCCTTTGAGTAATGCATTTCCCGCAGATAACTTTCCGAAAAATGTTCCTTCAGCCGTTCGTTGTAAGCGGCGGTCAGAAGCTCCGCTCCAAGACTGCCGACCTCACCGACGAAGTACACACTGTCTCCCGGTTTTCCGGGACGCTCTTTTGAATGATTCACATACCGGTCATACTTTTCCGGCGCTCCGGTCATCAGGATCTGGACCAGACAATCCTCACCCTCTCCGAAATATACGGTATTTCCTCCGGCAACGGGACATTTTTTTTCTGTGGCAAGGGTGCTCAGATGCTGCATCAGACTCCGTAGCTTCTCTTCGGGATAGTCCTTTCCCATGGTTAGAAAGATCTGCATCGTGAACGGTACTGCCCCTCCGGCAGCCATCTGGTTCTCCGCGATCAGGAAGGCAGCTTCCTCAGCCGTAACGGATGCCCCATCCGGAAACCATCCGGTGGTTGCCACACCGCTGGCCTGAAGGATCATTTCTTCTTTACCCTGAAAGGCGGCTGCATCAAAACCGACTGCGGCCCCCTCCCAAATCCCTTCGGGTCTGCGTTTCACATGCTTCAGCACGCTTTTCTCAAGCATTCTCCCGCCGACAGGTCGAAAATAGGATCTATCCTTCTCAAAAGCTTTTTCACGATATTCCACATTACACCTCATCCGGTGTCGTCTGATCTGCCGGTTCATCCGAGGGCTCCTCGGAAGGTGCATCCGTCGGTTCCTCGCTCGGCTCGTCTGTGGGTTCTTCCGTCGGTTCGTCCGTCGGTTCGTCCGTCGGCTCCTCCGTCGGTTCGTCTGTGGGTTCCTCCGTAGGCTCCTCCGTCGGTTCATCTGTGGGTTCCTCCGTAGGCTCCTCCGTCGGTTCTTCCGTAGGCTCCTCCGTAGGCTCTCCGGGTCCCTTCTTTATCTGCTTCGGTGTCGCACTATACTTGCTTGAATTAATCTTTACCTCATCCTGAAGCTCACCGTTGTAATATACATATTTCCAAAGCTCTGTCTTATATCCCACAGAACCGTTGGAGACAACCTCCTCCGTTCCGGGTGCCATTTCAGGATCCTCTTCCACTTCCACCTCTTCGGGGATCTCAATCTTCTCTATGATCTTATTCTCGAACTTGATGGTACGGTTCGGATCCCTGTATTCTTCCCCGTAAATGTTACAGGTGATATAGCCTGCATTTGTATTGCAGTCAACCTCGATGTAAATGGGGTAATCCAGGTTATTCCGGAAGATCAGATCCAGATAACCGCCGGCCATGGTCGCATCATAGGAAAGCGGTACATAGGATACCGGAAGACCATGGTAATCTCTTTTTACGATCTCCACCTCTGCCCAGAGCAGAGCGTTGTAGAGCGTGGAAGACATCTGGCAGACCCCTCCGCCGATTCCCTGAACCACCTTGTTATTCTGGAAGACACCCGCCATAGCGTAGCCGTTGGCCGGGGTAATGGGGTCAATGGTGTAATAGGTTGACACCTTCTCGCCCGGATAAACGATCTTTCCGTTCATCAACTCTGCTGCCCGGGCAATGTTCTGATTCCGCTCTGCGGCATATTTACTGAACTTGGTAGTATAGGTTCCCAGCAGATCCGTAACATGGCTCAGAGCCTCCAGCCTCTCTGCATCCGCATCGTCCACCAGGGAAATGGGCACACTAAAAGCTTCATGATCCCAGTCATTATTGAGGATCATACGGATCGATGCTTCCGTGGCATCCGTATCCACCTGGAAACCGGACTTCTCCGGCACCAGAGCAACCTTTGTTTCACTTTTCTTAACCAGCTGGATCTCCGAAGAACCGGACAGTTCACGAGCCAGTTTCTCATCGATCAGATCACGGACCACGTCCTTGCTGATACTCCGGCGAAGCTCCAGTGACCGGGGCGTGGTATCCTGATACAGTTCCTTGTATCGCTTCAGAATATTTCCGGTATTGCCGAAACCGACAGCTTTCCGGACAGCCGCATCTACATCACTAAAATAACCCAGCTCGCCAAGGGTCGTTTCCACATCCCCATAGCTGCTGGTCAGTGTGATCGGAAGTTCCCGAAGCCGGTCCTCCTGCTCTGTAAGAACTTTCCGCGCCTCCTCTTCCGTAAGTCCGCTCACATTGATATCATCAATGGTGATCCCCTCATGGATCTTACTCTCCGCCGCTTTTGCGGGAAGAACCATGAAGAGAAGGGCCAGACTGAGAAGAAATGCCGCCGCGGCAAGTCTCCTTTTTGTTATCATTTTCATCCTTCTTTCTGTCGGTTAAAAGCTTACCAGAAGACCGATCACCATACCGCCTACCAGAAGTGCGCAGATAACGGCCGCAATGATCCTGGTACTTTTCTTCTTTCTCTTGCTGAAATCAACCATAATGTGTCCTTTCCATATCTGTAAGGGTAAACGAATCCTATCTTATAATGTTCTACACGTTTCTCGAGCGAATGTCAATTCATTTCTCACTCTCTTCACAGTCAGCGCTGAAAATCTGACTGCTCCTTTTTTTCGTTCCTTATCTCTCCCGCGGCTGCTCACACATCCTTTTAGACTCGGTCCTCCTGCCGGATCTCTTTTTCCGCGAATGCACATACATCTCTCAGAATGCACTTGCTGCATTTCGGCCGGCCGGAAATGCACCAGGTTCGGCCAACGGCAATGATCTGGACGTTATAAAGGATCCATTGATCCTTCGGAAGTATTTTCATCAGATCAAATTCCACCTTCGTGGGATCGGTCTCCTTCGTAAGTCCCAGCAGACGGGAAACCCTTTTTACATGGGTATCCACCACAATGGATGGCTCATGAAAGCAATTTCCGCGGACCACATTTGCCGTCTTCCTCCCCACCCCCGGGAGAGCTGTTAGTTCCTCGATGGAATGCGGAACCTCCCCTCCGTACTGCTCCAGAAGCGTTGCCGCGCAGGCTTTCAGATTCTTTGCCTTGTTCTTATAAAAACCAGTAGAGTAAATATCCTTCTCCAGCTCAGAAAGCTCTGCATTTGCAATATCCTCTACCGTAGGATATTTTTGAAAAAGATCCTTTGTCACCATATTCACCCGTGCGTCCGTGCATTGGGCGGAAAGGATGGTAGCAAAGAGCAGTTGCCAGGACGTCTCATAATGCAGGTAAGTGATCATTTCCGTTCCATATTCACGATTCAATGCCTCTGTCACCAGACGGGCACGTTCTTTCTTTGTCACAAAATGCTCCTTCCAGATCCGTTCCATTCAGTACATGAAATTTCTGTTCAGATCCTGCCTGCCAGGTCATCCACGAACTGACGGGCAACGCGGCCGGAGAAACCGCCGTGGGCCACTTCCCAGCTCTGGGCACGCTTCATAACCTCTTCCTCACTGAGGGAGATCCTGCCGTCACGCTTCACCAGCTCCCGCACGATCTCTTCATACTCCTTCCTGCCGGGCTTCATGTAGGGAATGGTGATTCCGAAGCGATCCACCAGAGAGAGCTTCTCCTGCAGCGTGTCACCCCGGTGCTTCTCCAGATCCACATCCGCAGTGTCATTCCAGGTCTCCTTAATAAGATGACGCCGGTTGGATGTGGCGTAGATCAGTACATTGTCCGGCCGGTTTTCCAGTCCACCCTCAATCACTGCCTTCAGGTATTTGTATTCCACCTCAAAATCCTCAAAGGACAGGTCATCCATGTATATGATAAACTTATAATTCCGGTGTTTGATCTCACCGATCACCGCGGAAAGGCTCTGCATCTGATGCTTGTAAAGCTGGATCATCCGCAATCCCTGATCGTAGTATTCGGTGAGAAGTGCCTTGATACTGGTGGACTTTCCGGTTCCTGCATCGCCGTAGAGCAGACAGTTATTTGCACGGAAGCCCCGCAGAAAGGCTTCGGTATTCTCCCGCAGCTTCTGTTTCTGTACTTCATAGCCGACGAGATCCGACAGCCGTACCTCTTCCGTGTTATTGATCGGCGTAAAGATAATCCTTCCTCCTGCCCCCTCCGATCCCCTGACCGGTAAGTGGTTTATGCGCATGCTTTCCGGCCCGGAAAAAGCCGGCAGCTCCTGTATCCGGAAAGCACGGTTCAGGCCGAACATTCCCACACCATAGGTCAGATAGAATTCGGAAATGATCTCCAGCAGCTTTCCGGCTGCGGATCGTATTTTCTCATCCGCCACCTCCGTACGTTCACCGCTTCCGGCAACGAGTCCCTTTTCCTCCAGCACTCCGGCGATGCGGTCACTGGTTTCCCGCACCAGACGGCTTACATTGCGATTGAAATTCTGTGCCCGCTTCGGAACGGCTTTATAGTTTGTGATTACGGAAAAGCAGTCCGTTCCCAGCGCGCTTTCCACTGCAGAAAAATCATAGGTGAACAGACGGCAGAACATTTCCATATCCTGTCCTGCAAAATGCTTCACACTGCCTTCTCCCATTTCCTGCTTCTCGGCCGTAAGGGAGAAGGAATTCTCATCTGTCAGGATCAGAAAGGTAAGGTAATCCCGCCAGAGATTCTTATTAAAACCATAGGAGGTGGCTACAAGGAGCAGCTCCCGCACGCCTGCATTCAGCTGATCCACCAGCTCCCGGCGGCGTTCCGGGGTTACAGCAGCCTCACCTGCTGCGGCATCGCAGACTTCGGCGAAGGTTCGCAGGATGGAATCCTGCTCCAGTTGATGATAGAGGATCAGTTGGGATAACATTTCATACATAAAGGATTCCTCCTTTTCCGGTTTCCTGGATTCTTCGCACGAAGGCTGCGCGCAAAGCGCTTGCCCTACGGCTCGGAATGACATTGTCATCCCGAACCCGGAGGGGGTGAAGGATCTGATTAACTCAGCAAATTAAACTTTACTTCTTGAATTTCCTCATGAAAATGCTCTTCACCGCTTCTACCTCCCTCATACGGAGAAGAATCGCGATCACGAAGAATACGGCTACGCCCACCACAAAGAGGATTCCTACCTCCAACAGCTGGAAGATCTTTCTTTCCAAAGGAAACAGCTGTTCCAGAAGCCTCGCTCCCAGCATTAGAACGATGAACATGCCCACGCTGGCCACCAGTGTCTTTCCGGCCGAAATGAGTATCTCCCGTCCCCGCAGTTTGCCCGCCTTCTTACGAAGGTAGTAAGAAAGGATCAACATGCTTGCTATACCCGCGCCGGAATAAGCAAGAGCAAGCCCGTTTGCATCCCAGATCCGGACGAAAACCATACTCATCACGACATTCAGAAGAAGACAGACCACATTGATCAGCATGGGAGTCTTCGTATCCCTGAGGGAGTAAAAGGCCCGGTTCAACACCAGCTGTTCGGAGTATCCGATGGTACCGATGGAATAAAGCAGCATGAAAACCGCCATGGCACCGATATCCTCCGGCCGGAATTTACCCTGCTGATACATGGCCCGGATCAGCGGCGTCCGAAGCGCCACGATGCCCAGCGCAGCAGGAACCGTCAGGAAGAACACGGTCCGGAAGGACATGGAGAAATCCTTCTTATATTCCTCTCTTTGCCCCGTAGCAAAATGCTCGGACATGGTGGGAAAAATGGACAGGGAAATGGTGGATCCAAAGATCAGTACCGGAAGCTGACTGATACTCTGGGCATTTTTCATGGAGGATACCGTACTGGCTCCCAGTCCCGATGCGAAATACTGATTTACCAGAAGGTTGATGTGATTGACGGACAGTCCCAGAAGTACGGGACCCAGCATCCGGAAGAATTTGTGGATACCGTCCTGATGCATGTCGATCACAGGTTGATAAGCGAAGCCCGCTTTTCTCATCGGACGGATATGTGCCGCAAGATTCGCCATGGCTCCGATCACGACACTGATGGAGAAACCTGCGATGCCGAGGCCGAAAACCTGAGAAAGCAGAACGCCGAAGCCGACGATAGCTACATTATAATAGATTGAGCCCAGTGCCGACGGCACGAAATTTTTGTAGGATTGCATGATACCCATACATACGCCGGTGAGACACATGAAGAAGCACTGGAAGAACATGATCCGCGTCAGCTTCACCGTGAGATCAAAAGCTTCTCCTTTAAACTGCATAAAAGTATCCACCAGCCAGGGTGTGAAAATCTCACCGAGGAGACAGAACGCCATAGCCAGGATCGCCACCAGATTCAGAACCGTGTTCCCCATCCGGAGTCCTTCTTCCTTCTCACCCTTCGCGATATAAACGCTGAAAATAGGGATAAAGGCGGTACTTAACGCACCGCCTACAAGGATCGTATAAATAAAATCCGGAATCGTAAAAGCCGAGATATAGGCATCATTTTCCATTCCCATACCAAAAAGACTGGAAATGATGATGTTTCGGGCAAAGCCCAACACGCTTGCCACCAGATTGGAGATTGCCATAATGGTGGAGGCCTTTAACACGCTTTGAGTTGTCTTTTGAGATTCATCCATAAACCGGTTCCTGATCGGATATCCCTGCTCCGGCTTCGCCGGCAGAAACTATCCCCTGACTCTTCTTATCATGAGCAGTCGGATGAAAATGATCATCCCATCAGCTCTGCGTCAATGCCTGCTGCCGCTGCCTTTCCCGCACCCATGGCCAGAATAACTGTAGCAGCTCCGGTAACGGCATCGCCGCCGGCATATACACTCTTGCGGGAGGTAAGTCCTGTTTTTTCATCCGCAACGATACCACCCCACTTCTGCGTCTCCAGGCCCTCGGTAGTGGACTTGATCAGCGGGTTGGGGGACGTTCCGATAGACATGATCATGCAGTCACAGGGAACGGTAATGAACTGTCCTTCCACCGGCACCGGCTTTCTGCGCCCGGACTCATCCGGATCGGAAAGCTCCATAACCTGACATTTTACAGCCGATACCCATCCGTTCTCCCCCAAAACCTCTACGGGATTATGCAGGAAAGCGAACTTGATGCCCTCCTCCTCTGCATGCTCCACCTCTTCCGCACGGGCGGGTAGCTCCGCCTTGGTCCTTCGGTAAACGATAGTCACGTCAGAGCCAAGGCGCTTAGCCGAACGGGCTGCGTCCATAGCCACATTTCCTCCTCCCACTACCACCGTACTCTGCGGGTGCTTGATGGGAGTCTTGGAATCATCCCTGTATGCCTTCATCAGATTGATCCGGGTCAAAAACTCATTCGCGGAATAAACACCGTTCAGATTCTCTCCGGGGATATTCATAAAACGGGGCAGACCGGCACCGGAGCCGATAAATACGGATTCATAGCCGAATTCATCGAAGAGCTCATCGATGGAAATGGTCTTGCCGATCACCACATTTGTTTCAACCTTAACGCCCAGCGCCTTCAATCCGTCGATTTCCTTCTGAACGATAGCCTTGGGAAGACGGAACTCGGGAATACCGTAAGCCAGTACGCCGCCGGCTACATGAAGAGCCTCATAAATGGTCACGTCATAGCCTTTTTTTGCCAGATCGCCTGCGCACGCAAGACCGGAGGGACCGGAGCCGATCACGGCTACCTTATGTCCGTTGGGTTCGGGCTTTACCGGAGCTTCCTTGCTGTTGGCCATGTGCCAATCAGCCACAAAACGCTCCAAACGTCCGATGGCAACGGGTTCGCCTTTAATACCGCGAACGCAGTATTTCTCACACTGGGACTCCTGAGGACATACACGACCGCAGATCGCAGGCAGCGAGCTGGAACGGGTGATGATCTCATAAGCTCCCTCAAAATCACCTTCCGCTACACGGGCTATGAAGGCCGGAATGTCGATCTGAACCGGACAGCCTCCTGTGCAGGGCTTATGCTTGCAGTTGAGACAGCGCTTTGCCTCATCAATGGCCTGTTCCTCGGTATAACCAAGGGCAACCTCATTAAAATTCTTATTCCGAACCTCCGGCTCCTGAGTGGGCATGGGGTTCTTAACCATGGACATGTTGGGCATTTCTTGTTACTCCTCTATATCTGAATTATTTCATTAACTCCCTACCGCATCTCCCGGCGCCTCGCGCCCTTTGATGCATGGTATCGTCCTGCATAAGTACTGTTTTGTCAGCTGTCATACGAGACATGTCCGACGGTTCTTTATGGCTTCAGTTTAAGAAGGTTGCAGGCTTCTTCTCTGGCCTTCTGCTCGAAAGGACGATAGGAAGCGCCTCTCGCCATAGCCTCATCAAAATCCACTTCAAAGCCGTCAAAATCCGGTCCGTCCACGCAGGCAAATCTCGTCTTGCCACCCACGGTAAGCCGGCAGCCGCCGCACATACCTGTACCGTCAACCATGATGGGATTCATGCTGACAACCGTTTTCACATTGTATTTCTTTGTCACGGCAACCACAAATTTCATCATGATCAGCGGTCCGATGGCGATCACCTGGTCGTACTGCTCACCATCCGTGATCAGCTTCTCCAGCGCCGCTGTGACAAGTCCCTTCTCACCCTTGGATCCGTCGTCCGTCATCAGTACATATCTGTCACTGGCTGCCCGGAACTCATCCTCCAGAATGATCAGATCCTCACTCCGGAAACCGACGATGGAATGTACTTCGCAGCCGATATCATGCAGCTTCTTTGCCACCGGATAGGCAATGGCACATCCCACGCCGCCGCCGACGACCGCAACCTTCTTCAGACCCTCGGTCTCTGTAGCCTTTCCCAGCGGCCCTACAAAATCCTGAATAGAATCACCCTCCGAAAGGGAATTCAGGATCTCGGTACTTCCGCCGACGATCTGGAAGATAATGGTAATGGTTCCCTTCGCCCTGTCATAGCCTGCAATGGTAAGGGGAATCCGCTCACTGTCTTCCTTTGCGCGCAGAATGATAAACTGACCCGGTTCACATTTCCGGGCAACAAGGGGGGCCTCAACCTCCATCAGCGTAACTGTGGGATTAAGCGATTTTTTTTGAATGATCTTATACATATACTCCCTGCTTTCTGATGATGATCCCGCACAAAGCCTGTAGTTTCATGGCATATAAATGATAAACGTGCCGGATTTTCTGATAATTTGCCTCTATGGGTAAGGGCAAAAATGTCAAAGTCTTCCAAATTATAGCACCAGTTTTCCATTAACACAAGGAGAATTGTAATCGCTTATTTAAGAAAAGCCCCGGTGGCCGGGGCTTTTCTGGATTCTCAAATGATTCTGTTTCTATTCCGGATAGTACTTCTCATCCAGTCTTTGCTCAAACTCTTCCAAAGGAAGCGGGCGGTCGAAGAAATAACCCTGCACGATATTACAGTTATTCTCTCTTAAGACCTCCAGCTGGTCTACGGTCTCCACTCCTTCGATCACGCACTCCAGCCCTATGTCCTGAGCCAGAGAGATCACATGCCGGAACATCACATTTGTAATATTGCCTGTATCCTCCGCGTTCTTGGGAACAAAATTCTTATCCACCTTTAGCACATTCCACGGGATATCGCGGATCAGGTTCAGGGACGAATAACCCATACCGAAATCATCGACTGCGGTCCAGATTCCCTGCTCCTGCAAGCCGCTTACGATCCGTTTCAGGTCGCGGAACTGAACATCTGTTGTGGTCTCCGTCAGCTCGATTTCGATATATTCATGCGGAACCTTGTTTCGATCGACCACCTCCAGGATATGTTCCAGAAGATCCACATCCATCAAATGCTTCCGGGAGAAATTCACCGAGATCCGCACCACATCCCGTCCCTCATCCAGCCAACGTCGGATATGACGGCACACATGGTCCAGCATATAAAAGTCCAGATCGCAGATATCCGTATTGATCTCAAGGATCGGAATAAAATCCAGCGGAGGAACAATCTTTCCATTTTTCAGCCAGCGACAGAGTGCTTCCGCTCCGCTGAGCTTTCGTGTCTCAATATCTACCTTTGGCTGATAATAGACCTGAAATTCCTCATTTACCAGTGCACTCCGGAAATCAGTCTGAACCTTCTTCGTGCGATTCCGCTCATTCTTCATCCGGTCATCATAAATGACGATGGTGCCCTCCGTCTGCTGCTTTGCCGCCATACTTGCCATCATGATCTTATCCATGATGTCCCCGTAAACATTCATCGTAAAAGGATTCGGAAGCATGTACACACCGACAGCCGCCTGAACCAGAATCTTCTTATCCTCTGCTTTGTCATAGGGAACCAAGGTTCCGGACAGGAGCTCAAATACCTGTCTCTTTACCTTCCGGTCAAAGATACCCACAAACTTGTCTCCACCCAGCCGGATCAGAATCCCTGTATCGCCAATGACATCCTTAACCATATTAAAAAATGTACGCATGACAATATCACCGTTCTTCCGGCCGATCTCCTGATTGACCATGGTGAAATTATGCAGATCCATATGAAAGGCGACTTTTCCGCCCAAAGTATTTTCCACATTGGCAATGTCAAGGTAACGGGATAAGGCACGGTAATTTGGGAAACCGGTTTCATCCTCAAAGCCAAATTCCTGCAGCGTGCGAATCAGACGCCGCCGGGCTACGAAACCGATGATCAGACGGAGAAAGATATCCAGTTGCTTCTTCTCCTCCTCTGTTCTTTCCTCGTCCTCCTCCTCTGTATAAAGGGTTCCGATAATGGTAGACTTTGTTTTGGTCATGAGTTCGATCCTTAACAGGATCTTCACGCCTTTTCCGTTATCGACATCACAGAAGATCTCCCCCTGCCCATTCCGCCGCATCATAGGGGTCGGATAGAATTCCGTAACCGCCTTGGCGATCCGGTAATCCCGGCAGACACTTTTTACCCACACCAAATAAGCCTCACGGTCATATTCTTCACTATGCGTGAGGAGGATCAGTTCTGTAAGATATGCAACATATTGTTTATGGCTGACACCCATGTACTTCCCCAAAACAATTATACAAAATGAGTTTTTCTGTTGCCCTTATAGTCTATTACATTGTATCACATCAGAGTAATGAGTGACAATCCTTTTCACAATTATAACATTGAAAACTTCTGTCTCTATTCGTCCGCTTCTCCCCGGAGAATGCCGAGACCATGTTCAAGAACAGGCATCAGATAGGTAAGGCATTCTTCAACTGCCTTCGGACTCCCCGGGAGATTGACAATGAGCGTACCACCACGGATTACACTGACGGCGCGGGACAGCATGGCCCGGGGGGTAATGGTAAGACTGTAGGCCCGGATTCCTTCAGCAATGCCAGGGACATCCCGTTCCGCAATCCTCCGGGTAGCTTCCGGCATCCGGTCACGGGGTGAAAAACCAGTTCCTCCTGTGGTAAAGAGAACATCCGGCCGTTCGATATCACAGATCTCCGTCATCACATTGATGAGGCCTTCTTCATCATCGGGGAGAAGCTCCGTACCCACTATCTCGTATTTCGCGGCAGAAAGAAGCTCTGCGATCTTCGGACCGCTTTGATCCTTTCTCTCTCCCCGGAAGGAACGGTCACTGGCGGTAAGAATAACCGCGCGGAAGGGCGATCCCTGCTCCCGCTGCTCCGGCGGAAGGCGCAGGATCCTGTCACCTGAGGTCACAACGCCCCCCTGCAGTACCTCGGCAAATACACCCTGCCGGGGCATGATGCATTCCCCCGTTTTCTGCATGATCACACAGCCGCTGTGGCACTGCTTTCCGATCTGTGTCAGGCGAAGAAGTACATCTCCGATCCGAAACTGCGTGCCCACGGGACATTTGGCGAGATCAAACCCCTCCACAAGCAGATTTTCACCGAAGATACCGGGGGGCAGTTCTCCCTTTGAACGCTCACGGAATGCCTCCACCTCCTCCGCCGCAAGCATACTGACCTGCCGCGGACTTCCCGCATGGGCATCCTTTTCAAGCCCGAAATCCTTAATCAAAAGGCTTCTTCCGATATCCCTCTTCGGGGTTCCCTTTTTCTCACTGATGCAGACCGCGCGTACCCGACCCATTTTCTATCCTCCGATCTCGTTCATATTTCTTGAATCTTTTCCCTCTGACGGGTTGATAAAGCTGTGACATTCCGGCTTGTAGATCAGTTCCCGTGTGATTGCCTGCTTCAGCTCCTCATCGCTGCAGCCTCCCCGAAGCATTTCCCGCAGATCCGGCCCCTCCGGATAATATAGGCACAGCTTCAGACGGCCATCCGATGTAAGGCGTACACGGTTACAGCTGCTGCAGAAGCTGTGAGAAAGGGGATCAATGAATCCCACATTTCCCTGAAAGCCTCTGAAATGATAATACCGTGCCGGCCCCCTGGCTTCCTTTTGCAGTTCCGATACTCCGGGAGTTCCTCCCTCCGGTTCGGCAGAGCCGTATTCGTCTTCCAGAATATGCAGGATCTCTTCTCCCGGGATGCCTCTTAAATCCTTCGCGCAGCCTATGGGCATCAGCTCGATAAATCGGACCGCGATTCCTCTGTCCCGTGCCAGACCGGCCAGCACTGTCAGTTCCTTCTCATTGATTCCGCGGATGGGAACGGTATTCAACTTGACCTGCATACCCATTTCCAGCGCCTTCTCCATTCCGCGGAGCACGCGTTCCAGCGCATCCGTCCCGGTAAGCTCCCGGTAAACCTCCCGGTCCAGGGTATCGAGACTGATATTAATGCTGTGCAGTCCCGCTGCAAGGATCTCCGGAAGTACCTCCTCCAGCAACACTCCATTAGTGGTCAGAGTCAGCTCCGGCTGCCCCGGGAGCGTACCCAGCTGGCGGATGAGATACAGTACATTCCTGCGCACCAGCGGTTCGCCTCCTGTGATCCGGATACGCCGGACTCCCATCTCCGTAAGGATACGCGCCACCCGGAGGATTTCCTCCAATGTGAGGATCCTCTCATGTCCGATCCCGCCGATTCCCTCCTTCGGCATGCAGTACCTGCAACGGAGATTGCAACGGTCCGTCAGAGAGATTCTGAGATAATCCACCTTTCTTCCGTAAGCATCCACAAGTTCAGTCATTTTCGTCTCCTGTTCACAATGACACATGGTTATATTCTGAGGATTTATCATTTCAACCACTTCCCCGGACCTGTCTCAGCCCTCCAACAGCATCAACTTTCCGGGATCGGGCTGCAGGTAGAAATGTCCCGTCAACACCTGTTCCCTCACATTTTCCCAGTGTGTCTTATCCACCACCCAGGTAAGCAGGGCATCCGGTGATTCAGAGGTATTTCCCTCAGCGGTAAAGCAGACCACCACGGAGAAGGTATCCTCGATTACTCGCTGCAGCCGGCAGGAGATCACCTGGCCTGCTGCATTTCCCGATACATACTTCTCTTCGTTTTCTGCTCCGGATGTGCGTTCCGGTGTCTGGCCTGCTGAATTTCCGGAATCCTTCCGCATCCTCTCGTCTGCCCACCGGAAATAGTGCGCCCGAAAGCCCACATAAGGAACGCCCTTCAGGCTGCATCCCCCGGGTTCCGCCACCGATATTCCCCAGTCCTCGGCAAAAAAGCTTCCGTCCCCTCTCCCGACCAGACGGGAAATGTTCTTACAGCCCGTGAGCCGGGCAGCCGCTACTGTTCTGGGATGATCAAAGAATTCCTTTCTCTCCTGCAGCTCCGCCAGCCTGCCGGCCTCCATCACTCCGATCCGTTCTGCCAGCCGGTACGCTTCGTTCCGGTCATGGGTAACCAGGATCACCGGACCTGTAAAATCCTTCATGATATCCAGGATCTCATGCTCCATACGGGTTCGCATATAATTATCCAGTGCCGAAAAGGGTTCATCCATTAGCAATACCTCAGGCTTAGCCGCCAGCATGCGTGCCAAAGCCGTTCTCTGACTCTGCCCTCCGGAAAGCTCCGCAGGATACTGCTCCGCCACCTCCCGGATACCGAAACGCTCCAGCAGTTCCTCTGCATAAGCAGGATCCTTGGCGGCACAGGTCACATTTTTACGTACCGTCATGTTCGGAAAAAGAGCGTAGTCCTGGAAAAGGTAACCTACCCTTCTTTCCCTGGCCGGAAGACAGATCTTTTTTTCCGCATCAAAAAGCACCCGGTCTCCGAGGATGATCCTGCCCCGATCCGGTTTCTCGATTCCGGCGATGCATTTTAACGTCATACTTTTTCCGCAGCCGGAAGCTCCCAGCAAAGCCAGTCGCTCCATATCCACATCAAATGCTGTATGCAGACAGAAGGCTCCGACTTTTTTTTCAATGTCTACCGTAAGTTGCATTTCTTCTCCTCCGGAAGCCTGCGGCGGTACAGTAATTCATCAGAATCAGTATGATCAGCGAAAAGGTGACGATGATAAGCACCCACTTCAGTGCCAGCCCGCGGTTGCCTCCCTGCATGGCTGTGTACACGGCAACCGACATGGTCTGCGTCTTCCCCGGAAGATTTCCGGCGATCATAATGGTGGCGCCGAATTCGCCCAGGGCACGGGCAAAGGACAGCACCGCCGCCGCTGCCACCCCCGGCCAGGCGGAGGGAAGGATTACGCGGCGCAGGATCGTAAACTCCCGCATCCCCAGTGTCCGCGCAGCGTGAATCAGATTCTCATCCACCTGTTCGATAGCGCCTCTCATTCCCCGGTACATGACAGGGAAGGATACCACCACTGCGGCGATCACCGCACCCTGCCAGGTGAAGATCACGTTGATGCCGATGGATTGCAGAAAACGCCCGAAGGCGGAGCTCTGTCCGAACAGAATCAGCAATAGAAAACCCACCACCGTGGGAGGAAGCACCAACGGAATGGAAAGGATCCCGTCCACGATGTGCTTCCCTCTTCCAAGATGCGTTACACCCCAGGCCGCGGGAAGGCCTAAAAGAAATGTGATCCCCGTTGCGATCAGGGCTATTTTTAAGGATATCCATAAAGGTGAAAGGTCCATATCACTTTCCTCTTCCGTCAGGCGATGCGATCATCCGTCAGATAAAATCATTATCCTATCAAGCCTTTACATTCTCACTTTATTTTGCAAGGGAAAAACCGTGCTTCTCAAAAATCTGCTTTGCTTCGTCGCTCTTCAGAAAATGAAGAAATTCCTCTGCAGCTTTCTGATTTTTGGAGGATGCGATCACCCCCGCAGGATAAATCACCGGTTTACAGGATCCTTCCGGGGCCTCCGCTACAACCTTCACATTTTCACTGGATTTGGCATCGGTTGCATAAACGACGCCGCAATCCACATTTGATGTCTCCACCCATCCCAGCACGGTCCGCACGTCCGTACCGAAATTAGCCTTTTTCTCAATCTCATCCCAACAGCCGAGATTTGTGAAAATCTCCTTTGCATATTGCCCGGCGGGAACGCTTTCCACCTCGCCGATGCCCACGAGCTTCACATTTTCCTTCTTCACATCCGCAAAACCCGTAAGACCCAGCGTACTGTTCTTCGGCACGATCAGAACAACCTTATTCTCAAGAAGGTCAACGATCGTATCCTCTTTCATGAGTTTCTGGTCCTTCAGAGCATTCATCTGCTTCTGTGCGGCCGAAATGAAAATGTCCGCATCCGCACCGGCTTCGATCTGTGTCTGCAGTGCGCCGGAACCGGCAAAATGAAACATCAGCTGAACATTCGGATGCGTGATGTTATACTTCAGCGTTAATTCCGTGCAGACATCTGTAAGGGAAGCCGCAGCCATGACAAGGAGCGTTGCCTGCTCTTCATTTACGTTTCCTTCTTCCGTTGTGGATGCCGCTGTCGTACCCTCCTCCTTCCTGTCTCCGCAGGCAACAAGGCAAAAGAGTATTCCCAGACAGAGCAGCGTGCTTAATATTTTTTTCATCTTATTCATTTTCCTTTTTTACCTGGTTCTCTGAAAATGTCCAGTTTTTCCGCCGTCCTTCTCCTCCAGACGGATATCGGAAATAACCATCTCCTTATCAATGGCCTTGCACATATCGTAAATCGTAAGCAGCGCCACACTGACAGCCGTGAGGGCCTCCATTTCCGCACCGGTCTTTCCGGTAAGACGCACTTCTCCGGTGCAGAGAATATCGGAGGTTTCAGGGCATACAGTAAAATCCACTGCTATCTTTGTTAACAACAGCCCATGGCAGAGCGGAATCAGATCCGGCGTTTTCTTTGCTGCCATGATTCCGGCGATTCTGGCTGTTCCGAATACATCTCCCTTTGCAACAGAGCCTTCCTCAACGGCCTGCAGGACCGCTGCTCCAACGTGGATCCGGCCGGTTGCTCTTGCGTACCTGAGGGTTTCATCCTTTGCCGTTACGTCCACCATGGTGGCTTCACCCTTGTCATTGATATGTGAAAGCTGGTTCATGACTGTTCCTTTCTTCGTAACCCTTTTGCATCCGGTAGATCCTTCGGTCGCTACGCTCCCTGACATCCCTTTGCTTTCGGTCACAGCACTCTCTATCTTTCGGTCCGGTGCTTTCGGTAAATTGCTCCCCGGCCTGACAGATCATCTTCCAGTGCTTTTGGTTAAATTACCCTTCACGGCCTGTTATGGGATCACTTCCCGAAACTGCAGTTTGGGAAATGGCATACCTCACAGTTCAGACACAGACCGCCTTCCCCATAACGTGCCAGATCCGCTGCGGTTAGATGCTCTCCGGCAAGAATACGGGGCAGCACCAGATCAAATACCGTGCGTTTTGCATACATGACGCAGCCAGGAATCCCCAGCACGGGAACCGTGTGAACACGCTCTGATCCCAAAACCGCTTCCGCTGGAAGATTATCTCCCAAAGCCGCTTCCGTCTTCAGGTAAGCCAGCAGAAACATGGCTCCCGGAAGTACAGGCGCTCCGTAGCTAACTACCTCGGCACCCGTATCCCGGATCGCTCCCGGGGTCTTATCATCCGGATCCACGCTCATACCACCGCTGCAAAGCACCAGATCAGCGCCTTCCCGGACAAACTTCAGGATTGCTTTCGTAATGGCTTCCTTATCATCCGGCAGGATCACCTGCCCCAGACATTCCGTATCGTATTCCGCCATTTTCTTCTTCAACACCGGACCAAAGGCATCCCGGATCCGGCCGGCTGCCACCTCATTTCCCGTAGTAACCAGACCGTAGCGGATGTGCGAAAAAGGAAGGATCGAGAAGATCGGCGACCCTCCGGCCGCTTCCTTTGCCCGTTCCATTTTCTCCTTTTCGATCACCAGTGGGATCACGCGGGTCCCGGCCAGCTTTGCACCTGCACCCACAGGCTGGTCTCCGTGAATACTGGCGATCATCATTTCCCCAAGGCTGTTGACCCGGAGCAGCTTCTCCCTGTCGATCTTAAGAAGTCCGTCCCGTGCTGCGCGGATCTCGATCTTACCCTCCGAAGGCGCGGATGCAGTCATGGATGTATCTTCCCCCATGCAGATCTCCCGCAGGATTTCAGCTGCTTCATCTTCATGCAGCATTCCTTCCGTCTTCTCCCACACGTAGAGATGCTCCTTTCCCACAGACAGCAGCACCGGGATATCCTCCCGGGTTACAATATGTCCCTTCCGAAAGACCGGCCCCTTCTCCTCACCCGGAATGATTCTGGTAATGTCATGGCACAGTACATGTCCGATTGCTTCTTCTGTATTGATCAGTTTCATATTATGTAAACCTTTCGATTCATTTCCATTTTTACACATAATCCTGAACCTGTTTTCTTTTATGAATATTATGATGATAGGGATCTCGCAGCACATTGCACACGTAGTGTGCGTGCTGCGAATCATCAAGGCAAAATACCCTTTGACCCCAGCATCATACCGTTCAGATTGAAAACCTCTCCCGCAGGCATGAAAAAATCCCCCGGATATCATCCGACCCGAATACGGGACAGGATACTTTCTCAGGGGATATACAGTCGGTAACGATACAGATCAGGGTGTCAGGATCCGCGACACTTTCGGGAAAAACTTCCCGTCGGACGACCTCGATCTTCGGATAAACCGAATTCTTAAAGCCCTCCAGGATAATAACAGAAGGGGGTTCCGGTAGATCTTTCATCTGCCGGATCAGAGTCTCCGGACTCCGCACATCCGACATTTTTTGCCGTAACTCCTCCCCGGCTTCTCCGGAACCGGCTGCTTCTCCACCGACCTTCACAAACTGCACATCAAAAATGCACCTTGTGTCGGAAACCACAGCTGTGCACATCGCTCCGGCCTTCCGCAGCCGCGCCGTATCCGTTCCTTCTGCCTCATCGATATGATCCTGTCCGTCATGCTTCAGCACACCGACCGTATATCCCTCCCGGATAAACTCATTGATCAGCTTTTCGATGAGACCTGTCTTTCCGCTGTTATGATAACCGGACACAGCAAAAATAACCGGCAGACTCAGTGCCAGAAACTCGTCCTTTGTATTGACATTCTTTACAATCCGGCGGTCGAAATTCGTATGCGTCAGACTGACATATTTGGTCCGCACACGGTTCAGTATCTCCACCAGCCGGTATTTCTTCTCCCGGATCAACTCCTCGACCACGGGGAGCACCCGTTTGGAATAAATGGCGCATAACGGATGAACATGCTCTTCATCCGTAATCACAAAGCAATCAAAATCCGACGATAAAAATTCCGCCAGATACTCCGCGATCTCACGATTAACAAAAGGCATATCGGCGGCACAGATAAAAATGTATTCCTCTCCGGCATTGCTGATCAGCTGGCGGATTCCTTCGATCGGCCCGATGCTGTCCGCTTCGTCATAAACCACCCGCAGCCCCTCAGCTTCATAAATTCCCCTTTGAGACGCAGAAACAAGAACCTCTCCGAAGCCTCGAAACTCCCTTGAGATCCTGCCGATCATGGTTTCATTCTGAAATTCCATCAGAGCTTTATTCTGCCCCATGCGGGTGCTCTTTCCGCCGGCCAGTATGCCCACGGAATATGCAGGGTGCTTTGTATGTTTCATGATTCCTCTCCGAAATCCCTCTCTTCGGCACTGTTTCCCGTCACGTTTCAGTCCGTTATACAGAACCATATCCTCCGAACTATGTAAGACATTGTATCATTTTCACGATATACTGACAAGTCATGCCGCCTATGGTAGTCATTAAGAGACCACTCTCACAGGCCCGGCATATACAGATAATCCGGACATTGTAAGACCGTATATTCCGATAATCCGGACATTGTGAGACCGGTATACTCCGATAATCCGGACATTGTGAGACCGTATATTCCGATGATCCGGGCATTGTGATCCGTCAGACCGGCATACGGACGATCCGAACCCTGTCTCCGGGCTTTACCTTCTTCTCTGAAGGAAGATCGATATAACAGTTACATTCCAGCAGATTGGCAAGTACGGAAGATGCATGGCTTTTTGCCGGGAGATAGACCAATCCATTTTCAACCCTTGCCCGAAGAAAGCGCCGATGATGATTAACCTTCGGATATTCGCTTTGCAGTATAGCCTCTTCGATTACAGGCAGCAGTGAAGAACATCCGGTCAGCTTAGCGGCTAAGGGATAAAAATACAGATCAAAATTCACCAACGCCGCAAAGGGGTTTCCGGATAGGCTTAAAATGGCTTTCCCACCCTTCACACTTCCGATGGTGGGGGTTCCCGGTTGGATGTTGATCCGGGCAAAAACCTTCTTTGCACCGATCCTGTCCAGTACTTCGGGAAGCAGATCCTTCTTTCCGACAGAAACTCCTCCCGTGGTGATCACAATATCGGAGGTAATCAGCGCCTGCTCCAGGCATCGGGCGATCTCATCCGCCTCATCCGGTACCACACTGCAGTCCACCGTAAAACCTGCTGCTTTCAGACTCCCCGAAAGAGTGAAGGCTATGCTGTTGTAGATCCTTCCCCGGGGCGGCTGAACTCCGCCGGAGCTTAGGGAAGCCGTTTCGGAAACCTCCCACAGTTCCGTTCCCGTAGAGATCACGGATATCCGCAGTCTCCGGAGAACCGGTACCTCAAAAAAACCCAGGCTGGCAAGCATGCCTGCTTCGATCCGCCCGATCCTTCTTCCTTTTGGGAGAACCGCAGCGCCTTCCGCGATATCCTCTCCTGCTTTGCAGTAATTGGTGTAGGAAAGGACTCCTTTGCAGATCTGTACCTCCCTCTCCCCGTAATCCGTATCCTCCTGACGCACAACGGCATCATAACCCTCGGGTACCAAAGCTCCTGTCATGATGCGAATGGCGGTTCCTCTGCATCCCGCAGATCTTTCCGACATATCTGAACCGGAGAAACGATAAAGCACCGGCTCCTCCTGACCTGCCAGGATTTCTCCAACAACCGTAAGGATTACCGGCTTTTCCGGTGAGGCATTTTGCACATCCTCCGCCCGCACGGCATATCCGTCCATGGCAGCCTTCGGAAAATGCGGCACAGCAAAGGGTGCTCTGATCTCTTCGGCTATGATCCTTCCAAAGGCTTCAAAGAGCGGTACTCTTTCCACATCCTGTATGGGTTCAGCTTCCGACAGGTATTTTTCCAAAGCTTCTTCCAGCTCCATAGTGTTCTTCCCTTCAACAATTCTTTTCACATTATCCAAAAACCGGCTAAACCCCTATATTTCGAATAGGGGAAAAAGCGGCACAGTGAAGTGTCACCGTACCGCCTTTTGCACTCTCAGCAATCACGCAAATGATTCCGGAGTCCCGTATAAACATCTACATTTTTTCAATATTGACCGCGCAAACCTTGTATTCCGGAATCCGGGCGAAATCATCCAATGCCGCATTCGTAAGCATATTCACGGGGGAATCCGGGAAATGGAAGGGCATCCAGGTCTCACCCTCAGACACCTTCCTGCCTACCCTTGCGGTTGCGGTAATGCAGCCGCGCCGGCTGCTGACACGGATTCTCTCACCGTTCTTAATTCCAAGGCGGTCTGCATCCTTGTAATTCACCTCGATAAAGCCTTCTCCGGCAATCTCCATAAGTCCCGGTGCACGGGAGGTCATGGCAGCCGCATTATACTGGTACAGGATACGCCCCGTGGTCAGTACATACGGATAGGATTCATCCGGGAGCTCCTGTGACGGCTTGTATTCCGCAGGATATAGAAGCGCACGGCCGCGCACCGGCTTGCCCACATGCATAATGGGGGTGCCGATCGTATTTCTGTCACGGCAGGGCCACTGAAGAGATTCGCCTGCATCCAGACGCGTAAAGTTGATCCCCGCAAAACTGGGGGTAACGGATGCTATCTCATCCATGATCTGTGAAGCGGTCAGGTATTCCTGCGGATAACCCATGGCATTCATGAGATCGATGATGATATCCGTATCGAGACGCATGTCACCCTCCACGGTTACGGCAGTCCGGATCCTCTGTACCCGGCGTTCGGTATTTGTAAATGTGCCTTCCTTCTCGGCAAAGCTGCGTCCCGGAAGGATCACATCCGCATATTTGGCGGTTTCCGTCATAAAGAGCTCCTGAAGTACGAAGAAATCCAGACTCTGCAGGGCATGCTTGATATGCTCGCTGTCCGGATCCGTTACAACCGGATCCTCGCCGCAGATATAGAGACCCTTGATCTTCCCTTCGATCGCTGCCGGGAAAACATCCGTTGCCTTGAGACCCGGCTTGGGATTCAGACGAACGCCCCAGGCCAGCTCGAATTTCTCCCTTACCTCCGGATTGTCCACCTTCTGATAGCCCGGATAATCCGTGGGCTGGGCACCCATATCACAGGCTCCCTGCACATTATTCTGCCCGCGCAGAGGATTCACACCACAGCCGCTGCGACCAACCTTACCACAAAGCAGAGCCATATTGGACATGCTCATAACACCCTCGGTACCGGTAGAATGCTCGGTCACACCCAGACAGTAAATGATGGGGGCCTTTTTCGCTGTGGCGTACATTCTTGCCGCCTCTACCAGCTTATCCGGATCGATATGGCAGATCTCACCCACCTTCTCCGGCGTATAATCCTTCACCAGCTCCTTCAGCTTGTCGAAATCTTCTGTGAACTTTTCGATATAATCATGATCGATCAGGTCTTCCTTGATCATCACATGCATCATGCCGTTGGCAAAGGCAACATTTGTACCCGGCCGAAGCTTCAGGTGAATGTCCGCCTTCTCCGCCAGCCCGATGGTCCGGGGATCAACCACGATCAGACGCGTTCCGCGCTCAACCGCCTGCCGGATCTGCATACCTACCACAGGATGCGCTTCCTCAGGGTTCGAACCCACCAGCATGATGCAGTCCACATCATGGGTGATGTCGTAGATCGGGTTCGTCATGGCACCGGAGCCCAGGGTCTTTGCCAGACCCGCAACAGTTGCGGAATGGCAGACGCGGGCACAGTTGTCCGTATTATTTGTGCCAAAGCAGGTACGAACCATCTTCTGTACCATGTAAATGTCTTCATTGGCAGAACGGGAGCAGGCAAAGCCGGCCAGAGCATCCCCGCCGTACTTCTCCTTCAGCTCCATAAAACGCTTTGCCACATAAGAGATCGCTTCATCCCAGGAAGCCGGTTCGAATTCACCGGTCTCTTTATTCTTGATGAGCGGAGTCCGGATCCGGTCGGGAGAATTAACAAAATCAAAACTACCGCTCCGGCCCTTGACACAGAGCAGTCCGTGGTTCGAAGGTCCATCCGCCGGCTCCACATCCACGATCTGATTATCCTTTACCAGCAGGTAGAACTGACATCCGGTCGCGCAATGCGGACAGGTTGTAAGAACCTTTTTGGTTGACCACTCATGATATTTTTCTTTTCTCTTGAGCACCAATGCACCTGTGGGGCATGCTGCGGCACAGTTTCCGCAGCTCTCGCAGCCGCTCTCTCTCCAGTCCGGTCCGAAGGGTGCATCCACCATGTGAAATACACCTGTTCTTCCGTTTTTCATTGTATGATTTACGGCAGCTCTATTGCAGGCACTGACACAGCGCTGACAATGGATGCACTTACTGGGATCATAGGAAATGTACGGATTATCCGCCAGCTTCGGAAGCTTTCCTTCTATCTTCCGACGGGATCCGGCATAGGGCGTATCCTTGATCTCATACCGGTTGCACATCTCCTGAAGCTGACAGCCGCCATTCTTCGGGCAGTTCATACAATCCACCGTATGGTTGGACAGAAGAAGCCGGAGCATTTCCTTCCGATACTCCGTCAGCTTCTCGGACTCGGTGGTAATTACCATACCATCCTCCAGCTTTGTCCGGCATGCCGCAAAAAGCCTGCTTCCATAGCCTTCGATCTCCACCATGCAAAGACGGCAGGAACCGATATCGCTGTAATCCTTCAAATGACACAGTGAAGGAATCTCAATACCTGCCTCCCGACAGAAATTAAGTATCTTCTTTCCTCTCTCGGCCGTGTATTCCTTACCGTTAATGGTAACCCGGATGATATTGGACTCCATCTCCGAAACAGCCTTATCAGCCGTCTTCCCGGCTTCCATTTCCGCATGACTGATCCGTGTCTCCAACTCGATCAGTCCGGTCAAATTACCCTTTTCCATCATATGCTCATTCCTGTTCTCTACCATACGCATCTGCCCCCTTCCATCGATCCGCAGCCGAAATGGTCACAGCGAAGGCATCTGCCGGCCTCACGTTCCGCTTCCTCCGGTGTCATGGGTATTTCCACATGCAGGAAATCCTCCCGTCTCTCAAAAGGATCTCTTTCCTCGATCTCCGCACGTCCCGTGGGAATACATTTATTTGGCTTCGCCTGTGGGGCCTCTGCCTCACAGCTGATCTTATGATGGTAACCCAGGTACTCATCGATATTGTGTGCGGCAACCTGTCCTGCCGCAATGGCGTTGATGGCTGTAGAAGGTCCTGTCACGCAGTCTCCGCCTGAGAAAACGCCATCTGCTCCTTCGATGCTGCAGGTTTCATCTGCCAGGATCCGTCCGCGGTTCACCGGGATACCCGCCTCTTCAAAGGCGGCCACATCGCAGCGCTGGCCAACACCGAGGATCAGATAATCACAGGTAAACCGGTAGGGATAGTGGCTGGAATGCTCTGTCTTTACCAGTCCAAACTCATCAAATTCACCGACCATCTCCGGCTGCAGCCATACGGCATCCACCAGATCCGGATCATTTTTATCCGTCTCCAGATGCAGGAATGAAAGCAGCGTACGGAAACGGACGCCTTCCTGCATGGCGCTTTCGATCTCGCTTTCCAGTGCGGTATAGTCATCCCTCTTTCGCGTAAATACATGCACGGTCTTTGCTTTCAGGCGGACGGCGGTCCGAGCCGCATCCATCGCAACATTTCCGCCGCCGATCAGAACGACCTTCTTCCCCGTCAGATCAATCTTTTCTCCTTTGGCCACTGCCTGAAGGAAATCCGCTGCCGGAATGACATTTTTACAGTTTACATTATCCACGGGCATGCGGTTTCCCAGCTGGGCACCCAGCCCGAGATAAACGGCATCGTATTTCTCCCGCAGCTCTTCGACGGAAATGTCCCGCCCCACCTTTGTATTCAGGTGCACCTCGATATCGCCCGCCCCGAGAATGGCATTGATATCCTCATCCAGACGCGCCTTGGGCAGCCGGTATTCGGGAATGCCGTAACGCAGCATACCGCCCAGCTTCTCATGCTCGTCATAAACCACAACCTTATGTCCCATAAGGGCAAGGAAATAAGCCGCCGTCAGTCCGGAGGGTCCTCCTCCGACAACGCCGATGGTTTTGCCGGTTGCCACATTGGCAGGCGGTGTCTTCACCTGATCCGCCGCAATCTGGTCCACGGCATATTTTTTCAGGCCGCGGATATTAATGGGCTGATCGACAATGGTCCGGCGGCATTTCCTCTCGCAGGGATGCTCACAAACCATGGCACATGCGGTGGGGAAGGGATTTCTGTCGCGGATGATATTGATCGCTCCGGCATAATCCCCATCCTTTACCATGGCCACGTAACCGGGGACATCCACATGGGCCGGACAAAGCGTCATGCAGGGAACCGTCTGAGTCACACTGCCTGCACACCGGCGATTCCGGATGTGGCTCTCATATTCATCCGCAAATTCCGTAAGACTGTCCAGAACGGAATTTGCAGCAACAACACCTACGGCACAGTCTGCCGTCTCCGCGATCATGACGCAGAGATTCTTCAGCTTTGTCAGCGTTTCCTCCTCTGCGTCTCCATTCAGGATATCCCGCAGCATCCGCTCCGCCTCTACCAGACCGTCCCGGCAGGGAACACATTTCCCGCAGGATTGATTCATGGACATCTGCAGGATGGAACGATACATAACCAGCGGACACATTCCCGGCGGATATGAT
This sequence comes from Eubacterium sp., assembly GCA_017541035.1. Lineage (GTDB taxonomy): Bacteria > Bacillota > Clostridia > Lachnospirales > Lachnospiraceae > Eubacterium_Q. Next base: position 3,245 of record JAFXZW010000023.1, on the reverse strand, counting down.
GTCATTCGTGATTTGAATTTCATCAGGGCTATATCCATGCGTTCATTGATATTTCCCCTTTTGGCTAGCTTTCTCATACTGTACCCCCTTCTTCTATCTTCTCCCAGATCATACCTTTTGCCATCGTATGGGCGCGGGTTTCCTCCAGTGGCATGGGCTTTCCGAAAAGATAACCCTGTGCACGTTCACAGCCGATCTCAGCAAGAAACTGGAGATGTTCCTCTGTCTCCACGCCTTCACAGAGCGGAGACAGCCCCATGCCTCTGGCACCGCTGATAATGTATTTCATCAGCTTTCCGGTACGCGGATTTTTGTCCAGGCAGCGGAGGAAGATCAAATCCAGCTTAATCACATCAAAGGCGTATTCCGCGATGGTATTCAGAGAGGAATACCCGCTGCCGAAGTCGTCCAGCCAGATATGATAACCCAGATCCCGCATTTTATCGCATTCGGATTTAATATAGCCTATGTTGTCGTTAAGAGCGCTTTCCGTAATCTCCAGATCTATCATCTGACGCGGAACATCATACTGTTGCCGGGTCTCTTCGATGATCCCGAAAATGTCGCAGAGTTCAAAATCCAGCCTGGAAAGGTTTACCGAAACCGGAACCACCGGTTTACCCTCCTGCTTCATTTTCCGGTAATCCCTGCAGACCTGCTGCACCACAAATTTGTCCACCAGATGGATCAAATGGAACTGTTCCAATGTCTCCACAAAATCCGCAGGAGACAGCATCCCCATTTGCGGGTCCTGCCAACGAACAAGCGCCTCGTACCCACAGATCTCTCTGGTTCTGATCCGGATCACCGGCTGATAATAAACCTTTATGTATTCCTTCTCAATGGCCTCGTCAATATGGTCCACTACATACTGCTGCTTGCGCATATTGTAGCGGAGCATTTCATCATAAACACAGTAATTCACATCATGACGGCCTTTGATGCTGTTGCAGGCCAGCCGGGCGTGATCGCAGGCAAGACCTATCTCCGGCCGCCGGTCCTCCATGTAGTAGATACCCGTCTTGATCCGTACCTTCTTGCCGGCATCCTCCGACCGCAGCATTCTCCGATGCACTTCCTCCACCCGGCCAGGGATCTTCTCCTTTCTGCAGCAGGCGCAAACCACAAAATGATCATCGGAAAAGCGCGCAAGAATGCCATCGCTGAAGACCTCCCGGATCGTTTTCGCCAGCTCGCAGAGCAGCTCGTCTCCCTTTTTGAAGCCATGACGTTCGTTATACAGCTTGAAATTCGGGATATCAAAATGCAGGAAGGAAATGTCCTGGCGCCAGCTGTCCGGTGATGCCAGAAGTAACTGAACCCGATGATAGAAAAATGACATGGTGAAGAGTCCGGTCAGCTCATCCGTATCCATATTTCCGGAAAGAAGCTCTGCTTCGGCATAGGAGTTGCGGTTACGGTTAAAATACTCATTCTGATCCACATCCACGATGAACACATAGAAGAAGCTGGTCCCGTTTACCCAATGCAGCAGATGACCAAAGTCCTCAACATACTTCACCTCTCCCTGCTTGGTCAGGATCCGGTACCGTACATAGTCGTGCCGCTTCTCACCGGCCTCCGTCTGTGCCACGATCTGATTCTCAACCCGATGCAGATCTTCCGGGTGAACCATTCCTTTAAAGGAGTTCCCGATATAATTCAGAAAATCCTCAAAATCATCACAACCATACATCCGGACGATATTTGTTTCGGCGAAAAGGATCCTTTCATCCCCATTCGCTTCATAGATGAAGAACCCTCCCGGAAGACCGGTAGGGATCCTTCCTCCGGTATTTGTCTCAAAATATTCATCCTTAGTCTGCATTTTCTGCTCCTTTCCACGGAACACAGAATTCCCGACAGTTATGTTTTATTTTACCATTATCTGCTGCTCTTTTCCACGAAAAAAGTGGATTTGTACAAAAAAGTCGATTTGCACAAAAAAGTCGATTTGTACAAAAAAAAGCACCGGACAAAAAAGTCCGATGCCTCAGAGGTGCTGAACGGATTTGAACCGATGATCAGGGAGTTGCAGTCCCACGCCTTACCACTTGGCTACAGCACCATAGGTTTAGGAAGGGGCCCATGCGCAGCATGGGAAGGTGTCCTAAATCCGAGCTCTGCGAGGACGCATTGCGCGAAGCGCAATACTTCGGCGAAGCCGAAGCAAAATCGCACAACGATTTTCGCGCCATAGGTTTAGGAAGGGGCCCATGCGTAGCATGGGAAGGTGTCCTAAATCCGAGCTCTGCGAGGAAAATCCACCCGCGGATTTTCAGTTATCCTCCACATTCTGAATAATGGGAGTAGCTCCCCGAGTAGGGCTCGAACCTACAACAACTCGGTTAACAGCCGAGTGCTCTACCATTGAGCTATCGAGGAAGGTATAAGGAGGGGCCCGCGCCGTAGGCGTGGGAAGATCCCTTATATCCGAACGTAGTGAGGACACATCGTGCGTAGCACGATACTTCGGCGTAGCCGAAGGGAAGACCGCGCAGCGGGCTTCGTGCCAAAGGTATAAGGAGGGGGCACTACGTGCCAGTGGCACGTGTTTAGTGCCCCACGACCAAGCCGGCAGGCGCGACCCCGCGCCGTAGGCGTGGGAAGATCCCTTATATCCGAACGTAGTGAGGATGTGTTCTGCGAACAGCACCAAATTCCCCACAGCGGACTTTGCAAAATCGCGAAGCGATTATGACGCCAATTCAATATAGACCAAAAAGCGGAGATGGAGGGATTTGAACCCTCGCGCCGGTTCCCCGACCTACACCCTTAGCAGGGGCGCCTCTTCAGCCACTTGAGTACATCTCCAGTGCCTGATTCCCTCACCAAGACTTCGCATGCCACGAAACCAGTGATTTATCAGTTGCAAAATTGCACTCAACCATAATAGCAAATCCCTATCGACCTGTCAAGAATTTTTCTTTCTCCCTGTCGTTCTTCCTGTGCCGGATTCTGTAAAAAACCCGGGTATTTACCAACTCATGTTTGATATTTATGATGCCGGGGTCATACGGTATTTTGCCCCCAGCTGATGATCCGCTTCCGAGGTAATATTTTTTCAATATTGCTCGAAATATTACCCGCCGGCTTACTATCCCGGGCAAAAAAGAGGCTTCCGAGGTAATATTTTTTCAATAAACCTTGAAATATTACCCGCCGGCTTACTATCCCGGGCAAAAAAGAAGCTTCCGAGGTAATATTTTTTCATTATTGCTCGAAATATTACCCGCCGGCCTACT
>JAFXZW010000022.1 GCA_017541035.1 Eubacterium sp. | reverse complement strand
GCATGCTCCGGAGACTGCACAGGAAAAGCCGGAAAAGGAAAAAGGGAAGGCTCTGGAGGACATGGACAGTGACGAGCTGGAGCTTGCTGCCGATCATTTCCTGGAGGATTCGGAACCGCCTCTTGAAATGGATGACCTCAACCAGTCAGAGCGGGATGTGCTTTCCGCGATAGATGACCTGGATATGGATGAATCTCCGGAGCAGCGTGCCGAGGCGAGAGCCATGATGGAGAATCCGGTGATCAAAAAGAAACTGGAGTCTCTTCTTACGGAAGCAAAAAAGAATAAAAATCTGATAGAGGACAGTGATATCATTGAAGCATTCAAGGATAACAGTGAGGTGCTGGCACCGGATAAGCTGGCTGTAATCCTTGACTTTTTCGAGAATAACGGGATTGATGTCCTGACCATTACCGAAGATGATGACCTTCCGGATGATGATATCGATTTCTTTGAAACGGATGAGGAAGAAGTAGATATCGAACAGATCGATCTCTCCGTACCGGAGGGCGTAAGCATCGAGGATCCGGTCCGCATGTATCTGAAGGAGATCGGTAAAGTACCCCTTCTTTCTGCGGAAGAGGAGATAGATCTGGCACAGCGGATCGAGAATGGCGATGAAGAAGCCAAGAAGAAGCTGGCGGAAGCCAATCTCCGGCTGGTAGTCAGCATTGCCAAGCGTTATGTAGGACGTGGTATGCTTTTCCTTGATCTGATCCAGGAGGGAAATCTCGGACTCATCAAGGCGGTTGAGAAATTCGATTACCGGAAGGGCTATAAATTCTCCACCTATGCTACCTGGTGGATCCGTCAGGCTATTACCCGTGCCATTGCCGACCAGGCAAGAACGATCCGTATTCCCGTACATATGGTGGAAACCATTAACAAGCTGATCCGTGTATCCCGTCAGCTCTTGCAGGAACTTGGACGCGAGCCTTCCCCTGAGGAAATAGCAAAGGAAATGGAGGTCTCCGTTGAGAAGGTACGCGAGATCCTGAAGATCTCTCAGGAGCCGGTTTCCCTGGAAACACCTATTGGTGAGGAAGAGGACAGCCATCTGGGTGATTTTATCCAGGATGATAATGTTCCTGTTCCTGCTGATGCGGCAGCCTTTACTTTGCTGAAGGAACAGCTGGTGGAGGTGCTGGGAACTCTGACCGACAGAGAGCAGAAGGTACTTCGGCTGCGCTTTGGGCTGGATGATGGCAGAGCAAGAACCCTGGAAGAGGTAGGCAGGGAGTTTAACGTAACCCGTGAGCGAATCCGCCAGATTGAAGCAAAAGCGCTCCGTAAGCTTCGCCATCCGTCACGCAGCAGAAAACTGAAGGAGTTCCTGGAATAATCTCACTATTTGCTTACAGGCCGTAAAGAAACCGCATCATTCATCAAGATTACATTATACGAGGGTGAATAGCCATGGAATTGGGAATCAGATTACAGACACTTGTCGATATGGTAAAGTCCGGCCAGCGTGTGGCCGATATTGGCTGTGATCATGCCTATGTCAGCATTGCGCTTGCAAAGGATAAGGACTGCAGTGTTATTGCCGCAGACATCAAGGATGGCCCGCTGGAGATAGCAAAGGAGAACATAAAAGCAGCAGGCATGGAGGAGAAAATCGAAACCAGACTGTCGGATGGACTGACCGAATTCAAAAAAGGTGAGGTGGATGCCATCGTGATAGCGGGGATGGGCGGTCATCTGATCGTGGACATACTGAAGGCAGGTGAGGACAGACTCCGTCCCGGCATGCAGCTGGTACTGTCTCCCCAGTCGGATCTTCGGCTGGTACGCTATGAGCTGAGGAAAATGAATTGCTTTATCGAGAAGGAAGCGTGCCTTTCCGAAGGAGGGAAGTGGTATTTCGTCCTGAGCGCCAGGGTGGGAATGGATCTTCCTATGCCCGTATCCGACGAAGAAGCAGCAAGAAATATGATGTACGGAACTTATCTGCCGGAGCATCCATCGGAGGAATTCCGTGAGTACCTTGTGTGGGAAGCAAGAGGTCTGGAGGATCTGCTTCAGAGTCTTTCGAAACAAAAAACCCCGGCGGCTAAGGCCAGACAGGGATCTCTGAGAAAACAGCTCGCCGAAAACCAGAAGATACAGGAGAGGTTGGGATGAAAGAAATCACGGTAACGATCAGGGATAAGGATAAAGAGATTGCTGTCAGGGCGGAAGTAGGAACGCCGCTTATCGAGATCGTGCGGAAAGCCTATCCGGATAAGGCCGGAGCAGGGCGTTTTGCCTGCGCGAAGAAAGATCGGCGTCTGGTGGAGCTTGGCCGTAAGATCTTTGAAGATGATACCTATGAACTGGTTACGACAGAGGACAATGTTGGCTTTGACATGTACAAACGAAGCCTTGTTCTTCTGATGCTCCGGGCAGCCAGAGACGTGTTCGGGAACAAGAAGGTGGAGTTGATGTACTCCCTCCGGGAGGCTTATTTCTGCATGATCCGGGATCAGAATGGAAATGCGGTACGCATCAATCCTGCTGATCTGGACAGGCTTATGGACACCATGCTTGAGATGCGAAGAAAGGCAATCCCCATCCAGAAGAAGACCGTTACCACACAGTCTGCTGTGGAAATGTTCCGCTCACGGGGAATGGAGGAGAAGGCACGTCTGTTCCGGTATCGGAGGGCAAGCCGTGTAAATCTTTACAGCATTTCAGGTTATGAGGACTATTTTTACGGATATATGCTGCCCTCTACCGAGGGGCTGAACCGTTTCGCCATCTACCCCTATGAAGAGGGCTTTGTCCTGGTGGTCCCGTCTTTTAACAGCATGTCCATGTCTGTGGAAATACCAAGGGAGGACAGGCTGTATCATACCCTCCGCAGGTCAGAGGACTGGGGGCGCCAGATGGGGATCAGCGGAGTGGGACGACTCAATGAAGAGATCTGCAAGGGACACCTTAATTCCATCATCCAGGTACAGGAAGCACTTATGGAGAAACAGATCGCGGATGTGGCGGAGGAAATCCACCGCCTCGGCAAGAAGCTGATCCTGATCGCGGGACCTTCCTCTTCGGGAAAGACTACATTTTCCAATCGTCTTGCCGTGCAGCTGAAGGCACACGGAATGAATCCGCACCCCATTGCCATGGATAATTATTTCAAGGAAAGGGTGGATACGCCGAAGGATAAGGATGGCAAGTATGACTTCGAATCCATAGCAGCCATGGATCTCACGCTTTTCAACAGGGATATGGAGCGCCTGCTGAAGGGAGAAGAGGTGGATATGCCCCACTTTGATTTCGCGCTGGGAGAGAAGAAGTACGATGGACGGAAGCTGCAGCTCCTGCCGGATGATGTCCTGGTGGTGGAGGGGATACACGCATTGAATCCTGCGTCCACCGAAGCACTTCCCAATGACTCCTGCTATAAGATCTATGTCAGTGCTCTGACTCAGCTGAATCTGGATGAGCATAACCGAATCTCGACTTCAGATACGCGCCTCCTGCGCCGGATCGTGCGGGATGCCAGAACCCGCGGGAATAATGCGGCAAGGACCATCAGTATGTGGGAATCGGTACGAAGGGGAGAGGAACAGAATATCTTTCCCTTCCGGAGTGAGGCGGATGCTCTTTTCAATACGGCGCTGATCTATGAGCTTCCGGCATTGAAGATCCTGGCGGAGCCCATGCTCTTCACGGTTCCGGAGGATTCGGATGAATATTATGAAGCAAAGCGGCTGTTGAAATTCCTGGAGTATTTTCTGGGGATTGATACCGGAACCGTACCGGCAAATTCCCTCCTCAGGGAGTTTATCGGCGGCGGATGCTTTGATGTTTCCTAGGAAATGAAAAATCGAGCAGGACGATAAGCCGGGTTATGTCGTGGGTGATCATCTATCTAGACCATGCGTTGCCGCATGGCTCAAGCAACCTACCATTGGCACGGCGGGCAGCCGTATAGCCAAAATTTGGTCTTGCTTCGGATGGGGTTTACAGAGCCTGCCCTGTTACCAGTGCAGCGGTGAGCTCTTACCTCGCCATTTCACCCTTACCGACCGAGGTCGGCGGTATCTTTCTGTTGCACTTTCCCGGGAGTCGCCTCCGCCGGACGTTATCCGGCATCCTGCCCTGTGAAGCCCGGACTTTCCTCACCCGGCGAACGAGTCGCCGGCCGCGATCACCTGTCCTGCTCGACGGGTGATAGTGTAGCATAGTTTATGATAAAATGCAATGTAACAAAATACCCCCTGGGGGGAACCAAAAAAGGAGGAGAAGGTTATGGATTTTGAAACCTGTGTAAAGGAGAGAAGAAGCGTGCGAAGATTCACCGAGGAAAAGGTGGATCATGAGACCATAGAGAAGATCATTGATCTTGCACGGTATTCACCGTCCTGGAAGAATACGCAGACAGCAAGATATTATGTGATCGAGGATGCGGAAATGATCCGGAAGATCGGAGAGGATGCGGTACTCGGATTCGAAGGAAATCAGAAGACCCTTGCGAAGGCGCAGCAGCTCGTTGTAGTTGCCACCGTAAATAAACGCTGCGGTTATGAGAGAGACGGATCCTTCACTACATCCAAGGAAGACCGCTGGGAGATGTTTGATGCGGGAATCGCCTGCCAGACATTTTCACTGGCAGCCCACTCTCTGGGGGTGGGAAGCGTTATGATGGGTATCTTTGATGAAGCAAAGATCGCTGAGATCATCGGACTTCCGGAAGGACAGAGTGTTTCCTGCCTTCTGGCTATCGGATATCCGAAGTTTACACCGGATCCCGTACCCCGGAAGGAAGTATCGGATCTCCTGCAGTATCGCTAGAAAGAGGACTTTTCTTGAAGAGATTATTTATAACGGAAAAGCCGAGTGTCGCGCAGCAGTTTGCAACGGCGCTCGGCATTCATGCTTCCCGCAGGGACGGCTATATCGAAGAACAGGATACCATTATCACATGGTGTGTAGGTCATCTTGTTACCATGAGTTACCCGGATGCCTATGATCCGGAGCTTAAGAAATGGCGTCTGGATACCATTCCTTTTTTTCCGGATGTCTGGCGCTACGAGGTTCTTCCGGGAGTGAAAAAACAATTTGATATCGTCAGCGGACTTTTGAACCGCGCAGATGTGGATACCATTTATGTCTGCACGGACTCCGGACGGGAAGGAGAGTATATCTACCGCCTGGTGGATCAGATGGCAGCTGTTCCGGATACCAAGACGAAGCTCCGTGTCTGGATCGATTCCCAGACGGATGAGGAGATAAACAGGGGAATAAGGGAAGCCAAGCCGCTTTCTGCTTACAATTCGCTTTCGGATGCAGCGTACCTCCGGGCAAAGGAGGATTACCTGATGGGGATTAATTTCTCCCGGGCCCTTTCCCTGAAATATGCCTGGAAGGTGAAGGATTATCTGGGAATGGATCGCTGCGTCATTGCCGTGGGACGCGTGATGACCTGCGTACTGGGAATGATCGTGGAAAGAGAGCGAAGCATCCGCTCCTTTGTGCCAACTCCCTTTTTCCGGGTACTCGCTCATGTGGGCAAAAAACCGGAGGAGGCAGATAATTCAACGCTTTTCGATGCAGAGTGGCGCGTTGTACCGGGCAGCAGATATGAAGGAAATCCTGCACTCTATAAGGAGAATGGTTTCCGTAAGGAAGAGGATGCAAAGGCACTGATCGCATATCTGGATGAGCCGCTTCCCGTGACGCTGAAGGTGGAGAAGCTGACGAAGAAGACGGAGAAAAAGAATCCGCCGCTGCTTTACAACCTGGCGGAGCTTCAGAATGACTGCTCCCGTTTCTTTAAGATCAATCCTTCGCAGACACTGGATATCGTGCAGGAGCTGTATGAAAAGAAAATGGTCACCTATCCCCGTACGGATGCGCGTGTGCTTTCCACTGCCGTGGCAAAGGAAATCGACAAGAATCTGCGCGGTCTCGGCAGTTATCCGGGACTGGGAACTTATGCGGCAAATGTGGTGCAGCAGGGTGGTTACAAAGGAATAGCCAAATCCCGTTACGTCAATGATAAACAGATCACGGATCACTATGCCATCATTCCCACAGGTCAGCAGGTGGGCCAGGCCTCTTCCCTGCCGCCGGTGAAGGCAGGGGTTTATGATCTGATCGTCCGCCGTTTCCTGTCCATTTTCTATCCGGCAGCGGAATACCAGAAGGTGTCTGTGGAACTGCTCCGGCACGAGGAACATTTCTTCGCGAATTTCCGAAGCCTTGTGAAGCCCGGGTTTCTCGTGATTGCGGATCGGAACTACGGGACGAAGAAGGAAGATAATGCCGAGAAAAAGGACGACGAGAAACAGGAGAAGGATATTTCACCGGAGGAGGCGGCCCGTCTGATCGAGGGATTGCGAAAGGGAAGTGTGCTTTCCTGCAACGGCTTCTCCCTGAAGGAGGGAGAAACCACACCGCCGAAGCGATATTCCTCAGGAAGTCTTATCCTGGCCATGGAAAATGCCGGACAGCTGATCGAGGATGAAGAACTGCGGGAGCAGATCCGCGGTGCAGGCATCGGTACCTCCGCAACACGCGATGCGATCATCAGCAAGCTGGTGAAGAACGGTTATATCGCACTGAATCAGAAGACGCAAATCATTACTCCGACTCTTCTGGGAGAAGTGATCTATGACTGTGTTCTTTATTCCATCCGGGGGCTGCTTAGGGCGGATCTTACCGCCAGCTGGGAAAAGGGGCTTGCCGGTGTCGCAGATGGAAGCATCACTGCGGATGAGTATATGACGAAGATGAAGGATTATGTGACGCGCTATACCAACTATGTGAAGCAGCTGCAGAATCAGGAGGACATCCTGCGCGTCTTTGATGAAGCAAAGAAGTATTATAAAGCTCCCAAGAAGGAGCGTAAAAAAAGTACTGCAGAACAGGAGGAAAGACATGAACGAGCATTTGCTGGAAGTACGGAATCTGTATGATCTGACACATACACTGGCAGCACCGCTGCTGGAATCGGTAACCTATCCCTGGGAGGCTTTGCCAAAGCTGAGTGACTTTATCCGGGAACTGGGAAAGACTTTGGGACCGGAGTATCAGCAGAGGGGAGAGGATATCTGGATCCATGAAAGTGCGGTGGTATTTGATTCCGCTTATATTAAAGGCCCGGTTATTATCGGACCTAACACGGAGGTTCGTCAATGCGCTTTCATCCGTGGCAGTGCACTGGTTGGCGCGGACTGTGTTGTGGGTAATTCCACAGAGCTGAAAAATGTGATCCTTTTCGATCATGTACAGGTTCCGCATTATAACTACGTCGGGGATTCTGTTCTGGGGTATTTTTCCCATATGGGGGCCGGCTCCATCACCTCTAATGTGAAGTCGGATAAGACACTTGTCTCCGTTCACGGAAATGATGAGTACAGCGATATCAGCATTGATACCGGACTGAAAAAGTTCGGTGCCATGCTGGGGGATCATGTGGAAGTGGGCTGCAACAGCGTGCTGAATCCGGGAAGTGTGATCGGCCGCAATACAAACATTTATCCATTGTCCCCTATCCGCGGATTCATTCCCGAGAACAGTATTGTTAAGACAGGAAATGTGATCGTGGAGAAGAAGTAATAAAAGGAAACCGGTCTCGGGGCATCCGTATTTACGCGGTTTTCCGTCATTTTTATTGTGCAATCTGTTTTGATTCCCTGTGTTTTTTTGGAGAAACATGGTCAATAGGGAGAAAAGCACAAAGACCTCTTGAAAAAAATCTTCTTTAGATTTACAATCTGTTTCGTGCTAAGAAAAATGGCATGGAACGCATAGGGTCATTTGAGTCTTTAAGTTGGAGGAAAAGAAAAATGGCAGTAAAGAAGACAAGCGTAAAGGATCTGGCTGAGAAGGCTGCAGCAGTTAAGAAGCCGGTAGAGAAGAAGGCTGAGGCTGTTAAGGCTGAGGTTAAGGCTGAGGTTAAGAAGGTTGAAGAGAAGGTTGCCGAGAAGGCTGAGGCTGTAAAGGCTCCCGCAAAGGCAGCTGAGAAGAAGGCTCCCGCAAAGGCAGCTGAGAAGAAGGCTCCTGCAAAGGCAGCTGAGAAGAAAGCTCCTGCAAAGGCAGCTGAGAAGAAGGCTCCTGCTAAGAAGGCAGCCGAGGCTAAGGTTGAGTTCTTTGTAGAGTATCATGACGGACAGCAGAGTGTTGACGCTTTGGTAGCGAAGGCTAAGGAAGTATCAGGTAAGAAGTCCATCAAGGCACTGAACATTTATTATCAGCCGGAGAACAACAAGGTATACTTCGTAGCGGATGGCACAGAAGGTTCCTTCGATCTGTAAGAGATAGGACAGCTTGTCTGATAGAAAAATTCCCGTGCAGTTTTGCACGGGAGTTTTTTCATTTACGCGGTAAGGATGCCGGGAAAGCATCGTGCTTTTGCGATAAGGATGTACGGTCGGATTGCGCGATGCAGGTTCCTGCTCAGGTCTCGGGTACTGCCACACCGCGCAGTTCGATCTTCGGAGCGCCTTTTTTTCGCACATAGTCGCCGGTAATGGTGACGCGTCCGATGGATTTATCTCTGGGAATCTGGTACATGATGTCCAGCATGAATTCCTCAATGATGGAGCGGAGCGCACGGGCTCCGGTTTTTCTTCTGGCTGCTTCCTCTGCAATCGCCGTATATGCGGAATCATCAAAGAGGAGTTCCACCTCATCGATCCGGAGCAGCTTCTGGTACTGCTTGATGATGGCGTTCTGAGGCTCCTTCAGGATTTTGGCGTACATTTCCTCATTCAGCTGATCTAGCGGACAGAGGATGGGGAGACGTCCCAGAAATTCCGGTATCATACCGAATTCCCGGAGATCCTCCGTGGTAACGTGGGAGAGGAGCTTCGGATCGTTGGTGTAGGTATCCCGCAGCTCCGCACCGAAACCGATGGAAGACTGGGCTGTCAACCGGGCTGTAATGATCTTCTCCAGTTCGGGGAAGGCTCCGCCGCAGATGAAGAGGATGTTCGTGGTATCCATCTGGGTAACGGGTGTCATGGCATTCTTGCTTCCGGAACCCACCGGAACTTCCACAACAGATCCCTCCAGCAGCTTCAGAAGTCCCTGCTGAACGGCTTCACCGCTGACATCACGGGAACGGGTTTCCTGTTTTTTTGCGATCTTATCGATTTCATCGATGAAGACGATTCCCTTCTCGGCGCGCTCTACGTCATTTCCGGCAGCGGTAAGCAGCTTGGAGAGGACACTCTCCACATCATCTCCGATGTATCCGGCTTCTGTGAGGGAGGTTGCGTCCGTGATGGCAAGGGGCACATCCAGAAGTCTGGCAATCATTTTCACCGTATAAGTCTTTCCGGAACCGGTGGGACCCAGCATCAGGATGTTGGACTTCTCAATCTCCACACCATCATCTTCCGGATTGGAGAGAACGCGTTTATAGTGATTGTATACCGCAACCGAAAGGATCTTCTTTGCCTGCTCCTGGCCTACCACATGCAGGTCCAGCTTCGCCTTGATCTGGTGAGGTGCAGGAATATCCTTCAGGGTGAGGGCATGCTCTTCTTCAGCAGCCTTCTTTTCTTCCTTTGTTTTTCTCTTCTTGACCTTCTGGCTGTCAGGAATATCGTCATTTGGCATGAATTGATTCAGATTATCGAAGCCGGGGAATTTGGAGGCGTCGAAAATGCGGATGGGTCCGTTGGAGAAGGACTCCAGCGTCTTATTCATACAGTCGGGGCAGATACACATATTTCCCATGAAGGAGATCAGTTTTCCCGTCTCGCTCTCAGGACGGCGGCACATATAACAGTAGCGCTCGTATTCGTCCTTATTCTTATCGTCATTTGTATTTTCATTGTTATTCGGGTCTTTCGGATCAGACATATTGTTCATCCTTTCTTGACAGGGTTTATAACACTTAGGATTATATCAAAAGTTGTACCGGTACGCAATGTATCAAAAGCAGCACGCTGAAGCAATGTTGCATCTTTTGCGGGAATGTGGTAAGATGGGCGGCGTTAACAGGAAAAAAGGAGAGAAAGATGATTACCAGAATCACGGCCCATCGGGGCGCTTCATATCTGGCAAAACATGAGAATACGCTGGAATCCTTTCAGCTGGCCATTGACCTGAAGGCGGATAAGGTGGAATTCGATGTGCGGCGCACCAGTGACCGCAAGCTGGTCATTTTCCATGACAGTACCTTCTTTGATCAGCCCATATCCTATCAGACATATCGGGAAATGCAGCAGCACGCGGCGGAGGAAGGATACAGAATTCCTCTTTTCGAGGAAGTGGTAAAGCTCTGCGCCGGGCGGATATACATGGATATCGAGATCAAGGAAGCCGGATATGAGCAGGAGCTGATCGATATTCTGCACAGGTATTGTAAATATACGGATTATTCCATCAAATCCTTTGAAGATCCGGCGGTTTATCATGTGAAGAAGCTGGATCCGCAGATCACGACAGGTCTTCTGCTGGGAAAGGACAGAAGAGATGTCGGGTATCTGCTTTTCCGTTTTAAGGAGATTTTTCCGGTAAGGAGGCTGCGTCAGGCAGGCTGTGATTTCGTGTCACCGTATCATTTCTACGCAACACCGTTTTTCATATTCCGTATGCACAGGCATCATTATCCGGTGCAGGTTTGGACGGTGAACAAGGAAAAGCATGTCCGGAAGTTTCTTAAACGGGGTGTGGATGAGATCATTACGGATAAACCGGATATGGGATTGGTGGTGCGCAGAAAGTATTATCATTCCCGTAAGAAATAAGGATCCGAAACGTGGTATAATCAGGTCGGAGGTGAAGGCATGAAGAAAAGAATCCTTGCTTATCTGGCATATGTCGATGAAATCCTGAAGGAAGAGGACAGGGACTGGGAAAGGGATATCCGCTCGCATTTGCAGCAGATCGCCTTTTTCTCCCATGAGCGTCTGGTGCATCTTCTGGTGTTCATGCTGGTAGGAATCTGCACCGTTATGAGTATTCTGGCGTACGTGATCAGCAGCCAGATTATGCTGCTTCCGCTGATCGTTATGTTGTTCGTCCTTCTGATTCCATACTGCATGCATTATTATCTTCTGGAGAACAGTGTTCAGAAAATGTATGAGCAATATGACGAAATGCAGGGGAAAATTCGGCCATATTTTTCCAGGCCCAAGGCTTGACACAGGCCGGGAAATGCCCGTATAATATAGGTGTCTTACGTATTGGGGTTATGTAAGACGTGATTTAATAAGGCTTAGGAGAAGGAAGCGCCCGGGGTTTAAGGGCGCATTCTTTCGTTTTACGGCCCCTTGTGGTGGGTGCGCTTACAAGACGCAAGATATAGGGGTTTTTCAGGTGGTGATAAATTGAGCAGTAAGAAAAACCGAAAAAAGAATAGACAACCGAATGCCGTTTCTCCTTCCGTAACGGAAGGAAGCAGCTCTGCGGTGAAAGGGGATTCATCTTTTGCAGCGGAGAATACATCCGTATCGGAAAGCACTCCCATATCGGAGAAGGCTTCCATAACGGAGAAGAAGGTCCCCGTGACAGAGAGTGCTTTTATAACGGAGCAGGAGGCTTCCGTGGCAGCGAGTGCTCCCGCAACGACAGAGCCCGCTTCTACAGCAGATGATGCATATGATGAACTCTACAGCTACGGCATGGCGGAGCATTGGGAACTGGAGCCGGGATCGGGTGAAGATACGGAAGAAGAGACCGAGGAAGAGGAATTCAACCGTGCGAATGTGAACCGTCTGAAGAAGATGATCATTATCGCACTCTTTGTGATGTTTATGATTCCTACCGTTCTCTGCGTGATACTGATGATGAAGATGCACAGTATGCAGAATGAGATGGATGCTCTCCGGGAGGAAACCATCTCCAGGAAGCAGCAGGCAGCCATGCAGGCCCAAAAGGAAATATCGACGGAGGATCCGGTGAAGCTGGAACAGCAGGCTTATCAGGGCCTGGCAAAGGACAAGAACCAGGGGGCTATGGTATTGCATCAGTCTCAGCCCGTGAATCTTGCCGATCTCCCGGATGATGTAATCATTCCGAAGAGGGGAACGGAAGAGGAAGTGACCGAAGAGGTAACGGAGGAAGAGGTCCTAAACGGTAAAAAGGTTTATCTTACCTTTGATGACGGTCCCTCCGAAAGCACCGGGAAACTTTTGGATATCCTGAAAAGAAAAGGCGTAAAGGCCACATTTTTCATGGTTCTGAATGATACGGAGAAGGCAGATGTGATCCGGCGGATGGCAGACGAAGGCCACGCTCTGGGTATTCACTCGGCTTCTCATGTCTACAGTGAAATCTATGCGAATCTGGATGCCTTCGAAAAGGATGTGGAAACCGTTCACGATCTGCTGTATGAGATTACGGGACAGGATGTGAAGCTGTATCGTTTCCCCGGCGGAAGCAGCAACCGTGTATCGGATGTTGACATTTATGACTGCATCCAGTGGCTGACGGATGAGGGCTATACGTACTATGACTGGAACGCTCTGAATGAGGACGCAGAAGCGGAATACACGGAGCCGAGCATTCTGAATGCAAATGTTCTGCGTTACATTCATGGGAATTCCGGGGATTCCGTGGTTCTGATGCATGATCTGGACGGACATCCGGAAAGCCTTCAGGCTCTTCCGGAGCTGATTGATAAGCTGCTGGAGGAAGGGTACGAGTTAGTTGCCATCGATGAGAATACGGAACCTGTTCAGCATAGAAGACTGCCTACCGAAGAGGAACTGGCAGCCCAAAAGGCAGCGGAGGAAAAGGCGGAACAGAAGGACGAAGCAGAGCAGTAGGTAAGAAAAATGACTTATCAGGAAAGCCTGGAATATATTGAAAAGAAGAACAGCCTCGGAATCCATCCGGGGCTGGAACGCATTTCGGCGGTTTTATCGCAGCTTCAGCATCCCGAACAGGGGATTCCCGTGATCCAGATTGCGGGAACAAACGGTAAGGGAACCATCATGTCCTTTTTGGAAGCAGCGTTACTGGAGCAGGGGATCCGGGTGGGACGATATATCTCTCCGGCCATAACCGAATACAGGGAGCGTTGGACGGTGAACCGGGAAATGCCGGCGGAGGAAACCGTGGCGAAACTGCTTGCCCGTGAAAAAGAAGCGGAGGAAAGTGCGGGAGTCGTCCTTACATCCTTTGAAGCGGAGACCGTCGCCGGTCTTCTTCTCTATCAGCAGGAAAAATGTGACATCCTTCTGATTGAATGCGGCATGGGGGGCAGACTTGATGCAACCAATGTTTTTCCGGGAAAACTGGTAGACATCATCGCCTCGGTCAGTCTGGATCATATGCAGTATCTCGGAAATACCCGTGAGGAGATTCTTATCGAAAAACTGGGGATCGTGAAGCCGGGGGACGAATTGGTGACGTCACCGCTGGATGACATTTTGCGGAGCGTGCTGATCGAAAGAAAACTCTCTTTTACCGAGGCGGTTCTTCCGGAAGAAACAGTTATCAAAATGAATGACAGCGGGACGGATTTTAGCTGGAACGGCATGGAGCTGCACATTTCCATGGCTGGCCAGGCAGCTCTGGAGAACGCGGTAACGGCACTTACGGCCCTGCAGGCCTATAATCGGAGGGCGGAGGAAGTCAACCTTCCGCAGGTGAGCAGAGACAGCATCCGAAAGGCTTTTTATAAAATGTACTGGCCGGCACGATTTACGGTACTCCGGCATCAGCCGGCTGTCATCGTCGATGGAGCCCATAACCGGGATGCGTGGAAGAAGACCGCGGAAACCATGCTGCGTTTCTACAGGCCGCCTTTCATTCTGGTGATGGGTGTGCTAAAGGACAAAGAAGTGGACTGTATGGTAGAAACCTTCGCACCTCTGGCAAAGAAGATCTATTGCTTTACACCCGACAGTCCCAGAGCACTGCCCGGCGCTGAACTGGCTGTTCATTTCCGGGAGAAGGGGATATCTGCAGAGGAAGTGTCCTCTGCGGAGACGGCACTTTTCTCCGCTTTGGACGTTGCGGGACCTGAGGATACAATCCTTGCAGCAGGCTCCCTTACTTTTGTGGGAGGGCTGCTGCAGAAGAGAGAACAGGTGAAAATGCACCGCATAACGCGTATCCTGCATGATCCGGAATACATCGGGCATATGCGGAAAATCCTCAGGACGGAGTATGACAGATTATTTTGTCATCATGGTTTCGGGCATGCTGTATCCGTGGCGCGGATTGCCTACATACTGGCGATGGAGGAGAACCTTCCCTACTCCAAGGAAATGCTTTATGCAGTGGCACTCCTTCATGATGTGGGACGTTATACTGAACTGGAGAAGAGCATGTCTCATCATGAAGCGGGAGCGATTCTTGCGGAGGATTACCTCATTCGTGCGGGTTTTACGGAGGAGGAAAGGAAGGAGATCTGTAACGCAATTCGGGAGCATAAGGAATATGGCGGGCAGAATGGAACGCTCTCCGGCGTTCTTTACAGGGCTGACAAGCTTTCCAGGAACTGTTTCCTCTGTGATGCGCAGAAGGATTGCTATTGGCCGGAGGAAAGAAAAAATCAGACAATAAGGGTTTAAGAATATGGATCGGATTGAAATCGAAAAACTGAAGATATATGCATATCACGGTGTCTTTGATGAGGAAAGAGAACAGGGACAGTATTTCTACATTTCCGCGAAGCTCTTTCTGGATCTTCGAAGAGCTTCCATGTCCGATGATCTGACGGAAACCGTCAGCTATGATCTTGTGGCCCACACCATCCAGAAGGTGGTCACTCAGGAAAAATGGAATTTGATCGAGGCAGTGGCGGAATCCGTGGCTTCCGAGCTGCTTCTCACCTATCCGGGAATTCAATCCGTGGAAATCAGAGTAGATAAACCGGATGCGCCTGTAGGTCTTTCCTTTGAGACCGTTTCCGTAACGATTCAACGCGGCCGTCACAGGGCTTATCTGGGAATCGGTTCTAATCTGGGAGACAGGGAGGGGTACCTGAACCGTGCCGTGGAACAGTTGAAGAAGGATCCCTTTATCCGTGTTCTGAACAATGCGGATTATATCGAGACGGAGCCCTATGGACCGGTAGAACAACCGAAATTCCTTAATGGTGCCGTTGAAGTAGAAACTCTCTATACACCCCGGGAATTACTGCAGGTACTGCAGGATATCGAAAAGGAGGCCGGCAGAAAGCGCATTCTTCACTGGGGCCCACGGACTCTGGATCTGGATATCCTTCTTTATGACGATGAAGTGATCCGGGAAGACGATCTCATGATTCCTCATGTGGAGATGGCAAAGCGTGATTTTGTACTGGAACCCTTATGTACCATTGCGCCCTACGCCATTCATCCTTTGTACCGGAAGACTGTGCAGGATCTTCTGGATGATCTTAAAAAACAAAGTGAAAAACACTCTTGACAGAAGAGAGGGAAATGTGTTAACCTATCCCTTGTGTAAAAAAGAAGCAGAGTATCCACTCTCACCTTGACTGCGTTTAAGCGGCCGGGTTTATCAAATGAGCTTTTATCGGGATCGGGTTCTCATTATGAGATCGACCGACGGCTTTATTTTGGTCTGTGGATACTTGTATCCACATTTTTTATTTATTGGAGGGTACAACCATCGAATACTTAATCAATGAACAGATCAGGGACAAAGAGGTGCGCGTGATCGGTGCAGAGGGCGGACAGCTGGGGGTAATGAGCATCAAGGATGCGCTGCGCGTTGCGGAAGAGGCAGAGATGGATCTGGTGCGTGTGTCACCGAATGCCAAGCCTCCGGTATGCAAGATTGTCGATTACGGAAAGTTTCGTTATGAAATGGCCCGTAAGGAAAAGGATGCAAAGAAGAAACAGCGTACTGTTGAGATCAAGGAAGTGCGTCTGTCTCCCAATATTGAGGAAAATGATCTGAACACGAAGGTCGGTATGGCAAGGAAATTCCTTGAAAAGGGAAATCGTGTTAAAGTCACATTGCGTTTCCGCGGCCGTGAGCTTGCCTACGTGAACCAAAGCAAAAAGATCCTGGATCAGTTTGCTGAGAAACTGTCGGACATTTCCGTAGTTGATAAGCCTGCAAAGTTTGAAGGAAGAAGCATGATCATGTTTCTTGCAGAAAAACGTCAGTAGATATAACAGGACATAAGGAGGAAAAAAAGTTATGCCGAAGTTAAAGACAAAGAGGGCTGCTGCAAAGCGCTTCACCAAGACAGGTACAGGAAAGCTGAAGAGAAATAAAGCTTACAAGAGCCATATCCTTACGAAGAAGACTACGAAGCGTAAGAGAAACCTGCGGAAAGCCACCATCATGGACAAGACCAACAGCAAGGTTATGAAGAAGATCCTTCCGTATGTGTAAGGACAGTTTAATCGTGGAATTTTAGGAGGATAGAAAGATGGCAAGAATTAAAGGCGGCATGAATGCCAAGAAGAAGCATACAAAGACATTAAAGGCTGCAAAGGGATATGTGGGTGCACGTTCCAAGCAGTATCGTGTAGCAAAGCAGTCCGTTATGCGTGCGGAAGCTTCCGCATTTGCAGGTCGTAAGGAACGCAAGAGAGATTTTCGTCAGCTCTGGATCGCACGTATCAATGCTGCGGCAAGAACCTGCGATATTTCCTACAGCCAGCTGATGCATGGCCTGAAGACAGCAGGTATCGACATCAACCGGAAGATGCTTTCCGAGATGGCGATCAGCGATCCCGAAGGATTCGCAAAGCTTGCTGAGGCTGCTAAGAAGGCAATCGCATAATAATCGATTTCAGTTTTGGCGTTCATACGTCGGAAATGAGATATCTCACCTATGCCGGAGTAAAAAACTCCGGCATAGAAGCAAAAATGGTTTGACAACAGCGGTCAGCTGTGGTAGACTATCACTTGCGTCAAAACAAGCGGGAGTGCTGGAATTGGCAGACAGGCTAGACTAAGGATCTAGTGGTGGAAACGTCGTGTGGGTTCAAGTCCCATCTCCCGCAGCATAAAACCGTAATGCACTGAAACAAACTGTTTCGGTGCATTTTTTTTGTGAAAAGCCTTATTCTATAAGGGTTTGTGAACCCTCAACGTTTACTGAAACAAGCTGAAACAAACTGCCATAAACTGCCTGAAAAGGGGTAAATTGAGGGGGTATGGGGCACAGATTGGGGCACAAAATGGGGCACAGTAATTCCAGGTAAAATAAGGGCTCACGAGGGATAGAGGCGGTATGCTTGGGGCACATTTGGCAGAATTAGTTAACATAAATTGCGCAATGCTGTAAAAACTTTGTATAAGTGGGTTATGCAGGGCAGTATTCCGGATTATACTCTGGTAATCAAGCCCTCTTTTTTTGTTTCT
>JAFXZW010000003.1 GCA_017541035.1 Eubacterium sp. | reverse complement strand
CCTACTTTTTCGATCAATTTGTTACCCCGGATGCCTCTTTTCTGCCTTGGTTTCTTCGCCTTCGGGTAACATTTCCTGCTTTTTCGATCAATTTGTTACCCCGGATGCCTCTTTTCTGCCTTGGTTTTTTCACCTGCGGGTAACATTTCCTGCTTTTTCGATCAATTTGTTACCCCGGATGCCTCTTTTCTGCCTTGGTTTCTTCGCCTTCGGGTAACATTTCCTGCTTTTTCGATCAATTTGTTACCCCGGATGCCTCTTTTCTGCCTTGGTTTCTTCGATTGCAGGTAACATTTCCTGCTTTTTCGTTTAATTTGTTACTCCGGAACTAAGCCATGAAAAATGCAGACTACGTTACAACGCGTCTGCATTTCATCCCTTGTTATTACTGACTTACCGCAGGTGCGGATTGTCTTTTTATGTTCTTTTCAGCTCTTCTTTTCTCCGGTACATTTTTTTATCTGCTCGGTGGAATACATCAATATAGCCAGTGTCAGTGCCCGGATGATGAATGTCCATGCCGCATGCGATCACCACATCACCGTTTTTCCGGTTTTCTTCGATCATCGCATTAAATTCCTCCACCAGAGTTTCCCGGTTCTCATAATCCTCCCGTTCAAGAAAAGCCGTGAATTCATCACCGCCGATCCGGAATACGGGACTGTGCTTAAAGCAATGACAAATCAGCCGGCAGGCAACCCTGATATAATCATCTCCTGCATCATGACCTAAGGTATCATTGACATTCTTTAATCCGTTCAGATCAAATACCACAACACCAAATTCACTCAGCTCGTCTTTCTCAATACGAAGCTCGATTTCTTTCAACATCTCCAGGTATGAGAGTTTATTCCGCACGCCGGTAAGAGGATCCCTGAAGGCCTTCCTTTTTGCCAGCTCCATCTCCTTAAAATGCTCAAGCATCTCATCCCTGTAAATAAATGAGTGAATGATGCAGGTAGCAAGAAGGCATCCGACCGAATATAACGGCAGCAACGGATACTGACACTGAAGCAGTATGAACAAAGACATCACTAAGCCTGAAAATCCTATGGTCCGGTGATGCGCCCGCGTCTCTCCCCTCTTTCTCGTCGCTATATAAAGGGTATAGACCGATGTGATGAAAAAAAGCCCCATCTGCAGAACCAGCGTTATATTTCTTACCGCAATGGTCTGATATCCCTCATCTCCCCTGAATTCGAAGACTATCGGTTTGAAGATGTTAATGATCAGGGTGATCAACTGAAAGGTAAATATCGTCCAGCCACCCGAAATGAGCAGGATACCGAACCTGCCTTTATTCTCAATAAAGGCCACCACAAATCTGGTCCAGAGAAGCACGGATGCCACCATGGATAAGAAAAAGACCATTGTGTCAACATATGCCGCACCTATCCATTCCTGATCGACAAAAAAGCCCCAGAGAATATCCGATATATAAAACAAAGTGACAGCATAAAGAAAATGACGGTATCTGGTCTGGGAAATCCTGGTTCGATGACTCCTCCTGTTCCTCAGTGCATCAAAGTTAATGATAATATGAATGATCAGGGCTAATGCCCCTATACTTGAATAATACATTTTTTACCTGTCCGTTACTCGTAATGAGCAGCACATTGCATACGCAGTATGCTGCTATTTACAGTCATAAATGATCGGTAACTATTCAGCTGTCCGGATAGCAGGATAGTTTTAACAATCGTTTTTCGTTTAGGATACATATTATACCAAACCGACCATCACATCAGTATCACAACAAAGAAGTCCAAACCATTTTTATGCATTTAACACTCACTCTGCCGCAGTTCTTCCTACAAATTCGATACAAAGCATGGTCAGGTCGTCAAACTGCGGTGCATCCCCAACAAAGCTGTTCACAGCAGCATCCACCATCTCCAGTATCTCCTTTGGTGAATCATTCTCAGCCAATTGAAGCGCATGCACCATTCGATCCGTACCAAAAAGCTCTTCCTGCGCATTTGTCGCTTCGGCAACACCATCCGTGTATATAAAAAGCTTCGCGCCCGGATCCATCTGGAGCTCATACTGGCTGTATCTCACCCCATCCATGCCACCGATCACCAGTCCATGCTTGTCCTTGATCAGTTCAAAATGTCCGTCCGGCTTCTTCAGTACCGGGTACTCATGCCCTGCATTTCCGGCCATCAACTTACCGGTATTCAGATCCAGTGATCCGAACCATACGGTCACAAACATATCCTCCCGGTTATTCTTGCAGATTTGACGATTGACATTCTCCAGAACCTGCTTTGGCTCCAGTCCCATTGACGCATAATTTTGAACCAAAATCTTGGAAATCATCATAAAGAGGGCCGCCGGAACGCCTTTTCCGGACACGTCAGCCATTACGATTCCCAGATGATCATTATCGATCAGAAAGAAATCGTAGAAATCTCCGCCCACCTCCTTGGCCGGCTTCATGGATGCATATATATTGAATTCGTCCCTTTCCGGAAATGCCGGAAAGATATTCGGCAAAGTATCCGCCTGGATCCGCGTTGCCATGGAAAGCTCCGTGTCCAAACGGTTAGCCTCCTTCTGCTGGTCCTCATACCGTTCCGTCTGTTCCCTTATGATTGCCGAATACATATAGATTGCCGCGGCAACCGTCGCTAAAATGATAAACTGAATACTTGTCATGATTGCCTGAAGTCCGATCGCCACAAGCGGTGCCACGATATAAATCCAGAATGCGATGGCAATTCTTCTCGGAACCCTTTCCCGATACCTTACCATCAGTACGATATTGGAAACCAAAAGAAGGATGGAAGCCAGATTTGAAAGGATATATCCGGAGCCCCGATGATAGGAATTCACGGAATCAAAATAATAGAAAAGATCTGTGAACTGGGATATGATCAAAAGAACGACATGAACACCCAATAACACAAGATAATAGATACCGACCTTATCCTTTCCACGATCAGGATTTGTGACAAAGAGAATCAGCATGGAGATCATGTATGCCATAAAGCCGGAGGCAAGGAACTCAATAAAGGTCACTGTCATAATCGCCACATGGACCCCGTTTCCCGCCTGTCCATCCATCATCTGTCTGGTCAGATGCATGGAAATGTAGATAATGATCAGGCTGAAAAACAGCTGAAAGTATTTCTTTACCTCCGGCCGGATGTGAATTCCCGAGCTCACCTGCATCACACTAAGACCGCAGACGCCCACACCAACCGCGATGATGATCACATTAATAAAATTACCCCAAGTCATGCTGATATCCATTGCTGTTATTCCTTCCTGAATTTTAATAATTTGTTTTCCGCTTTCGACCCTGTCCGAAAATTATGATGTCGGGGGGCAAAAGGTATTTTGCCTTGATGATTCGCAGCATGCACACTTCGTGTGCCATGTGCTGCGAGAACACTCACGGCTCCCGTCATTTTGCTGTGCAAAATGACTACGCCATTCGTGTTCGACGGGTCAAGTAAGGTCTCGTGCGATTACGCAAGCGCATCGCACAGACCTTTTAACCCTATCATCAAATTATAGCAGGCAAACTATCACACCAATATCACAAATCATATTCTGTCATTCAGTTCTTTGCCAAAAAACCCAAACGGTTTACAGCCCATTCATACTGACTCATGTACTCCCCTTCATACCGTGCCATGGCATCCGCTTCCCTGTTCAGCGCCAAATAATAATCACAGGGTATCTTCTCCGGAATCAGCGCATAAGAGTCCCTGCTCTGGGCAAAAATCTCTCCGCATCCCAGTTCCTCCAGCTTCTGCCGCAGCTCATAAACGATCTGGGCAAAGTACTTTCTCTGCTTCTGGTCATCCGACACATCATCCTTCCACAGGATGGCTCTAAGCTCCGCATTCGTTGCCGTCGAGCCTTTTCTGTCGATCAGGTAGGCAAAAAGCTCCTTCACCTTTGCACGGCTGAACCGGACGACCTCACCGTTCCAAAACACCTCAAAATTCCCAAAGCACCGTACGAAAAGTCCCTTTTGTTTTTCTTGAACCGGATTACGGAGGTTTGCCAGCGCATTCTTCAGATCCTCTGTCATCGCCGGCTTCAGGATGTAGTCACTCACATAAAGCTTCATGGCATCCAGCGCATATTGCGGATAAGCCGTCACCATAACGATATTCATGATCGGCCGGATCTGCTTCATCTCCCTTGCCAGGTTGAGTCCATCCTTTTCCGGCATAAGGATATCCAGAAAAGCCACGTCAAAAGCCTGCTCCCTGCAGAGTGCAACTGCCATATCCACTTCATCAGCCATACTGATCTCTGCTTCCGGAACAACCTTACGCAAGGCCCGTTCCAGGTCCCTCAGCGCCGTTCGTTCATCGTCCACGATCAGGATTTTCATATCATCGATGCTCCTTCACTAAAATATCAATTATCCATCGGAATCCGAATCCTTGCCAGAGTTCCTTTTTCGGGCTCACTCTCGATCTCGAGCACTCCCTTACACATTAGTTCAAGGCGTTCCCTGAGGTTGGAAAGCCCCACGTGAGAGGTTTCATCCTCCATGCCGGTGGTCACGCCCCGAAAACCGGTTCCGTCATCCTCCACCTCGATCACATATTCCCTGTCCTTACGGAAACTCCTGATTCGAAGCGTCCCCCTGCCCTCCTTATTTTCACGTATTCCGTGCTGAACCGCATTTTCCACAAGTGTCTGTACAGAGAAGGACGGCAGCCGGAAATCCTCTTCCTCTGTCTCCCTGATCACGGTCAGTTTCTCACCGAAGCGTTCCTTTGCAAGATACAGGTAATTCTCTACCGTCTCCAACTCCTCCGTCATAGAGATGCACTCCGTTTCTTCCAGTACATCAATACTGCTTCGCAGAAAACGTGTAAAATGGTTCAGGGCCTCTTCCGCCTTTTCCGGTTCATCCAGACAGGCCCGGATTGCCGTCAGACTGTTGAAGATGAAATGAGGCCTGATCTCCGCCATCAGGATACCGACCTTCAGTTTTTCATTTTCCGCTTGCTGTCTGTAAAACCGCTCTGCCTGATCCATCAGGTTATATGTCAACATGAAAAATGCAGCAAGAGCTGCACCAAGTACGATAACATAGACCCCATAAAACAACATCTGGATCAGCATGGATATCATTGGAAGAATAAGATATATGGCAAAAGCGACCCGCAGCTTTACGGAGATTTTCTTATGATATCTGATAAGTGCCACAAGATTTACCAGCATAAGGAGAACCGGCGGTATCAGGAGTACAGGATACCAGTCACCGCGGTGGTAAATGCCATCTGAATCATAGTAATAGATCACCTTCGTAAACTGCGTAAAGATAAGCAGAGCCATATACATCATCCATAAAATTAGGGAAGCGGCCAGAAAAAGATTCTTCTTTCTCTTTATTCCGCAGGAATCGAGCAGAAAGCCCGAAAGGAGGAGCATAAGTACAGATGAAAATGCAGATTCAAGGAACAGAGCGATCCGGGACACAGTATCTCCTCCCGGAATGAAATATGCAAGCGTATCCACGAGATTCATGCCGATATAAGCGATCAGGCATGAAAAAAAGAGGATAAAAAAATTCTTTGTCTTTCTGTCATAGCGAAAGCCGACACATACCTGGATCAACCCGAGTATACTGATCGCAAGGCCGGAAGCACTGATGATCAGGTTTGTATTATTGATACTGCCTTCCATATTACCCCCTGCCGCCCCCGAACATTATCCTTCGTAAGCATTTTCAGAAGCGGGTTATCTGCATTATAACACTTTTTCCGCCAGACCCGCCAACATATTATGAGGCCGGAAAGTCTTTTGCCCTCCGCTGATGGTAAACAGCATATATGCAGCCTTATCAGGTGTCGATCCGAATGATCTCCGCCAGTTCTTTATTTCGGTACGCCACATCCTCACGCCGTATGAAGCCCTGGCTTTCCCAGAAAGCATTTCCCGCCTCGTTCCGGTTGAATACAAGAAGCGCCACCTTATTGATCCCCTCTGCCTTTAACGCGTTGAGGGCATGCTCCAGCAGTCTTGTAGCAATCTTCTGTCCGCGCTTATCCTCGGCAACTGATGTATGATAAACATATCCTCTCCGCCCGTCATGACCGGCAAGAATGATCCCCACAATTCTGTCACCCTCTTCCGCAACAAAAGAAGAAGAGGGATTTCTCCTCAGGAATTTGTCTATCCCCTCCCTGGAATCATCCAGGTTATTGAAGCCCATGTTTTTACAGGACATCCAAAGAGCATAGACCTTGTCATAATCCTGAAGGGTCATGGTCCGTATGATCATTTCTTTTCGTGAACTCTCATCCATTTATCCTATCCTCCGGTTTGTCAAAGAAACTGCCGCACAAAAGTAATAATACCTTATTTGCCCGAATTCGAAAATATTTTTTTGTATGAAAAACCGCAGGGCCGGAAATACCGGCAGGATCCGGAACCCCGCAGAAGATCACAGCAGAAGTTGAAAGATATATTGCCGAACGCTCACCGGAAGTGGTATATTTAGCATAAGGTTTTTACATACCTTACAGCCATTCCGCGCCATATTGATATCTTGTTTTCCGGGTGGCTGAATAATTAAAAATGTTCGAAAGATTGAAGGAAGAAAGAGAGAATGCTTATGAAGAAAAAGATACATGCCGTCCTGTTGATCGGCGCTTTGTCCCTCTCCCTGCTTTCCGCATGCGGAAAGGAAAATGAAACCACCACTGCGGCAGGGGATACCTCAGCGACAACTACTACCACTGAGCCTGCCACAGAAGCGAAGACAGAGGCTTCATCCGAACCGGTAACGGAAAAGCCTACCGAAAAAGAGCCCTATGTGCCGGAAGAACCGGATGAATATGTGAAATATCCGACAGATGCGGAGTACCATCTGGTATGGGAAGATAATTTCGACTATGAAGAGCCGAAGCTCTCCAATACCGACTGGGACTATGAAGTCCATAAGCCAGGCTGGGTAAACCGCGAGAAACAGGCCTATATCAATTCCGAGGAGTACGCCTTCGTCAAAAACGGCGAACTGGTCATCCGTCCGGTAAAGGAAGTGGATGATGACGGAAATGTAAAATACTACTCCGGTCGCGTTAACACCATGCGTAGACACGATTTCCTGTACGGGCGTTTTGAAGCAAAGATCAAGGTTCCCGCCGGAAAAGGCTTCCTTCCTGCCTTCTGGATGATGCCCACAACCTCTACCTATGGCTCCTGGCCTCTCAGCGGTGAGATCGATATCATGGAAGTGGTTTCCAATGATCCGACGCGTCAGTACGGTACACTGCACTTCGGAGATCCGCACACGCAGCGTCAGGGATCCATTTCCAACGGCAGCGATTACTCGAAAGAATATCATGTCTTTGCCGTAGAATGGGAGCCCGGCCTGATCCGCTGGTATGTGGACGGCGAAGCCTTCTATGAAACCAGCGACTGGTTCTCCGCTTCTGCCACAAAAGAAAATGAATATCCCGCCCCATTCAACCACCCCTTCCACATCATTCTGAATGTGGCAGTCGGCGGTGACTGGCCGGGCGACCCGGATCCGGATCTGGTATTTGACGAAAAGACCTGCATGTATGTAGATTATGTCCGCGTCTACCAAAAGGACAGCTACGACGAGAATGTCAAGAAGCCCGAAAAGGAACTGCATCTCCGTGAGGCAGATACAACGGGTAACTTCGTTCACAACGGTGATTTCAAGGCATCTGAAGACCTGGCAGATGATCAGGACTGGAAATATCAGAATTACAGCAATGGCGTTGGTGCTGCCGAGATTACCGACGGCGAGATGAAGATCACCATAGAAAATGAGGGTTCCGAGGATTACAGTATTCAGCTGACGCAAGCCGGTCTCCCCGCCGTAAAGGGCAAAAAATACAAGCTGTCCTTCGAAGCCCGCGCGGACGAGCCGCGAAACATCATGACATCCGTCACCGGACCGGATCAAAGCTATATCCGGTACCTGGAGGATACCCGGGTAGACCTGACAAAGGACTGGAATTCCTTCAGTTATGAATTCGAGATGAAGGAAGCCTCTGATGACAACGCACGTATCGAGTTCAATCTCGGCCGCCAGAGCGGAACCGCAACCGTACACATTAAGAACGTAAGATACGAAGAAATGAAGTAGATAACCGGTCCCGGTCATCCGCGTCAAGCGGACCGGGACCTTCTGTTATAACGCGGGATTCCGTCAGCAAACGGACATGGATACCTCCGCTGTTTGAGGAATATGTTGTGCGGCAGATGTGTGTCTTATGAGGAAAAATCATCATCGGTTTCCGGCGAAACTCTCTCCATGCCTGCAGACAACCAGTACATTATTCATGCCAAGAGTTCTTGTGAAGCTCACTTCATCCGCTACATCATGGATCATTTTCAGGCTGGATAGATCATCACAGTCATCATCCACGATAGCCGCATCAAAGGCCTCTCCGTTGTCGCGGAGTGACAGAAGGATTTCATCTCCCGTTATGCGGCAGATGAGATCCACCTGCACCGGTTTTGTATTGAATCGACGGATATTCTCCACCATCTCCTCGGAAAGAACACCTATCCTGTTTGCATAGTCATCATCCACACCGTTACTCAGACAGAATTCGATCAGATTCCGGGAAATCTCTACCGCCTCCCGGCTTCCGGGGATCAGGCTCACATCATATACCGCGTGGATATCCGTCTGTCTCTCATGTAACAGTATTCCGCTATAGATATCCGATCTCATTCGCGACAGTACAAAACAGATTATCAGAATAATGGCGAGGGTAAGCACTTCAGACAGCATAAAGGACCACCAGATTCCCGTCACACCCCAAAGCAGGGACAATCCGTAAGCCAGCGGGACGACGATGACCAATCCTCTTAAGAAGGGGACGACCAGTGACAGTGCCTTATGCTTTGTGGCCTGCAGATAATTCATGATGGCGGAACAGATTCCCAGCACGAGAAAACTGAGAACAAAGATCCTTATGGCCGGGATGCCCATTTCCACACATTCAGGCGTTTTGATGGAGAAAAGATCCAGCAGCAGCTTCGGGAAAGCTTCAAAGAAAGCGACAAGTACCGAGCAGGAAATCAGTTCAAATATCAGCGTACGCCGCAGCACAAAATCCATGCCCTTATGATCCTTCTCCCCATAAAGAAGACTCATGATGGGGGTCATTGTATCGCAGCCGCCTGTTGTAAAAAGGGACACGATCATGACCGTGAAATTACACACGGAAAAAACAGCTATGGCGTTCTGACCGCCTGTCCTGATCACGATACGGTTCAGAAGGATTGCCTTCACAAAGAGAAAAACCGTATTCACGACCGAAGCCAGACTGCTGAGGCACAGTTCTCCCAGATACCTGATCTCATGCCTGGCCAGCCGGACAAGTCTTAAGCTTCCTTTCTTACGGACAAAAAGAACGTATACCTCTATCAGAAGTCCCACCAGATAGCCTGTTAGCGTAGCAAGTGCCGCGCCCTTGATATCCATCTTGAAGACGCCCATATACACCATATCCATCACCAGATTGATGCCATTGGAGATCAGAAGGATATTGGCCGACAGCTTCGGCATCCCATCCGCACGGATGACGTAAACCAGATAGGGAACGAATATCAGAAGAACAGACCCAAGGAGATTGATCAGAACATAGCTTCTGACCGCATCCATCAGCTTCGGTTCATTACAGAGTATGTGGGTGATCGGATCGATCAGTAAGACTCCCGCCACGGTTACAACCACGGAAACCGTGAGGCTGCCGATGAAGGAAAGTGTATACAATGCGTTTGCTTTCCTCTCATCACGCTGCCCTCTTGCGATGGAAATGCAGATCGCTCCGCCGATACCAAACACAAAGAACAGAGCCTGCATGACCAGCACAACCGGATCGGAAAGATTCACAGCCGAAAAAGCATCCTCTCCGATAAGCCAGGATACGATAATCCCATCCACAAAAGCACTCAGCAGGATTGACAGGGTACTGAGGATCGTCGGGATCAGGTATTCGTTATATTTCATGCTGAGCAGTCTGCCCGAGCGGATAAAACTCATGTCTAAACCTCCACGTTGAAGAAATCAAGGCCTTCCAGAGCATGCAGGAAATTATCCATGTAGTCACGTGATGTCATCGACCACTTAAAACCAAGGCGGTAAAGCACCTGTGTGGTAAACTCATTGTTTGTCCGTATCATTTCCACCACTTTGGTCACGTCTGCATTCTGATAAGCCAGCAGGGTGGTCAGATACGCCGACTTCTGAGGATCCTCGCGAACCTTGGTAAGCATTGCCGTGAATTCATCATCCTCTGTCAGCTTGATATCAATCCCTATTTCCCGCATTTCCATAATGATATCACCCAACGGTACATAGTGATTATTGAAGGGATGGAAGATCACATTCCTGTCCGGAGTCCCGCAAAGTTTCATGATTGCTTCGGCCGTCTCATCAATGGGCGCCATCTCAACAGGATAATTCATCATGCTGTAGGGATATGCTCCGATGACAACATAGGCACGCAGTCTTCCCATAAATCCGTTGGTGAGGTAATTAATCTGGAATTCCCCATCCTTCACTCTGGCCGCAAGATTACCGACCCGCATGATCTTTGCCCGTAATCCTTCCCTGACAGCCTCCAGCACATAACGCTCTGCCAGGAACTTGCTGTAAACATACTGGTTGTCAATCGACTGATCGACGAAGAGCTTCTGCTCCGTCAGCTCCACATTCCGCGGCGGATAATGATTGATCCGGTCTCCCGCCACGCTTTGGGTGGAAACCTGAACCAGCATACTGTCATGCTCCTTACAGAAACGGATCAGATTTCTGACGCCGCCCACATTCACTTCCTCAATGTCATTTGACTCGGAAAAATGCTTGACAAGAGCCGCACAGTTGATCACGGTATCGATCTGCTTATCCTTTAACGCATCAAACCAGTCTGTCGAAATAATGCTGCCCTCCACTATGGTGATGCGGTTATCAAAGAAGTAATCCGTAAAGTTATCAAAATAGTAAAAAAGCAGTGTCTTCAGCCGATCCTCGCTTCCGTTGTCCCCGGAATTCCGCAGCAGGCAGTATATATGACCGCTGTAATTATCCAGGAACGCCTTTAAAATGTGGATTCCCAGGAATCCGGTTGCTCCCGTAAGGAGAAGGTTTCCGATACGGTTGGGCTGTTCCCGCAGTCCGCTGATCTCATTTCCGACAAGTATTTCATCCAAAGCGGAATAATCGTAATCGCCTATTTCATAAGCAACCGATGTCTGACGCCTCAGCTTCATGGCAAGTGCCCTGGGTGTTTTCAGTGCAAAAATGTCTGTATAGGATACTCTGAGCCCCTGATCATTTGCTTTGACAAGCACTCCGGTTGCAGACAGGGATGTTCCTCCCAGATCAAAGAAGCTGCTTTCGGCACCGACCTTCTCGAGACTGAGTACCTCGGCAAAAATGTCACATAGCTTCTTCTCTTCTTCCGTAACCGGCTCCACATAGGCTGTCTTCTGACTGACTGCAGGCTGAGGCAGCGCACGAAAATCGGTCTTGCCGTTAGGTGTCTGCGGCATAGAATCCAAACGCATAAGTGCGGTGGGAACCATATAGTCTGTCAGTCTCTTTGAAATGTGCTTCCGCACGACATCCTCATCATATTCAGGCGGTGCCGCATAGTAGGCGCAGAGATGATCCACGCCATTAACAGGACGGATCATCGCGACGGCACTGTGCACTCCCTCGCAGGAAAGAATAGCCCGTTCCACCTCACCGAGCTCGATACGAAGCCCTCTCAGCTTTACCTGATTATCCATTCTGCCGAGGATGACCACATCCCCCTCATCTGTCCAGCGGGCATAATCCCCTGTTCTGTAAATCCGTTCGCCCCTGTATTCCCGGAAGCTCTTTTCTGTCATTTCGGGGTTATTCAGATACCCCTTTGATACTCCTGCTCCCCCCACATACAGTTCGCCCATGATTCCCGTCGGCAGCAGATTTCCGTCACTGTCGACAATGTACTCATTCACATTCAGCAGCGGCCGGCCGGCGGTGATAAAGGAAGCGTCTGTCAGCTCCTTTACATTACAGGAAACCGTGGTTTCCGTGGGGCCATAGGTATTAAAGATCCGGGCCTTCGTTACCGTCTTCAGTTTTTCAAGGAATTTTGAAGAGCTCTTTTCCCCTCCGAACATAATGATCTTACAGCTTCCCAGAATCGTACGGAATCTTTCCAGCATCATGTACTGTTCGTACCGTGAAGGCGTGGCATTAAAGCAGTCCCCATGGGTACGTTCGAAAAGATCGCTGAGAAGAGCGGAATCCCTGGTTTCCTCCTCACTCGCAAGAACCAGTGTCTGACCGTTTGACAGGGACCCGAAGGTTTCCTTCAGTGACATATCAAAGGAAACGGTGGTAACGGATACAAAGACATGCTCTCCCTGACTGAGGGCGTATATATGTCTGTTCTGTTCTACCGGAGTCATTGCATTGGCAATATTTCTGTGACGGATAGCGACTCCCTTGGGCCTTCCCGTGGAGCCGGATGTATAGATCAGGTAAGCGAGATCCTCCGGATCTACCTCCACATGAGGGTTCGACCTGTTCTCATTTTCAAGCAGCTGATCTATGTTAAGCTCATTATCAAAGCCCCTGTTCACATCGCTGAGGACGTATCTTGCCCCGCTGTTTTCTATGATATAGCTGAT
This sequence comes from Eubacterium sp., assembly GCA_017541035.1. GTDB lineage: Bacteria > Bacillota > Clostridia > Lachnospirales > Lachnospiraceae > Eubacterium_Q. Next base: position 20,393 of record JAFXZW010000003.1, on the reverse strand, counting down.
GCGGTCATCCGGGTAATCAGGATCGCAGGGAATATACGCGGCGCCGGCCTTGAGTATCCCGTAGATGGCAATAAACTGCCGGCTCGTCCGCTTAAGCAGGATCGTGACTCTGTCCCCTCTTTGCACACCTCGTTCCACAAGTGCATTGGCCACTCTGTTTGCTTCGGCATCCAGCTCTGCATAGGTTAGGGAACGGTCGCAGGCGATCAAGGCTGTCTTCTCCGGATGCTTCTCTGCCTGTGCTTCAAACATATGATGAAGTATCTTTACAGGGATATCCTGTTTTTCGATGCATCTGAAGGCTTCCACACGTTCCCTGTCTGCAGCAGTCAGCATGCTCACCCTGCAAAGCGGCTGAGAACCATCAGACAGGATAGACTTTACACTTTCGGCGATGCAATTGGAAATGATTCCCGCCCGCTTTTCACTGAAAAGAGCCGAATTGTACTGGACATTTACAGCAATTCCCTTTTCACCTGCTTCATCGATATGGATGGACAGCTTGAACTTCGGCAGAGGATTTACGATCACGCTTTCTTCAATGGCTTTTCCTTCCAGCTTCACTGTTTCACCCACACCCAGCTGGCAGGCATAGTTGATCTGAGACACAAAGCCATACTGATCAAAAAGTTTGATGAAAGGATAAGCGCTGTTTTCCTGCGCCCTGTGCATGGCTGCAGACGTATCCCGAACAAAATCCAGCGCAGTACGTTCCGTATCGATCACGGCATGAAGCGGCAGATTCTTAACAAACATACCGATGGAATCCATATAACGGACATCCTCCCTGCTGCCGGAAATCATGGACATATACACCTGACGATCACCGGTACAACGGCTGACTGCATACTGCGTGGCAGCCAGGAACAGCGCTGCGGGAGTGACACCGTTCTGCTTACAGAAATGTTCCACATCGTCACCCGGTACATAAGCCAAAGCCTCATGCAGCTCGCCTTCCTCCGCATTCCGATTCAGATCTGCAGATATATCGCTGGCGTTCTCATAGTCTGCAAAAAGATCCTGATAATAAGCCTTTGCCTGTTCTCCCTTTTCACTTATCAGAAGCTCCTCTTCCTCGGCAATATAAGCATAATAAGAGGTATCCGTAACCGGTGTCCTTTTCCCGTCGTAGACCTCCGCCAGCTGACGGATAAAGGAAGTCAGAGACAGTCCGTCCATAATGATATGATGGACATCAAAAAGCAGCTTTACATCTTTCTCTGTTCGTATGATCTCCGCCCTGAATAAAGGACCGCGCGCAAGATTAAAGGGCTTAACAAATGAGGCTCCCTCTTCATCAATCTGAGAGGCATCCAGATTCAGGATCGGAATCTCACAGACAAAATCTTCGATCTGCTGCTGCACGATATCCTTACCCTGCTGCACGATCCGGGAGGTCAGCACGGGATTGGCCAGGATCAGCTTTTCAAGAGCTTCCTTCAGCCGGTTTACATCCACCCTTTCGGAGAAGGTATATTTCATAGGGATATTATAGATCACAGCTTCCGGCCGTTTGATGCTGTCAAAATATACGCCGAGCTGTTCCGCACAAAGCGGAACATTTTCGGTATTAACCTCTTCCTTCGTCTCTGTCTGAACCTCTCTTTTGGACAGCAGCTGTTCGAGTATCATATTCTCCACGGTCAGCAGGTTACACCCGTCATTCATCAGTTGGGATACACTTACCTTGATCCCATATCTCTCGTATAGTCTCGCCGAGAACATGATCGTCGTCAGAGAGGTAAGACCCATGGAAATAAGACTGTCTGTAACACTGTTGTTCTCAAAACCCGTGATCTCACTGACCATCCTGCACAGAAGCTGTTCCAGGGAGTTGAGTTTCCGTACGGTCTCCCCTTTTTCCGCATGACTGTGCAGGGTGGGTTCGGGCAGTTTTCGTCTGTCTACCTTCCCGTTGGGATTGATGGGAATACTATCGATCTGCATGGTAACAGAAGGGATCATATATTCCGGCAGTGTTTCGGACACAAACAGGTTCAGCTTCGACACATCCACCTGTGAATCGGAGACCACATAGGCGATCACTGCTTTTCCGCCGCTGGGCAGATCTCTTGTGACAACGGTGGCATCCTTTATACCTTCATATTCCCTGATCCGGCGTTCGATCTCCGTCAGTTCGATCCGGAAGCCGCGGATCTTCACCTGTTCATCACGTCGTCCCACAAACTGCAGGTTGCCGTCCGGCAGGTAGCGACAGACATCGCCCGTAAGATACATTTTCTCATACCCCTCCCGTTCAAAGCAGGAGTTATCGATGAACTTTTCTTCCGTAAGATCCGGCCGGTTAAGATAACCTCTGACTACCGGATATCCCGAAATAACCAGCTCGCCCACCGCACCCGGAGGAAGGAGTCTGTGCCGGCTGTCCACAATGTAGATATCACAATTGCCGAAGGATTGTCCGATGGGAACGGAGTCATACAGTCTGTCAATCTCAAAATAAGTAACACCTATGGTACATTCCGTAGGGCCGTAGGCATTAAGGAAGCGATATTCCGGAGGTGCGCAGGGGACAAGCTTTTCTCCACCGACAGTAAAGAACCGGATATACGGACTCTTCGGATAGGTTGTAACATACTGCCTCCCCAGCTGCATGGTGCAGTCCATGATCGTAATCTGATTGTCGATGGCAAAATCATGCAGTCCCGGCAGATCCAGACGTGTCTCCTCCGGCACAACATAAACAGATGCTCCCGCTGTCAGCGCCGGATACAGATCAGACATTGCCACATCAAAGCCAAATGCATTATATGCCGCAAAACGGTCTTCTTCCGTGATGTCAAATTTACGGATGTAGGACAAACAATAATTCACCAGATTCCTGTGTTCCAGCATGCATCCCTTTGGTTTTCCCGTAGAACCGGAGGTATAGATAAGGGCAAAGAGGGAATCCGCACGGGGAGGAGTCAGTTCGATATCGTCATCCTCCGGCAGATCATAAATCTCATCAGCCGAAAGGATAACGCCTGTATATCCATCAATGACCGGTGCCAGATCATCATCGGCAATGACCACCGGTGCCTTGGAATCCGAAAGCATGTACAGCAGACGATCGGGAGGATAATGACTGTCCAGAGGCTGGCATGCCCCGCCTGCCTTCAATACGCCCACAGAGCAAAGAGAAAAGCGCTCGCTCCGGTTCACCATAATGCCCACCGGAACCTCCCGGGTCACACCGTGACGAGCCAGAAGCCTTGCAAGCTTCTCCGAATAACGGTCCAGTTCGGAATACGTAAGCACCTTTTCCTTAAAAACAACAGCAGGTTTATCCGGGAATAGTGAAGCACTTCTGCGGAACAGATCCACCACCGTAAGATTACGGTCAAAGTCAACATGATTGTCATTGACGCGCCTGTAAAAAGCCTTCTCCTGCTCGCCGGTCAGAGTGATCTCCCCCATGACCGCGCAGGACAGCATTCCCTCTAAAATGCGCAGATACAGACGTGCAAAACCCTCGATGGTTTCCGGGAGATACAGATCCGCCCGATACTCAAGGATTATCGTGTAATCGTCACTTCTCTTAAGGATATCCACCGAAAGCTTCGACATGGAATCGGCCGGTTTGTGTTTGCACAGGGGAATCATTGTCCCGCCGAAATCAACACCGTTCAGCATTTCCCCCTGATAGGCAAAAAGGATGTCTGAATTAACCTCATATTCATTGGCAAGCTGTACGATGGATACCAGATCATGGCTCAGGTTATCAAAGAGCCTTTTCTGGACATCCGAGAGATAATCACCGACTGTCTCATTTTCATCTCTGGTTATGCACATCGGCAGGGTGTGCACCAGCATACCGAAGGTATTCTTCAGCTCCGGCACATGGCGTCCGTTCTCAACGATACAGAAAAGCGCCTGATCCTGGCCGCTCTGCACAGCCAGCGCATAAGCAAACGCCCCAAGAAATAGAGAATTCTCCGTGATCTTCCGTTCTCTGCAGAATTCGGAAATGCGGGAAATGTCAAGATGATCCTTAACATTTACCGTGTATTCCCCGCAGTTCGCCGCAGGAGGATTATCAATCCGGTCGGGAATCAGATTGGAATCAATCTCCACGCCAGCCAGCATCTGATTAAAATAAGCCCTGCATTCTTCATATCTTGTGCTTTTCTTTGCCTTTTCCTCATATGCACTGAGCATAAAGCCGTTCACTTCCTCGTACTCCGGCTCCATACCCAGATATATTTCCGCAAGATTGCGCATGAAAAGAGACATGGATGTACCATCGATGATCAGATGGTGAACATCGCACAGCAATAAGAGTCCTTCCGGAGTCATGCAGATCTTAAAGCGGAACAATGGGCCTGTCTCAAACGCAAAGGGCCTGGTGAAAGCCTTACAGAGAACCTGGGGATCCGTTTCATCCGTGGTTTCCAGCAAAACGTCCACGGGCATATCCTTCCGGGGAAGCACACAGGGAACACCATCCACGACATCCGCACTCACCTTCATGAAAGGATAGAGTTCCACCGTCCGACAGACCGATTCCTTAAGCCTGTTTGCATCCATATTCAGGGAAGACGGGAAGAACAGACTGACGGGATTATTATATTCAAGGCTCCCGGGATTCTTGACATATTCAAGATAGATTCCCAGCTGTGCGTCCGTCATGGGATAGGACGTTCTTTCTTCATAGGTAAAAGCGATCTGCTCTCCGCCACCCATACTTCCGGCAATTCTTCCGGGTGTCCGGAGCATGAGGATCTGCTCGTATGAGAAATGATAGGATCTGAGTTCCTCCTGCAGCATCACGACTTTAATGGAATCTCCTCCCAACGCAAGGAAATCATCATTGATACCGACACGTTCCACCTTCAGTATCTTTTCAAAAGCCGCACAGACTGTCTTTTCCTCATCCTTTTCCGGTGCAACATATTCGCTCCGGAAATCCTCCGCCGAAGGTTCCTGAAGCGCCTTACGATCCAGCTTGCCGCTCGGGTTCAGCGGAAAAGAATCGAGATGCACAAGGAAACGCGGGATCATGTAGGAAGGAAGTTTTTTTGACAGCATCATGCGGATCTCGGCATCGGGAATATTGCGGTCAGAGGTATAATAGCCGCATAGATAGGTCTGCCCGTTATCATCAACAAAGGACTTGATCACAGCGGTTTTAATGTCCCTGACCTTACCCATCTGGACTTCAACCTCGCCCATCTCCACACGCTGACCATTGATCTTCACCATCCAGTCCTTACGATTGACATACAAGATGGACCCATCGGGCAGACGTTTACAGATGTCGTTTGCATGAAAGAGCCGCCGGTCATTTTCATCCTCGGAATAGGGATTCGCCGTAAATGATCCGGCGGAAAGCTCGGGCAGATTGATATAACCCACCGCCATCGGGCCTGCAATACAGAGCTCTCCTTCCTCTCCGTCGGGTACCTTTTTCCCGTTTGCATCCAGCAGAAGCGCTTTATATCCGGGAAGCGGCCGGCCGATGGGTGTATTATCATAGAGCTTATCGATATCAAATGTAACGGCTATGGAAAGCAGCTCGCTCAGTCCATAGACATTTATGATCTGTGCATAGGGACTGTATATGCCGCTGACCCGCTCTCCGCCGGTAGCGATGCGCTTCATCGAGCTTTTCCGAACCGGAAGCTGCTTTAACAGCTGCGGATTCATGAAGGATGAAGTGATCTGATGTTCATCAATATATCTGTCAATAAAAAGAATATCCTTTCGCTGTTCCTCCGTCAGGATATGCAGCTCCGCACCCATCCACAGCTGCGAGAGCACATCATAGGCGGAAATGGCAAAGCTGAAGGAAGCAACGCACATATGAATATCATTTTCCTCTACCCCCAGCACCAGCGGGCAGGTAACGGCATTGGTGAAGGACCGGTGATCATGCAGTATGCCTTTCGGATTGCCGGTCGAACCTGATGTATAGATTGCAACTGCCGCATCCTCCATGGCGATTACGGGAAATTCAAAAAGGATCTTTTCCGACTCAATATCCTTAAGAAAATCATTGTCTATGACATAATCCGCCCCGCAGTCCCGCACAATAAAGTCTACCCGGTTTTTCGGATATCCTGTAGTAAGGGGCGCATATCCTGCTCCAGCGCGAAGAACACCGATGATCGCTGCAATGTAGTGAAAGCCCCGCTCCAGCACGATGGGACAGATCTTCCCTTTCCCAAAGCCGCGCCGGATGAGACGCGAAGCGACCCTTGCGCTCAGAATATCAAGCTCTTTATAGCTCATTCGCTTCCCTTCGCAATAAAGAGCCGTCTTATCCGGATGCATCCGGACTACTTCCGAAAAACGTTCAACAAAATTCTGCATCATACACGCTCCCTTTCGTCTCTTTTTCTCAAGCGATATCCCATACCCCAAACTGTCTCGATATAATCAAAATCATCATACTTTCGAAGCTTACTGCGCAGATTGCTCATATGCACCTTCAGAGACTGGTCTTCAGGGAAATATTCCTCATTCCATACACTTTCATATAGATTAGCCTTTGAAAAAAGCTTCGTCGGATAGGAAAGCAGAAGGACGAGAATGTCGTATTCTCTTGCGGTAAGCGTGATCTCCTGGTCCTTCACCTTAACAGACACATTTTCCTGATCGATGACGATATTCTCATAAGTAAGCTTCCTTCCGTTTGATATCTGTCCCGCACCGGCTATATGAGGCCCCATCCGCCCCCCTTCTGCATTCTCACTATCTTCGATCTGCAGCTGAATATGATACCGACGTGCCACCGCCTCGATTCGGACAAGCACATCCGGCAGCTCAAAGGGTTTGATGATGTAATCATCGGCTCCTGCTCTCATCATGGCCATACGACTGTCCAACGCAGACACCGCTGAAATGACGATCACGGGAATATCTGTCACGGCACGAAATTTCGGAAGCAGCTCATCCCCGGAAAAGCCCGGGAGCATCATATCAAGAAGCACCATGCCGTAATCCGCCGTATGCCCCTTCAGCTCATTCAGACCGCTGACACCGTCATAACGCATGACTGTCTGATAACCATTTTTCTCCAGGTACACAGCAAGAAGCTTAGCGATCTCTTTATCATCTTCAATGATAAGCAGTTTCATTTTCGTTCCTTCCACGTGAGTCTGCCACGATTCTGTATCATTCTGATCACGCCCGTGTATGTCATTCTGAGCGCAGCGAAGAATCCTGACGAGAACAATATTCCGGCATCGTGAGTCTCAGTTCAAACACTCCTTCTTTAATCTCCCCGGTAAGTGTAAACCCCATTGCATCCGCCAGTTCCTTGCAGACATAGAGTCCCAGTCCCGTCCCCGGACCGGAACGACCCTTTGCTCTGTAAAAGGGTTCAAAAATGTGTTCCGTATCTGTCTGAAAGGTTTCATCCACATCATTCCTCATAAAAAGAGTAATGATCGGAGCAGAAACCGCTTCCTCCCCGGAGACCGTTTTCTCCTGTGCTTCACCCGCTTTATCCCCTGTACGCTCCACCTGCAGTTCCAGATAGCTTTTTGCGTATTTAGCCGCATTGGAAAGGAGATTCTCCAGGATACGTTCCAGATAATGTCTGTCTGCCCGGACCGGAAGCTGTTCTTCCGGTATATGAATCCGCATGTCGATGCACTTTTCCTGCATCCTGTCATACTGACCCAGAAGCACCTCAGACAGTACTGTATCAAAGCGCACCTCAGACAGCGGAAGCTCCTTCTTCGCATCCAGATAGGTCACTTCAAAAAATTCATCAGACAGAGACTGCAGGTATCGGATTCTCTCAGACACGATCTTCAGATAATCTCTGAGCTCCGTCAGATCCTCCCGGCTCATTTCCTCCTTCCGGAGCAGGTCCTGCGACATTTGCAGATATCCATCGGCTGCCGTAAGTGGTGTGCGGAAATCATGCGACACCCCGGCCATGATGGTCCGGACTCTTTTTTCCTCCTCAGCCGAATGAACAGCCGCCTTGCGAAGCTCTGCGATCAGCTGATTGATCTCCCGTGCGAGCCGCACGGAAGACACGTCAAAGGAAGCAACCTTGACCGGTTGCTCCCTTTCTGTCGTTCTTATTTCATTTACCTGCTTACTGAATGCCTTCAGCTCCGCCCGCAGACCGAGGAACCGGGCCAGCAGGATCAGCGACAGTATCGCAAGAGCTGCTGCCAGGCATATCAGCCAGATCGTTATCGCGTCCATAACGCTCTCCGCTCCCTTCGGTGATCATATGGAATCAGTAACCGCCCCATTGTGGTGGAAATGGGCGGTGCTGCAGCGAGGGAGAACACCCGTCACATCAATAATCCTTCTTCTTGTATATGATATAGGAAATGACCAGCCAAATCAATACCTCGATTGCAAATCCGATCACACACTGCAGTACCATGCTGCTGTTCATTTCTCCCGAAAGCAGAACTCCCTGCTGGGAAAAGCATGTCATATTCAGGATCTTATTGGTCGTATTGCTGACCACAAGATCTGCGCCGCCCTCCATAAGGTCCGTTCCCGTAGCCGCAGAGGCAATGATCATGGCGATAGACTCCACCATGATCCGGACATAGACCAGTACCGGTCCAAGCAGACTTTTCACACACATGGTGATCAGAACGCCAAACACGGAAAAACGAAGCACCGTCAGAAGAAACATCGGTTCCTTTGCAAGAACATCAACGATCCCTTCACTGTTCATCGCACTTGCGATCCCCAGTCCCACCAGGTGAGACACGCAAACGATCAGTGAAATGAGAAGAGCGATGGAAATGAGTTTTGAAAAAATGATACGGAACGGGCTGTTTCCTGCCATCACCTCATACATACAGGTCCTGTGATAATAGCCCCTTCCCATTATGTAAGCCGGCATCATTGCGATCAGCATTGCGGCAACCGCCATTCCCTCCAACGTTCCCTGGAAAAAAGTCATCGCTGAATCTGCTTTCACCGTGACAAAGGGTAATACCATCATGTACAAACTAATGAAAAACGTAAATATCCAGAATCCGTTAATTTTCCTTGCGCGAAATAATTCCGCTCTGATCAGTTTGCCCATGCTTTACGCCCTCCTTCCGAAAAGATTTTTAATAGCGGAGTATTTCTCCGGTTCCTTTTTCCCGTGGGATACCTTTGACAGATAGTATTCCTCCAGGCTGTCGCTTGTCTGCACAAAACGCAGGATGGTAAAGCCCGCCTTTGTGATCGCTTTCGAGACCTGTGCCACATCATCCAGATATTCATACAGTCTCAGTTCACTGTCCTCCATCACCTTGTAGTCCTCTATCTTCAGAGCTTTTTCCAGAGAAGCCACCATTTCCGCAGTCCTGTCTGTCCGGATGGAAATGTAGCTCCGGGAATGCAGCATCAGTTCTTCCTTGGAAAGCGATTCCACAATATGTCCGTCATTTATGATGACATAATCCGTGCACAGCTCGGAGAGCTCTGCCAGAAGATGGCTGGAAATGATGATGGTCTTCCCCTCCTTCTCACACAGTTCCTTCAGAATGTGCCGTACCTCCACGATCCCCTCCGGATCAAGACCATTTACAGGTTCATCCAGCACCAGCACCTCCGGATCCGGCAGTAACGCCATAGCAATCCCCAGCCGCTGCTTCATTCCCAATGAAAAATGCTTTGCCGATTTTTTCCCTGTATCCTGAAGGCCTACATATTTCAGCAGGCTCTCACATCGGGAGTCATCCGCCACACCCCTTACCAGCCGGACATATTCCATATTCTCCCGCGCGGTCAGTGACCCGTCGATAATGGGATTTTCGATCATGAAGCTGAGTCGGTCACGTTTTTTATCCAGATCCTCCTCTGATCCGAAAAGCTTTACCGTACCGGACGTTGCATGTGCCAGACCGCCGATAATCTTCATGATCGTGGTTTTTCCTGCACCGTTTGGCCCGATCAGCCCCACGATATGCCCCTTTTCCACCGAAAAGCTCACATGCTCCAGCACCGGATGCTTTCCGTAAACCTTATGGATGTCTTTGCATTCGATTACCTTCATGGTTCTTCCCTTCCTCTGCTCTCGTATATTTGCATTTAGCATATACTTATTGTAAAGCCGGATGGTTAAGAGAAGGTTAAGATTTTACACTTATTTTTCAACAGGTTTTGGAATAGTACTGTCATTTGTACTGTCGTTTATACCGTCTTAACCTGAAATGCTACAGTATTCTTCTTTCTCTCTTCCATGATATGCGTGTACTGATCCAGCGTGATGTTCACGGAGCTATGCCCAAGATCGTGAGAAATCTGCTTAAACTCTTCAGGCGCACTATTCATTCTTATGGTGGTATATGTATGACGAAATGCATGGCTTGTAAATGGTTCGACTCCTGCGGCTTTACAGATTTTTCTAATCTCGTTATTGATACTGCATGGTAACACTATTCCTCCCTCTGTATTCCGGAACAACAGGCCCGGTTCAAAACCAAATATCATTCTATTCTGTTCCTCCTGATCTCTGATTGCTTTCAATGCCAACTCATTCACGCATAAATCACGAAGCCCGGCTGTGGTCTTTGTGTCATTTCCAACCATAAACGCCCCGTTTTCTGATCTCGTTATCGTGCGCCTGATATGGATTATACCATTCTTTATATCGATATCTGTTGCATAAAGAGCCGCCATTTCACCAAATCTGATCCCAGTTTGGATCATAAGCTGAAAAGAATTGAGATAATAACTATTCATTTCCTTTGCCGCTTTGAAGAATGCTATAATTTCATCATTATTCAAGGCTCTATGGGTTTTTTCGTGGCTTTCAGATTTTACAGGGATCTTATCTATCGATCGTGCAGGATTCTTGTCTATCAAATCATCTAGCGCGGCCTCCTTGAATATGTGTGACAAATGGCCAAGGCATTGGTTAATGTTCTGTGGCTTTTGGCCTTCCTCCTGAAGAATCCTCTTTACTTCCAAAACATCAGGCCGGGTTATTTCCCGTATCTTAAAGCCTCCGAACCGCCTCCCATTAAGTTCAACAGCCGCCATCAAGTCAAATTGAAATCGTTGTACCCTAATAGTGTTTTCCTTAACTTTTACCCTTCTTCTCTCTGTAAATCGATCATAATAGCTTTCAAGCGTGGGATCATCATAGGTTCCACCATGACTCTCTATCCATGCCTTTTCTTCTTCCAGCTTCCGTACCTTTTCCGCCTTCTTATCAGGCAGGTCCTTCTGTTGCTTCGCATATACACAGTAACGCTTGCCCTCATATTTAAAATTGAGGCTATAGTATCCGTTCCCCCTCTTCTTCTTAGCCATGCCGACTCCCTCCTTTGTAGAAATGGCCGGGTGATGATCCCGGCCACATTGGTTATGCCATATACTTTTCAATTACGGACTCAAGACTTTCACCTTTGTGAAGGTCATCCCTTGCAGGCATCACCTTGCGCCTGTCGCATTCGTCACAACAACCTGCGTCATTGTCTCCGATCTCCATCAGCGGCCATGGATTATTCGCGAAAGAATACTTGCTTTCAAATAATCTTCCACAGATACAGCACCGTAATGTGTATCGGCCTTCCTGCGCATCCTGTCCCTTCTTCAGAAGCCATTCAACCGCCTTCCTTGCTCCCGGTGTTGCCTCCTTGTAAAGCTTGAGAAACTCCCGGTCCTCCTCATTCATGTTTGTGTTCATACCGCTACTCCTTTCCTTGTTCCGATTTGTTCCTATGTGTTCCTGTTGCGTACACAACTATACAATATCACACTCTTGTTGCGTACGCAACAACAATGTTATGTTCACAACATGAAATGTATGATATAATACCAGTAAATCTGTTTGGGGGTGTCCTGTCATGGCCATTGACAGAAAAGATTATTTGAATAAGTACCACCGGGAAAATCTGAAGCGTGTTCCCTTGGATATGAAATTAAAAGCCTATGAGGATATGAAGGCCCACGCAGAAGGCCGTGGAGAAACCATCAACGGATTTATCAAACGCGCCATACAGGAGACTATGGATCGTGATAATGCACCCGGTGAATCACCAGATACAGATAACTTGTAACTTTTTTGTAACTGTCACGCCCTGAATCCCTTGTATTTATTGGGCTTTGCCCTAAAAAGCCTATGACTATATGTCAAAAGGTCTATGATTCTCTTGCAATTCTGCAGGTCTCATGATAGTATTATGTTAACCATAGCCAACGGTTAATTCATCATGAGCTCTTCAGAGCCGTGCTTTGAAGCTACTCCAATCCCCTTGGTACCGATCCAACCAAGGGGATTTTCATTTTATCCAAGAAACTCTTTCAGATTCTTCTCAAACACCGCCTGATATGTATCTGCGTGATCTTCAACTGCAGGTTGCAGGAATGGATGTTTAGCCGTTTTGATGGTTCCCATCTCAACATAAGGCGCATATTCTACATTAGTCCCGATATACATAGCTTTTTCATCCTCTGATCCGATTGTTCCGCCTACACTCCCTTGTGCATCACCTCTATCTGCCTTATAATCATGCTGAAAAGATGCACCGCTCCGGGCATGGGTAACAGAATTCCTTAATAGGCCTGTATCTACCTGACACAGCGTTTTTGCGTAACCTTCGGCCAATAGGTCGCACTCCTCAAGCGATTTCTCTACAGCCTGCTCCAAGGCCTTGTTAACCTCATCACTGTTATCTTCAAGTCTGATCTCCATTTATAGGCTTCTCCTCTCTGTTGGGTACGGCCTCAAGCTTTACATTGAATGCCTTTTCGTAAATGTTCAAAACATCATATACTTCTAACAAGGCAGGCTCCGTCATCACATAGCCCCTCCTTGTCATTCCTCTTTTCTCAGCCTCTGCCACAAACGCCTCGTTATGATCTGTATCATCAATATCATTTTCAGAACAATACTGATGAATCATTTCATGTAGCAGTACCGTTATTATGTGGCCCTTGCAGACAAGGGAACCGTATTCTTCCGGGTTTATGAACAGCTCAATAATACATGGGATTGTATCTGTAGTAACACAAACCCCTTCACAGCCACGCTCATTATGTGCAAGCTCCGGGAAAAATCGTATTATAGCTGCCTGTAACCGTCCATCAAAATACCTTTGATTAAGCCAACTATGAGCATACTGAAGCTCACCCTCTGTCATTGTCATTTTCCACAATCTCCTTCATGGCCTGATCATGTAGCCCCTGTAGAATCTGATCCAGAGTTTCAAGGGCCTCGTTTTTGGTCTCTGTCATCAGCTTTTCCCGGAGTTCAAGCTCCTTGGTCTTCAGCTCCACTTCCTTCTTCCTGAGCTTGTCTACCGTCTTTTCCCCGGTAACGTCAAGGATAAGAGATACCATGCGTGCATCTCCTGCTATGGCCTTCATCATCATGGATATCGCTAACGCCTGCTCGTTAGTCAGATCGTCCGGGACTTCAACACCCTGTTTACGAAAAGCCGCCTTTAGTTTATCGCTTGTCTGAGTAGCAAAAAGAACCTCAAGGGCCTCCTTCAGCTTTTTTCTTCTCCTTCGGGCCTCACCGCTTGCAATGCCACCTTTTTTCCCGATTTCCCGTGCTTCTTCCGTGCTTGGTGTTCTAAGATTATCGCTATATTTAGCCATACAATCACCGCCTATTCTTCAGAATCAATGAACGCCTTAACCGCTGATCCGTCACCAAAAGCCGAATTTAGTACATTCGTATAGCATTCATCATCTTTGTACCACTTCACCACCGTGTCAGCGGCGTAATTGATAGCATCATAAGTCTTGGCCTCTTCTTCTGCACGTTCGTATATCAGGCCCAAAGGAAGGCCATGCTCCTCTGCATACCTAAGTACAAGCTGTTCCATGGTACGGTTCCCGGCGTTCCTCTCAATGATCCCTTCAAGGTCTGCCACCTTCAACGGATATCCACCCTTCAGGAGTTCCGCATCCGCTGTCAGTTCCTCAGCGTTCAGCCGATCCAAGGCAGATATAGCCTTCTTCTGTTCGTTTGTAAGCTCTGCTATAGCCTTCTTGGTGTTCCACTGAATGTCATCCAACTTACTCTTTATACGGCTCATTTCAGGCAGGATAACCTTCTGCAGGTAGTCCATAGAAAAATGGCCCTCCTCCCTCTCCTGCTTCAGCTTGGCATATTCAGCGGCTTTGGCTTTATACTCCTTGTGTCCGTTCTCAATGATCTCCATCAGCTTGGTGTAATAGTATCTTTTCTTCATTTCTGATCTCCTTTGCATACTAATCTACATTTGTTTCCTGCCCTCATAGCGCACGTTTTAAGGCATTCTCTATTCAATATGGGACATCGGCCCTTAATCCCTGTAAAATCGTTCTGTGGGGCCTCTGGGCGTGTCAGAATACATTCTGAACCTGTCCACCATGAGCAATCCTGCGAACATTTAGCACCATATATACTTGCCCTAATCGGACATATTTTTTCAGGCTCTACCTGCTCCCGATCATCCTCTAATCTCTGAACAACTACCTTTTCTCCCTGTGGAATTGGCCCCATTGTAGTTATGAGTGTAGGTGCATAGTCCTTTATTTTCACACCGTTTCTACCTTCCAACTCCCGGTACCATTTCTTTTGTACCGGGTCATACTTTGGGTATAACTTACTCATTGCTTACGCCTCCCATTCATCATCTATATTTGCCAACCTCGCCCGTATAGCGGCATCTTCAATAGCTTTCAAGGAATCGCTAGTCGGTCTCGTCAAAAACTGATTTTTAGCTTGTTCCAACCGTTTCTTACTATCTGTTTCACTCTTCTGTTTTTCTTCAAAACGAAGACACCAGCTCCATAACGTACTGAAAATATCATCATATACTTTCCCGGCCTTGATCTGTGATGACATGTATTCGATACGGGCTTGATACAAAGTAGGGAACCTATCTGACAATTTTATAAATTCGTCAGGTAGTAGAGGTACATTCTCATATAATCCATATTTTTTCATCGTGGGTGACTCCTTCCCCTTCTCCCAATGAATTGTTAATGAATGTTCTTCATTCTTGTTTATAGTGACGGGTCTATTGTCGGGTTTATTGTCGGGTCTATTGTCGGGTTGCTGGTCTGATAGGTGGTCTGCGGTTTCCTGCTTTCCCTTGTCAATACTGGGCGCAAGGTGGTCTGATAGGTGGTCTGATTTTGGGCCTTTGGGGTGGTCTGATTTTTGGGGTTTTTGAGGCTTTGGGGTGGTCTGCCGTTCAAAGGGGTTTCCACCATAGTTATTGATTCTTATTCGCGTCCCGATCTTGTACATGGTTTCGATCTCTATCCACCCGGACTCCACCAACTGTCTTATAAACTTTCTCGTTTTATCTTTGCCCCAATCCCATCTTGACATCAGCACCCGATCCGAAGTAACGAGTTCCCCGGCCTGAACCTTGACAAGTACCCCATTAAACATCAATTCCCGGTCCTGATGACTCACCATCATAAGCAAATCCACAAAGGCCGCACTTCTGCTGAAGGGCTTGTCATCATATAGCCATGTATCGCAGATATCCCGATATAAAGTTATATATCCTTTGCCTGCCATGCTAACTCCTTACAACCTCGCCATTTCTTCCTTCATCTTTTCCGCCACAGCCTTGGTTTCCTTACTGATCGTTTCTAACCTGTTGACTGTGTTCATTACATCCGATACCGTTTGTGGCAGGTAGTATCCACTCTGCCCTGAACATATCAAATGGCCTTCAAACCGCTCCTGTCTGATCCTTTCCCGGATTTCACGTTCTGTCCATCCCCGGTTTTTCAGTTCTTTCATTGTTACGGCGTTTTCTTCGCCTGCGCCTAACAGTTCCCATATCATCAATATGCTCCTCCTTTATCCTGAATCTCTGATCCGCCATATTCCTGCTAACCTTCCTCAGTTTCATTTCCCTGTACCGTGGAAACGCTCCCATGATCGTTACCTCCTGAGATAGAATCAACACGTTCCTGCAACCTCGGCATATTCGCATATTGAGTCCTACCATAGACAACAAGCGCCCCCGCATCCCGGCAGAACCTTCTGAATTTTTCTCTACCCATACCGGGGAAGTATTGCTCCCTTGCCCTATTTATCGGAATCAAT
Organism: Eubacterium sp.; assembly: GCA_017541035.1. Lineage (GTDB taxonomy): Bacteria > Bacillota > Clostridia > Lachnospirales > Lachnospiraceae > Eubacterium_Q. Next base: position 4,399 of record JAFXZW010000003.1, on the reverse strand, counting down.
AATGGTGTCATGCCTCCACCTCCTTCTGTTCTGCTATCTGCTGGATGAGGAAAATCATCTTCAGCTTTTCATCCTCAGGTAGTTCCTGCCGCAATTTCATTGATAACCATGTAGGTCTATGACCGCAGGCCTCAGCAAGTTCCCAGTACTTCACGCCTGATCCTTCTAGCATCATCCGAATATCTTTATTTTTCATTTTTTTCCTCCTCGTTTCATAATCGTCTTGCACAAGCTCTATTATTATTTTATAATCATATTTGATTACAAACAAACTCATATACTAATCTTTTATGATTATTTTTTGACGTTATAATAAAGAAAGGCGGCCAATATAATGGAAAAATCATCATCCTCCAATAGAGAACGAGCATTAAAAATCATGGAACAGATTGAGGAAATCAAAAAACTCGATCAAGAAATGGCAGAATCTACCGAAAACATAAGGGTTGCAAGAATTAGGAGATTGATAGGAGAAGAAACAAGACTCCGTCGAATAAACAACAAAAAGGCCAAAAAATATACACAAGAGGCCTTAGCCTATGACATAGGAATGCAACCTCAGAATCTATCGAGGTCTATGGCAAGCGGAAAGATCAGTGATAAAACCTGCAAAAAAATAGCAAAAATCCATCCCCGGTATCGTGAACAATGGCTACTCGGATATGATGATGAAATGACAGAAACTGAGAAAGGTATAGCTGATCTAAAAGAAGAATTTAGCGCGGAGAACAACCTTATTGAGGCCTTTCGTTTACTAACAATAGTTTCTGGGTTTGAAATAGAATGGGCAGAATTCGGCGGTGAAATGTTTGATACTGTTGCTACTCTAAAAAAAGATGGCAAATCAATTTCATTCTCTCATAAAGAATTGGGTGACTTTCTTCACGAAATATGTGATTATATGGAATTCAGACTCATACATAAAATGAAATCAACTCCAATGTAATATACTGTCTTTGTACTGTCGTTTGTACTGTCGTTTATACCCGGTGAAAGGGTTTTGATATGATCATTTTGGTGTAGTTTTGGAACATACAGGAACCTGAAATCCTTTATATATCAAGCCTTCGCAAAGAAAAAGTAGTCCGAATTGGAACGCCTCGGACTACTTAGGAATCATATTTTCTTATGAGAAGGTTAAGATTTATTACAGTTTCTGAAAAAAATAAGACGCGCATGAAATGCATGTTGCAGTAGCGAACTGTCAGCATTTCATGCGCGTGAAATACGAAATATGATTAACCCGTACGGCTTTTACTCCTCCGCATCGGGATTAACGACATTTCCCCCGAACTTTTCCTTATAGTTGTCGATGCAGTGTTCGATGACCCGGATGGCTTCCTTTACATCTTCGATATTATCCACCTTTGTTTCCTTGCCCTCCAGATTTTTGTAAATGGTAAAGAAGTGTCTGATCTCATCGAAGATGTGCTTTGGCAGTTCGGAAATGTCCGTATAGCCATTGTATGTGGGATCGCCGTATGGCATGGCTATAATCTTCTCATCGCCCAGACCGCTGTCCAGCATCTTCATAACACCTATAGGATAGCAGCGTACAAGAGTACCCGGTTGGATATTCTCCGTGCAGAGAACCAGCACATCCAGAGGATCGTGGTCATCACCCAGAGTTTTGGGGATAAAGCCGTAGTTTGCCGGATAGTGGGTGGAGGTGTAAAGTACACGGTCCACGATCAGCATACCGGTTTCCTTGTCCAGCTCATATTTCATCTTGCTTCCGCGGCTGATCTCGATCACTGCGATAAAATCCGTCGGAAAGATTCGGTCATCCCGAATGTCATGCCATATATTCATAATGATCTCCTTTCGTTCGGTTACGGAATTCCTGCATTTCTGAATTATCTGTTATTGCTTGATTTCGGCTGCTGCTTCACTTCTCCGTCGGTGCCTTCGGCGGTACCGGAGGTCTTCTCTTTCCTACCACCAGCTTCGTGTAAAGCGGCTGGAAGATGAAAATGAGCACATAACCCACCAGCATGCAAACCAGCAGAGATTTCAGAAACATGGGGAAGTACGGGATATTCGCATTCGGGTTGTTATTATTTGCCATGAACCATGCCATCAACGTCATGACCAGTGTAATGATCGGCGTGTAGATCAGGTCCGAAACCAGCGCCTCCAAAGCATTTGCACCCACACTTCCGGGTTTCAGATTAAACTTTCGGTCAATGCCGTCATTCACTCTCTTCATCGGAACCAGAAATCCGATGATCAGACTGATGGTGAGGGAAACGGCAAAGCTAAGGAAAAAGGCCCCGATCTTAAAGCCGTCCTCGGCCAGAAAAAGATTTGCCACAAGCGACAGGCACAGGCTCAGTGTAAAACCCATCAGGATGCTGATCCGCCGTCCGATCCTCTTCATGCGCAGCGCGCCAACCTTTCTTTCTTCCATTACGTCATTCTCCTTTATGCACTCGGTGATACGGTGATTTCCCTACCCGAAAGGATTGATGAAACCCCTTACTTATGATAACATAACAGGCGTTGGTTGCAAAGACTTTTCCGATCCGGGAATCGGTATGCTTTCGATATGATCATCTGAAAGGAATTAGAGGAAATGAATACGATCCGAAATATCGTTTTTGATGTAGGTGATGTGTTGATCCGTTTTCGGTACAGGGATCACATGAAGGATCTTGGCTTTTCGCAGGAAGCAAACAATTTCCTGTCGGAGAATATGGTTCTGACGGAATTCTGGCACCTGATGGACCGCGGAGATAAAATGGAGAAGGACGCCATCGAACATTTTACTTCTCTGTACCCGGAATACAGGCAGGAGATTCTGACCTTCTGGGCCCACACGGAGGGACTGGTTTCGGAGTACCCTTACGCACAGCCCCTGCTCCACCATTTGAAGGAACTGGGCTATGGCGTGTATGTGCTGTCCAATTACCCGCTGGAAACCTCAGAACGGCACTGGGCCACATTCCAGTTTCTGCCCGAAGCGGACGGTTATATCATTTCCGCCAGGGAGCACCTTGCGAAACCGGAACCGGAGATCTACCGGTTGCTGGAATCCCGTTTCGGGCTGAACCTGCCGGAATGCCTCTTTATCGACGACCGGCAGACGAATCTGGACGGAGCCGCAGCCGTGGGCATGCAGACGCTGCTCTTCACCAGATATCCGGAACTGATCCGCGACCTGAAGCAGCTGGATCCGAACATTTGACATGGCAAGATCGGTCATGTGGAACCACACCACTCGATATCACTTTGCCATACAGACGAACAATCTCGTCCACTATCCGCAAACCTCATATTATATCCAAAAACACAGGGTCTCATTAACATGATCAAATGTTAATGAGACCCACCCCTGCTCTATTTTGTCAACACTTCAGGCGAATCATTTTCTGTCTGTCACTGCACCAAATACCCACGCCTGTCGAAGGTATACTTTCTCCTATCAATGATCACAGTTGTGTTCCGCACATAGTAGCCGGCGGTATCCTGGTAGTAAGTACCAACCGCGTCCTTCCTCCATTTGGCAACTGGCTTATAGGTGCAGCTTCCGTCCTTGTTCAGCCAGTAGCCCTGAATGTACTGAGAACGAAGCATGATACCGTTGTCCCGCAGGTAGTACCATTTTCCATCCACACGCTGCCAGCCGGTTTTCATGCTTCCGTCATTTCCAAGATAATACCAGTTTCCATTCGATTTCACCCACCAGGTTCGGACAACACCGCCTTTTTCAATATAGTACCAATTACCATTATATTCTTTCCATCCGGTATCCTCCGTCAGAAAATGAGTTTGGCCAAAAAAGTACAACTCATTGCCTATTTTCCGAATCCCCGTTGCTGCCCTCCGATCAGCATCAATATATGATTTTTTACCTTCGTACGATTTATACCAGCCCGGAGTTTTATCACCGGAATCAAGAACGATCGTATATCTTAAAGCTGCCACATATCGGCTCATTCCTTCCCCATATTCAACATCCTTAGGCTTTAGATCGTATTTGCTTACCGCAACATTCTCCCCTATATCGATCAACCACGGACCATAGGTTGGTTCAGGAAGAACGTATTTTAAACTCATCAGGCCACTCAACTCCAGCTTTTTGATATATAAGTAACCACTGTTAATATTCTCCAAGCTCTCGCAATTCTCCACTGTCAGGTTTAAATCTGACCCTTCACCCAAACCAACCTTGACGAGCTTTGGACAGTTCCTGATTGATACCAGATCAATATAGGTCTCCTTTCTTAAGTAGGATTCATAATCCATCGGATATACCCACTCTATTTGTAAATCCACCAGTTTCGGCAGGCCATTTATACTGAATTCACCGACTGCTCCGGAGTAATTCAAATGAATATATGCTTTTTCAAGACTTTTCAGACCTGAAAACCCATTTAAGTTTAAATCACTATCATCT